>JAKSOY010000070.1 GCA_024405255.1 Kiritimatiellia bacterium
ATGCAGGTTAGTCGAGCGCGGGGCGTCAGCCACACACTCGACTAACCTATTACCAGGTTCGACGCAGGTTCGACACAGGTTCGACGCTGTGGATTTACGTTTGAAATCTTTTGGATCTACGGGTTGGCGTCGAACCTGAGTGTTCAGTGTTCAATCTTCAATTTTCAGTCTTCAGTTTTTAGGAAAATCAGATCTGAAAGAATGTTCTTTCGCTCGACTTGTGCGCGTCTGGTAGGATGCTCGAATGTTCGAATGGAGGAATCGGGAATTTGATTTCGCTTCGCGCCCGGCAAATTCACGGTCACTGCGTCACTCCGTCACCCAGAGTCAAGGGTCACTTTGTCACTCAGTCACTACGTCACTACGTCCTGAAGCGGCGTCACTGAGTCACTACGTCACTCCGTCACCCAAGGACGAGAATTCCTGTTGTGTCCTTCGGGACCGGCAGGAACCAGGCGAATGTTGAACTTGAGAGAATCATTTGATTTCGCTTCGCACGCCACAAATTCCCTCCACTGCCCCGCCACTCGTCCATCTCCTGCTTGGTCCTCCGGATTCCACAGGAACTCTCGTCCTTGGGTGACGCAGTGACTGAGTGTCGAAAGTGACGCCGCTTCAGGACGTAGTGACTGAATGTCGCAGTGACGGAGTGACCCTTGACTTTCGGTGACGCAGTGACAGAGTGACACCCCTTGCAGTGACGCAGTGACAGGGTGACGCTGGATATTTGAAAAGTGCTTCGCGCCCGGCAAATTCACGGTCACTGCGTCACTCCGTCACCCAGAGTCAAGGGTCACTTTGTCACTCAGTCACTACGTCACTACGTCCTGAAGCGGCGTCACTGAGTCACTACGTCACTCCGTCACCCAAGGACGAGAATTCCTGTTGTGTCCTTCGGGACCGGCAGGAACCAGGCGAATGTTGAACTTGAGAGAATCATTTGATTTACTGGTTGGCTGATAAAATAACCTTCATACGACATATTGTGGCTCTTCAACAGATTTTAGGTCAGTTGCACACAATATATGAGCGAAAAACATTTTATCAGCCACCCAGTTTTGATTTTGATTTTTCATTGCGGCGCGTTCGGAGAACGCGCCCTACCGTTTGGAGGGATTGAGATCACCACTCGACACGTGAACCCGCGCTGGGCTCACTGACGTACGCCTTGAATCCCGACGCCGCGAGATCGGCGAGAACGCGTTCGGTTGCCGACTTCTTCGCAAGTGCGATGACGCATCCACCGAGGCCTGCACCGACGAGTTGGGACCCGAGTACGCCTTCCATTGCATTGAGAGAATCGCACAACGTATCGATCCTCGTCGTCGAGCATTCGTATTCACCGCGCCCCAGACGATCTCCGTCATGCGAATCTTTCATCATCTCGCCCAATGACACGAAGTCCGCTCGCTTGAGAAGGTCGACACAAGCTTCCGCACGGCGGCATTCCTTCACACCAAAGGTCGCGACACCTTGGACAGTTCCCGTCAGACACGCCAAGGCCTTCGTACGATCCGCTTCCGGCAGAAACGCGATGTCACGGAAATACGTGAGCGGCAACTCCGGATAGTGTCGACGGATTTCAGCCAGCGCCGTTTCATAGTCGGCAACTCGCGCATTGAACGTTTCACGCGCCCCCTCCGCCTTCTTCGCCTGCTCACCGGACTCCACCACGACAATCGCGTAGTCCGACGGGAATGGCACGCACTCACCAATTGAAAACGGTTTGAAAAGGAGATGCGTAATGCAGCCAGCCTGCGCACATTTCATCGCCGCATGGTCGCCTTGTCCACCGCGCGTGCCCACGAACCATTCCCCTTCTCCACAAAGATCCACGAATTCACGCGTGGAAAGATTCAACTCGTTGAGCGCCACCGCCGCCTCCGCCGTCGCGACCACGAGAGCCGAAGACGAGGAGAGGCCTGCTGCGATCGGGATCTTGCCCGAAACCGCGATATCCATACCGACGAGCGGCAAATCCACCGCCATCTGGAACCGGAACAACGCCGACTTGACATAATTCGTCCAGTGGCCCGCACTCGCCTCGCGCGCGACCCGAACCGGTGTCGAATCAAGATAGTGAAGCCAGTCCGCCGTTCCTCCCGGCGGAAGATCAGGAATTTCGAATTCAACGGACGAAAACGCCGGATCGAGATTGAAGATTCGTACCGTACGATCCGCTCGCGGTGCCGCGACAAATGTCGTGCGTGCGTCGATCGCCATCATATTCGTCGAACCGCCACGATGTTCGATGTGACGTCCCATCAAGTTGACACGTCCCGGCGCAGAGGCGATGACGCACGGACGATCCCCATACTTCTCCCTAAACGCATCAAGCAACGCCACACGTTCCGGATCTTGCGTCTCGGCACGCAACATACTTGCGGTCCTGAGAAACTTGTGCGCGAGTGTTCGCAATTCGGGCTTCGTCGAATAAGTGAGAATCTCTTCGGGATGCTGAAGTGCATGTACCTCAAGTTCGCCTCGCGTGGCAAAACCTTCAATGACGTCTGTCAAATAGTACTCGCCTTGGGCATTGTCAGATTTTAGCGTCTTCAATTCGCGTGCGAGTCCCGACGCATCAAAACAATAGATCGCGCCATTGACGTATTTCGACGCCAGGGCCTCGTCTCCCGTCACGGGGACACCTCCGACCCGAAGCGTGCGCCCTTCGTCGAGCGCCTTTTGGGCGTCCTTCGCCTCGATAATGCCGAGGGCGCGTCCTTCCTTCACAATCACGCATCCCTTCGAGGAACGCCCCGAGGGACGCGGCAACACACCCAAAACAGCCCCCAGGCGGCGCGTGGCCGTTTCTTTCGCCGTTGCGAGAAGTTCACGAACGACGGTTGGTGAAACAAGCTTATCCCCCATTGAAATCAGGACAGGACCATCATGGCCTGTCTGCATCAGCACGCGCATGCCGCAGTCTGCTGCATGCCCCGTACCCCGCTGGTCCTTCTGATAGGCGTACAACACACCGTCCTCACCATCCAAGGCCGACATCACACTTTCCGCGCGATGGCCCACCACGACAACAAAACGGTCGACCCCGCCGGCGCGCATGCTATTGACGATCCAACGGACGACCGGTACACCTGCGCAATCGAAGGCGACCTTATTAAGGTTGGACGAACCCATGCGGGTACCTTTTCCCGCACAAAGAATGATGGCTGCGATGTTGGACATAGAAGTTTTAAGTTAAAAGTTAAAGGTTAAAGATTAAAGGTTAAAGGGTTAGAGGGGTTGAGGGTTAGAGGTTGAAGATTTATGGATTGGTTGTTGTTGAATCGTGGGACGAGTTTTCTATGATGGGTTATGAATGTGACGCAAGTCTCGATCGATTTCAATCTATTGGGATAGGTCTAGCAAATGGGATTTCAATTGGGACAAGGGGAATGGCTCGACACCGAGACGTGACAAATGGGTGGCAGTGAGCGTTCGTTTCACACCGAGAGTGGCAAGAGCGGAACCGGTGACGAGACGAGCCGTCCAGTAAATGGGATTGAAGACATCGAATCGGGACTTTGACGAGGCAGCCTGTGGAAAATCCGTAACGAGGAACACCCAGATGGGGGCGAGATTCTGCGGCGTTCGCATCTGCGTCGTCACATTCCACCGGTAGTCGAGATTATTCGGACTGCCATAGACCGAACGCGGATGCGTCGTGGTCTTCACCTCGATTCCCCGGCCATCGGACAAAACAAGATCGTAAGGCGCGTTGACCCGACGCACCGGCGGGAGAATGCCCAGGATCTTTCCGACGAGAAATTCGCCGACCGGACCGATATCCGATTCTTGTTCGGCCAAATGTCCATAAGCCCACTCGTAGTAGGCGATACGGTCACGGAGAGAGGTTAGGAGAGTTCTAGGCATAGAATTTAGACAAAATCTTTCAAGGGTTCAATTGGATTGTTCAACGAGGTTGAGCCTTCCTCCGACATCATCGAAGGAAATCATAACGGATCTTGGGAATGAGCGAGAATGGCGGATGCAGCCAACACCAGAGTATCAAGCGGCCATACCTTGAATAGCGGGCGATCGGCACAAGTTGATGCAGACGAGACCGCCATTCCCTGCGAAGTTCCGCTCTGTCTGGATGGTTGCGGAATTCACCCAGAATGCCAAAGAGGAAATACCCTTCAAGCCAGTAATCTCCTGCATAGGCGATCGTTCGTTTCGAGGCGTTGATCAACTTGATGATGTCGAGACGATGGTCCATTTCATCGAGCAGAACTTGTTTCGTCGGAAACGAATTGACCGCCGACCCCTCCCGTTCACGGTAACCGTATCCCACCCAGGAAGTGAGCGCCATGGATTCAACACGAGTGAGCAAGACTTCCAGGAAGAACACCCGATCACAGCCGCGCCGATAGGATTTGAATGAAAGTCCGGCAAGAAGTTCACGGCGATAGATGTGCTGCCAAAGGTACGAGAAGATAATCGGGAAATTGAAGTTCGATAAAACACGGATGTTCGAATTGGATTCAAGGTGGCTTGTTGACAGGTCTTTTGCATCGGTGAAGGAGGTGAAAGCAAAGCGAACGACGGAGCAGGTCGTGTGCGTCGTCAAGTCCGCGAGCCGAGACAGCGTGCCAGGCAGCATCACATCATCGCCATCAAGAAAGAAAATCCAATCACCCGTGGCCTGTACAAGGGCCGTGTTTCGGGCGGAACCTTCCCCTTGATTCGCTTGATGGACGACCTTGATGCGAGGTTCGCCCATCGCGTAGGAGTCGAGAATGTCTCCACTTTCATCTTGCGAACCATCGTCGACGACGATGCATTCCCAATCCGTGAAATCTTGGGACAAGACCGAATCGAGGCATTCGCGAATCCACAGCTGGAGATTGTAGCACGGAATGATGACAGAAAACTTAGCCATCGGACATCCTCACATTCTCGCACGCACGTAGCCATGTTCCATAGAACTGACGATTCTTTCCGTAGGAGTTGTCGATCAAAACAACCTGCTTGCCGAGCATCAGACCGAGAATCGCCGCATGAAGACGCGTCGTGTAGATCGTCTGATAGCGGGCCAACTGACGAATGCCCGCACGCATCAGGAAAGGACGATAGATCCAACGTCCATACAAATCAATCATCCGCGGCCCCAATCCCGAACCCTGAAAGACCGCGCGACGCGCCAGCCCCCTCACCCGATTGAAACAACGTTCACATCCTGTCGTTCCCCGGAATGTCGTCCAGTCGGAAACGACGATCCCCGACCGCTGTTCGACTTCAGACAAATACGCCGTCGTACGCAGTTCTTTGTCCTCGCGTTTGAGCAGGAGTTCACCCGTGCCGGGTGTCGGCTTGTACCAGCTGTCCAACTCGATCGAAAATGCCAGATCCGGTACAAGCAGAATCCGATTGGAAAAGTTCGCCTTCAGAAGGCGATAGGAGACTTCATCACGGGCGCAAATCGTCACACGCTTGTCGGACAGAAAAGCCGCACACTTCATCATGTTTTCGGCCTTCTCGAAGAAAACCGTTTGCGGAAAAAAGACGAACTCGTTCTCAGGATAAGCCGCAACAACTTTCATCTTGAACTCGTGATGCTTCGTCCAGAGATCGCCAAAGTTCCCACCACCCTGAAAGAGGATCAAATCATCCTTCTTGATTTTGGGGAATCTGAAACTCTCAAGCGAATGCATCCCGCGGCATTTCACGGGCAACCGCTTCAAGAAGTCCCATTCCCCTTGCCAAATCAGCGTATCACCGACATTGCTGTAGTATGGAACCTCCAACAGCCAATAATCACGCGTGATCAACGGCGCAAGGGCCGAAGACGTCATTGAACGCAATTCTGTGATTTGAGATGATACTGTCATGTGGGATATCCTCAACAACTCTCGTACAACGGAACACAGCACAGAGATGGGAATCGTTGAAATTCATCGGGAATAGTTTGAGAATCGTGACCTGAAGATTTCTCGGTGGAAAAGCAGTCTGGACAATTTGTTGGCAGCACGTCGAGTCAAGTCAAACAAAATGGTCCTTTGCGAATAAAAGAGTTTTCCCATTGACGAAAGCCGAGCATTGTCGTCTTGTAGTTTAGTCGACAGGAACTGAGACATTCTTGAAGTATACCAGTTCGCCTCAGGACGATTTCGCAAACCGGCATAGGTGATTTCCGTGAATTTCTCAGGGATGTTTCCAAGGGAAAGGAAATGACTGGAATTGTGGCAAAAATCCGAACGGCAATTTCGACCGACCGGGCAAAAAGGAATTGGCTTATCGGTGTCTTGGATAAAATCAATCATTTCCCCTGTGCAATAACAGGGCTTGATCCAACCTTCAGCCAAATCTGCCACAAAGGTCCACGCACCGGCATGGCAAAATTCTGAATGTCGCCGATTGAAGTTCTGCATGGTGAAATCAAAAAGCGGCGATTCGAACTGTCTGCCCAGTCGAAGGTATTCGTCTTCCGAGAGGCTGGTGAGGAGTTTCAACCTCGGTTGCTTTTCATCGCGTGTTGCCGCCAATTGGGGTAAGGCTTTAAAATGTTTCAAGCAATAATCCTTGATCTCGTCCAAGTACGGCAAATAACCATCGTAAAGGTTCAACTGGACAACGAAGGAGCACCCCGCCCTTCTCATTCTAGCAACGTTCTCTGCAAATACGGACAACAAATTCAGCCGCTTCAATTCCAGATAGTGGAGGGAAAATGCGAAATGCAATCGTTCAAGCATCTCGGGAGGGATCAATTTCAGAATGGTTTCAAAGGCCTGGGTACAAGTACCATTGGTCGTAAGATTTACGAAATGATCTTGTTTCAAGATTTCGTGGACGATCGTCGGCATCTCAGGTGGCAACAAGGTTTCCCCGCCCCCGCAAATGCTGACATAGCAAAGTCCACCCCAACGCGCACGCGAAAACGCCCTGCCGATTTGCGCAGGCGTATACTTGAACTGCGGCATGCGCCCCTGCTGCCAATGTTTCTGCGGAACATAGCAATACTCGCATTTCAAGTTACAGCAAGTCACAGGAACATAACACTCAATAAAACGTTTTATTTTTTCGGCCATGTCCACTCCTTGAAACGCTGGATTCTCTCAACCACAAACGCCCGTTCGTCTGGGCTAAATACCACAAACCAGATACTAGGCAACAATACAAATTCCATCGTCGTCAGGGTAATCAAGACACGTACGAAGCCGGCAGAAAGGAGCAAGCGAGGAACGAGGCCGACACCAACAGCAGCAGCAGACACCACGAGCAACGGCAACACGATATGAAACAACCAATAGCGTCCGCTCACCGCAAACATTCTTCGGGCAATCAGTACGCGCATACATGCCACGAGCAAACACATAAACGCCACCACCGCGCCTATCCAATATACATTGTAATCAGCATAAATTCCCAACAGGGCCAAAGGAATCGCCAGTAAATTAATGCCCCCCACAGCCATCTGGTATTTGGCGATCTTCTCACACGCATGGGCAGCAATGGCATATCCAAAAGAGGTCTTGTCCAAAATCAAACCAATCAGACTGCAAATGCAAAGCCCGGCAGCCCAACACGGCGGATTCTTCAACCACAGCACCAACACCTCATCGATTTCCAAAATGAGCGGCAATGCAAAAATCATGACGAATATGGTCGCTAAACGACTGACACGATAGACATATTCGCGGACCCTATCCATATCTCCTGCACCGTAAGCCGTGGTGATCACCGGCCAGAATGCCCCCGTCAAGCTCGCAGACAAGGTCGAACAGTGGTTAGACAGCGTACCTCCGACTCCCTGAGCGGCATTGACCCGAGGGCCATAATACAAATTGACCAATATTCCCATCCCCTGATCTCTCAGCAATTGGGCGGCGTTGCCGATCACAAACCATCCAGAATAGGCCAGCATTCGTTTCACACGATCCATGCAGTTGACAGAGGCCAACCGAAAACGACATTCCGGATATTTGCGGAAAGCACGAAAGGAAATAATCAATGCCGGCAGCGACGTCAGAAGACATATCCAGAATGAAATCCCGACCAACCACTCTCCAGGATGGGTGACGGCAAAGTACATGAAGAACACATTCAAGGTCGTGGTGAAAAAACTGTAGATCGTGAGTTCGGCAATGTCCTGCTGGGCTTCATACATCGCATGATAGGGAACCGACGCCATCGAAATGAAACAGGAAATGCAGGAGAATCGCCAAACCCATAGGCATGCGAATAGACGCTCTGGAGGGATCGACAAACAATGCCTGACGACGAACGCGCCGATTGGATAGCCGATTAAAACCAATACAATCGGGAGAATGGTATGTATGGCCACAGCCGTCGAGAACCATTCGCGGCATTTTTCAAGTCCCAGCCTCGAATCGCCTTGATATTTGCCGACACAAATCGCATAGAAGCGTCCGACACCAGAAGCCATAATGCCATTGAAGAACGCAACAAAAGCAGCCATCCCTCCAACGACCCCCAGAAGGCCGTAATCGACCTCGCCGAGCGCCATCAGCGTCCATCGGCCGCAAAAGAGGCCGATCACCAATGCATAGAGAGACCGACCGTAGGTGGTGATGATATTCAGAAATATGCGACGCGTTGGTGTCATAGTCTTTTACATTCCGAATAAATCTGAAAAATCGGACTGTCTAGACTTCAACCGTCGCATGGCGGGAGCCTGTTAGATATGCTCTTCAAATCCACGGAAATGGACATTCAACTCATGCAAGGGCGCCAAGAGACGACCGAGTGGTTGGCCTTGCGTGAGTTTCGCAAATGCATTGACATCCTTCGGAAAGCACTTGCCGCCATAACCGCACTTGCCGTCGGGTCCCGGCACAAACGTGTGCATATCGTTGATATAGCCGGACAACAGACAACCCGTATGGACATTCGACCAATCGGCCCCCATCTTCTCGCAGTATTCCTTCACCGCATTGAAGTAGGTCACCTTGTAGGCACCGAATACATTATGGGCATACTTGGTAATTTCCGCCTCGAGTGGCGACATCACGGCAAAACGCTTGCCCTTGAAAATCCGCGCGAGCAGTTCAATCGCTCCTGTAAAGACCATCGTCTGCTTTTTGAAGTCTTCAATATGCGTCCGTTCGGTCAAGAACTCCGGCATATAGCAGACCTGGTGGCCCGTCTCACGCGAGAGCCGATCGGACGTCCCCGGCAGGATCGTCGTACGCACGAAGACAGGCACCTGCGGAAGCGCCGAGATCAACTGCTTCATCAACGTAAGATCTTGCGTGCCATCGTCTTCGGTTGGCACGTGAATCTGCAGAAACGCGACATCGATCTTGGAGAGGTCGTCGTTGTAGCCTTTCGGCGGATCGCTGATGAACAGCCGACACTCAGGATTATTCTCCTCAAGCCAGGCTTTCAACGCCCCGCCGACAAAACCACAACCAATGATACCAACGTTTATCATGATCAAATCCTCTTCATGTCGCGTCATTCGACGCGTTTGACAGTGGGCTTGATGCCTTTGATCGCCTTGAGCGACGCTTCGGCGATGGTCCTCGGGACGAATGCGTTGTTCTTCTCGATCACGACCTCGAGCTTTCCGCCACGCGCGGCGAAAGCCGAAAGATCGCCGCTCGGCGTGAGCGCTTTGCAGGTCTCGCGCAGGGCGAGCACTTGCACCGGCGCAGACTCATGGCCATATTCGGTATCGCCGAAGAACCAATGCACGCGCCATTGGGACGTGCGAATGACCGGCTTGAGATCGACCCCGCGCTCGACCACGTCCACCTTCAGGTTGAGGTTGGTCGAAACGGATTCCGCCGTGTAAAGCTCATGCCACATATGACGGATTTTATCCTTCGTATGCGAGAACGAAAAGATGTTGTCGTAATTCGCCGCAAGATCGAAGAACTCGTCTTCCTTCATGGTGAGTCCGTTTTTCTGCTTGGCCGCCACCATGACTGCTTCGCACTGCGCATCGCGCAGGACCATGTGGCCCGAACGGTCACGAACGTTCAACGAGACATTGAACTCGTACAGGAACGTACGCCAGAAGTCCAGCGCGGGATTTTCAAGCTTCAGCACATCAACGTCTTCCGGATACTTCTGCGCGAGGAAGACACCTTGCGCACCAGCCGACTCGCGACCTTCGAACACCGTCTTTTCCGGTACCTTGCCAAAACGCGCCATTACCAACGCCTTGCCTCCGACGACAGCCAGATGCATCGCCTCTTCCATAAACATCTGACGCGCTTCAGGACGCTTGAATCCCGTCATTTCGGGATTCGGCGATTCGTCGCGCTTCCGCAGGATGTTCATCCCGCCGTCGCAGCACACGACCGCCGTACCATCCTTGATACGCTGCGGCGCATTCTTGGGGAAACTTCCGCCCGGACCCTCCGTACCGAGCACAAGCAGCGTCCCGTTCCACTGCGCCGGCTGGGGGAAGATCGCCTCGCACCGCACCTTGTTCATGCTGTTGGGAACCGGCATCTGGAAGACACAATGCGCGCAGTCGCCGAGTCCGTCAAAGCGTCCGCGCAACGTCCCATCCGCCAGTGTACGCATCACCACGAGTTCAATCTGGCCTCCCTGCAGATTCGCTTGACGCGCCCAGCTCCGCGAACCAAGATAGTCCTTGTAGAGCTCCGTGGAACCCGAAATGATCGACGTGCAGCCCGTCAGAAGCAGGGCTGCCGAGAGAAGAATCGAAACTCGCATGTTCTTCCTAGCCTTTGAACTCTTGAATGTCATAGCAACTACTATTATATCATAAATCGCTTACAATGCGTCCGAAGTTTTAAGAAAATGTTCACTGCGCGTCTGCTTGTACGGATACTCGATCTCAGCCCCGTCGTCCGCATAGTCGAGCATCCCTTCCTTGTTCAGGAAGAACGACACCCGAATCGTCTTCTTCGGCTGGCCGCTCGGCCACAGCTCGATGATCTTCTCCCCCGTCGGGCGATAGAAGCGGTCCGCAAAGACCGAACCGGCACGACGGCGCGAGATGATTGAAATGTTTCCGTTCGTGTCGAAGTCGAACGTGTCGGCCCAATCCCGTGGCACATACAGCGGACGCAACGCCCGACGGAACGGATCCGCCGGAGATACGTGTGACGCATAGTTGTTCTCACGCAAAAGCCCCGAGTTGTAATAATCGGACTTCACATCCGGCGGCTGATAGAACGAAATGATCGCCGGCGGACCCCAGAGTCCCTTGCCGATCCGTGAAAAGACGGCGATGTCGAGACGCGTGGACATGAACCGCCGGTTGATGTGGATCTCGGCGAATCCGTTCGCCGGCGACAGACGCTTGTCGCCCAGATAGGACTGGAGATGCTGAAGGCCGCGTCCGCGAACGACCATCCACTTGTATTCGACCTTCTGGTTGCCGCCCCCCCAAGTACGTGCCGAGAAACGGAACACGCGATTCGCCTCCGGCGCACGCAAGACAATGCCGATCGCAAACGGCGTAGCGAAGGACTCTTCGTCCTGAAGGTCCGAATAGTCGCGTCCCGGCTTCATCTTCGGCCGCGGGTCACGAGCATAGTCATCATAGATGGGACGGATGTACGCGATCGGCGGAACCCCGGCGATCGTCAATTCCCGCGCCGCCTTCTCAAGCTTCGGGAAATCAAAGTGGCTTCGCATAAACGCCGCCGGATGCGCACGCGGGGTCAGATAGTCTTCGGGTTCGAGTCCCGCCAGATTCCGACGAATGAGCCACTGCAGAATCGGCGCCAAGGCGTTCTTCGTACAGAGCACCTCCCGCACCTCGGACGAGAGCGCATTCGTCACGGAATCAAGCGCATCGCGCACGGCAACCGCCTCGGCCCGCGTACCGACGATCGGCAGATAGAACGGCACATTCGCCGGCAGATAGTCGACGGTCGCCCGACTGATCTCGCCCTTCTCCCCGCGCTCCAACCACGAGGCCGGCCCGACATAGCCCACGGCGAGCCGATTATGGAGATAGCAATCGGACAGCGCCTTCGTATGGTTCGCCGAAAAGAACGGACGTAGTTCGAACAGCGGCTTGCCCGTCTCCACGGGTTTCTCGGGAACCACCACCTCCTGCTTGGGCGGCGCCACAAGCGTACCGCCGAAGTTCTGCTCTTTTTGAGCCGCATTGAAATCAACTTGTGCCGCGCCGGCGGAAAGTGCGATGAAGACACCGAGGAGAACTGTCAGCAGATCGTATTTCATATCGTACATGTTCCTTTCCAGGTTGATTTAAAGTTCAGCCGCCTTGCCGACTTGTGGCATAGGCGCAGAGAATGGTGTAATTGTCTTGTGCGCCCGCTTTGCGTACGGCCGCCTCCAAACGCGCCACCGCGACCCGCGGGGTTGAAGCCTGGGACAGAATCTGCGCGATCTCGGCATCGTCCAGCATGTCGTGCACGCCGTCCGAACAGAACAGAAAGCGGTCGCCCCGCTGCACGTCGATGCTCTTCCATTCAGGACGCACCCGCAGTTCCGTTCCCACCGCACGCGTGAGGATGTGCGTGAGCGGATTGCTGCGCGCCTGCAGAACACGCGCCTGGTCGGCACCGTTGATGCTGCCCGCTATCGCCTGTCCCAACTCATTGCCGACCGTATGGTCGCGCGTCAGGGCGTCGAGGCGTCCGTAGCGGTAGCGATACGCCCGGCTGTCGCCCACGTGGAAGATACGTGCCAACACGCCGGACACCGGTTCCGAGACAAGGCCGACGGCCGTTGTGCCCATCGTCTTGTAGCCATGTTCCTTCGCATACGCACGAATACGCGTATTCACCTCGGTGAGCGCCGCCGCGATGGCTTGCTCACGCGAGGCCAGATCGTTCTCCTCGGCCTTCACCGCCGCGTCAATGGCCTGACAGGCCCATTCGCTCGCCAAAGAGCCATCCGCACCGCCGCCCATGCCATCCGCCACGCAAAACAGCATCCTGTCGGACGCGCACAGAAAGTGGTCCTGATTGTCGGCCCGCACAAGTCCACGGTCGGTCGTGGCAAAGGTCGCAAACGCAATCCGTCGCGGACGCGTTTTTTTCAGATGAAGAAACACAAGGATCTGTTGAATGAATCGGTTCATGCACACTCGCTTCCTAAATCGTCACCGATTCAAGTTGGCCGTCTTTGAGACGCGTCTTCAGATGCGTCCCCTTCGCGACATCGCCCGCCGCGCGAATGACGCGACCTTCGGCGTCCGTCGTGATCGAATAGCCGCGCTCGAGCACCTGATAGGGATTCAGCAGCGTGAGCGCCCGCTGGCACGTGGCGAGTTTGGACTCCGCCCGCTGCACGGCTTCGCGCATCGGCGGCGCCAAACGCAGGGAGGCACGTTCGACACGCTGTGTCGCAGAGGCCAGCGAGGCTTTCAGCGCCGGTTCGAGACGCGCCGCAAGACCGGTCAGCGTCCGCTCCGTACGCGCCAACCCCACTTGCGGGGCGGACGACAGGCGATGCGTGAGATAGTCGACTTGCTGGATGTACCCTTCCAGACGGTTCTGCACCATCTGCCGCAGACGCGCGGCAAGGTCTGTGACCTGCGCCTGCAGGTCGGCCTTGACAGGCACTACGCGTTCGGCCGCGATCGAGGGCGTGCCGGCCAGCAGGTCGGCCACGTAGTCGCAGAGGGTCGTATCGCTTTCGTGACCGACCGCCGAGATGATCGGGATCTCCGACGCCGCCACGGCCCGAACGACAGGCTCTTCATTGAACGTCCACAGGTCTTCGACGGATCCGCCGCCGCGTGCGAGAATGAGGACATCCGGTACCCAGCCGGCATCGTGGTTGACGAGCAGTCCATTGAAGAACCGCAAGCCCGCCACGAGCGTTTCCGCGGCGCCTTCGCCCTGCACCTTCGCCGGGTAGACGCGGATCTCGACATTCGGGAAACGTCGGTTGATCACATCGCACATGTCATGGATCACGGCACCCGCGGGCGACGTGACAATGCCGATGCGACGCGGCAGAAACGGCAACGGGCGCCGTCGTTCGGGATGATCGAGCTTGTTGAGTCCTTCGGCTTCAAGTTTCGCCTTGAGCGCATTGAACTCCGCCATCTTGTCACCGACACCGGCCAGGCGAATGCGCGACACCTTGAACGAATACTGTCCACGGGACATGTTCAAGTCGAGTTCGCCCATCATCTGGACTTTGAGACCGTTGACTTTCTCCTCGCCCTGTGCCAGCATGGCGCGATAGTTTTCATCGCAGCCGCCCACGTGAAACGCAAAGAGCACGCAGTTGATCGACGCATCGTTGTCCTTCAGCGTGAAGTAGCGGTGTCCCGATCCGTAGATTTTATTGCCGGAGACCTCGCCTTCAATCCACACACCGACCAAGCGCGCGTTATTCGCGAGCAGGTTCTTCCGAATGGACTTCGTCAACTGCGTGACACTATAGACGGCTTCACTCAAGTGGCAGGACTCATGTGGTGTAATCAGCGTTGATGTGAACGTAGTCCAACGAGAAGTCGCAGGTGTAGATCGTCGAGGCGAACGAGCCGAGATGAAGGTCGACCGTGACCTTGAGTTCGGGTCCGTCCATTTCCTTCGCCAACTTGGCCAGCTGCGCCGCATCGGCCACCTGGCCTTTCTTGTAGGCCCAGGTCTTGCCATAGAAGACTTCCGCTTCCATGTCCACGACCTTCGCGCCCGAATAGCCGGCGGCGGCGAGCACACGGCCCCAGTTGGGGTCCTTGCCGAACCAGGAGGTCTTGGCGAGGGGGCTCTTCGCGATGGCGCGGGCCGCGCGATCGGCGTCGCGCTGGGTTGCCGCATTCTTCACCGTGACTTCCACGAACTTCGTGGCGCCTTCGCCGTCGGCCGCCATCTGCTTGGCCAGCGCCTCGCCAACGGCGGTGAGCGCTTCCACAAAGGCGTCGAAGTCGGATCCTGCCTTATCGATGCACGCATTGCCGGCGGCTCCGGAAGCCAGCAGGAAAACGCTGTCGTTGGTGGACTCGTCACCGTCGACCACCACGTGGTTGAACGACACGGCCACGGCCAGCTTGAGCGCACGGCGCAACATCGCCGGCGTCACGGCGGCATCGGTCGTAATGAATCCGAGCATCGTCGCCATGTTGGGTTCGATCATGCCGGATCCCTTGCACATGCCGCCGACGGTAATCGTCTTGCCGCCGATCTTCGTCTGAACGGCCGCCTGTTTCGGCTTCGTGTCGGTGGTCATCACGGCCTTCTCGGCCGCCAGGCCCGCTTCGGGCGTCGCCGCGAGTTTGGAGGCAGCATCCTTCATGCCGGCCAGAAGACGGTCCATCGGGAGGCGCCGTCCGATCACGCCCGTCGAGGCGACGAGCACCAACTTCGGATCGATGCCGAGTTCGCCGGCCGTCGTGAGAGCCGCGAGTTCGGCGTCCTTGTAGCCGAGTTCGCCCGTGCAGGCATTGGCGCAGCCGCTGTTCGCGAGGATCGCCTGGATGCGTCCCGACTTCACGGTGGCGCGGTCATAGAGGACCGGCGCAGCGGCGACGGCATTGGTCGTAAACATCGCGGCCGCCGCACAAGGCGCGTCCGCCACGACGAGCGCGACATCGTTGCGCCCTTCATATTTGATACGGGCCGGAACGCCCGCGGCTTTAAAGCCTTTCGCGGCACAGACGCCGCCCTGTATTTTACGAATGCTCATGGCTGTATTATAGCATAACTTGAACGATGATTCTAGACCTTGATGCATGATGAGAGGTCGACGAGCCAGGGGCCGTGGGATTGCCAGAGGGCGTCGACACGGGCGGCGGTTTCTTCGGGAGTGGAGGCGATGGGGACATAGAGCGGCGTCGACTGGTGACGGAACCACGTATCCTGCCGCTTCGCAAGCTGACGCGTACGAACGAGAATCTTCTCGCGCACGACCTCAGGGGACAGGCCATCGATGAACTCCTTATAGCCGATCGCGGCGGAGGCCGTATCGGACCACACGGGATACTGCTCGCGCAACGACCGCACTTCCGCCGCGAGCCCCTCGAGGAACATCGTGTCCAGCCGCTGGGCGATGCGCGCATGAAGGACGCTTCGCTCCACCTGCAGGACAGGATACTCGGGTGGCGGATTCGTCCAACGCTGATCAAGTCCGCGCAAGAGCGCCGAGAAGTAGAGTCCCGTGCCCCCCACGATGACAATGGGACGCGAGACGGGGATCTCCGCCAACCACGCGGCGGCCGCACGCAGCCAGGCACCCGAGGAGAAATGTTCGGCCGGCGTCACGATGTCGACACCGCCCATGGAGAATTCCTCGCGTTCCTCGCGGGAAGGCTTGGCCGTACCGACATCCATTCCCCGATAGACGAGCATGGAATCGGCACTCAAGATCGCGGCCCCGCGGGCACGCGCCAAGAGCGCGGCCGCCGCAGACTTACCGCTCGCCGTCGGACCCGCCAGAAGATAGGCCTCACGCCGACACATGGCGCGCATCGTCCTTCGGCGGTGCCTTGGCTTTCTGATTCACAAGATAGCCGCCGATGATGAGAATCGCCGCCGCCACAGTGATGTAGGAATCGGCGACATTGAACACGGGGAAATGATGAACGCCCCAATGGAAATCAAACATGTCCACCACGCACTTGCGGGAGAGACGGTCGATCAGATTCCCGATCACCCCGGCATAAAGCAATGTCTCGGAAACCGCGCCCCAGCGTCCCGGCGGGAAGATCACCTTCCGCTTCCACGAGATCACACCGAGGGCGAAAAACGCAAAGACGGCAAGCGGCCAGACCTGACCTTGCAGCAAGCCCCAGGCACACCCGCGATTCTCGACGTATGCAAGATTGAAGAAGTTCTCGAGGACGACATACGGGGCGTGTCCCTTGAGAAAATAGACAGCCGCCGCCTTCACGATCTGATCCAGCAGAAGCAGATTCGTGACGGCGGCGAACGTTAGAACAAGACGACGATACTTCAGCACGTCACCGGTTCCCGTATGGATTCTCCATTGCCGTCTGGCATTCCATGCATGTATGCACGAACGGCAGATTCATCAGACGCGGCTTGCGGATGAGCTGTCCGCACACTTCGCAGATGCCGTAGGTACCGTCCTTGATGCGGGCGAGCGCTTCGTCGATCTGCTGAATCATGCGGCTCTGCGAATCCACCTGGCGGAGATTCTGCAGACGCATGAATGCATCGGAACCATCCTCGTCCTCGCTGCCGCGGTCATCGGTCTGCTCGAGCGCGACCGTGCGCAACGTGGTGGACTGTCCCAGCGCTTCCTGACGCAGCATGATCAGACGAAGGCGGAACTTCTCCAGATCGGCCTCCGGGAACTGCTGCGTGGTCTTCCCCTTCGTGCGCGTCGTCGGACGACGCGAGAGCTTGATGTCCTGAGAAGCCTGCTCGTTCTGAAGATCGGCCTCGCGCTGGCGCTTCTTCATCGCCTCCGCAAAGGCAAACGCCATCTCCTGACTATGGTTCTCGAACATCTGGGCCTCTTCCGGCTTCTTCAGCGGAACCTTCGGCGCCTTCTTGATCGTTCCAGCGTCTTCAACGGTCTTTTTTGCGGCCATTTAGAACCTCCTTTTGTTCAGCACACGATCAGGATCCAACACTCAGGCAACAGCAGGCGTGGTCTGAACCCAGGTACGGAGTTCGTCCGTGAGGGCGGACACCGCCTTGATCGTCGCCACCGAGACATTGCCTTCCGCATCCGGAAGATCGAACGTGTCGCCGGCCTTCTTGCCCAGCATGTTCTCGGCGAGCTTCGTCTTGTTCGAGATGATACCGCGATCGAGATCGTTATCCCATTCACCCAGCACGGTGAACACCTTCTCTTCACCCTTCGCGGTGACGATGGTCACGCACGAACCGGGCACGACGGCGGTAGGCTCGGTGACATCCGAGAAGTCGACCGCCTTGACCTCGTTGAGGTCCTTCTGCAGCAGGGTCTCCTTCTGCATGAGCGCACGCTGCTCGTCCTTCGCATACTGGTATTCGGCGTTTTCGGAAAGGTCGCCGTAGCTCTTCGCGAATTCGATGCGCTTCGTGTTCTCGGGAATCTCGACCTTGACGAGATGTTCGTAGGCGGCCTGGCGTTCCGCATAGGAGCGGAGCGAGGTGATGCGCTCGATCTTCTTGACGGCCGTCTTCTTGTAGAGGCGCGACGCCAGTTCCGGGGCGATCTTCGTCATACGCATCACAATCATGTGGTGCGTGGACGGATCCCACGCGATGGACGCCTGGAAGCGTTCGAAGAAGAGCGCCTTGTCCGCCGGCTGCAACTGGCCGAGCGTTTCCTCCAGCCACTTCTGGTCCGCAAAGAGACGGCGGATGATGTTCTGCATACGCAGCGTTTCACCGCCCTGGCGACCTTCACCCAACGCAATCGCGTGCGTCAGAATGACGACGAGCGCCGGCAGCTTCGTCCACGCCTTGAATTCTTTATAGCGGCCGAGAACGAGCGTCACGAGCGTTGCCGGTGCCGCTGGCGTATTCAGAAGCGCCGCGCAGGCCTCTTCGCACGCGGTATCCTTCTTGAACGCGTCAAGCACTTCGGAAAGGAGCGCGAAGCACATCTGGGGAAGTTCCGCGAAGAGCTTCGCCTTCGCTTCGTCCGCGTTTTCCTTCGTGAGGAACTTGACGAGCGCACCCGTCTCGCGCGCCGGCAGCGCACGCGCCGCCGCGAGGTAGCGGGTTTCTTCGCTCAGCAGCTTCTCCCACAGATAGGCACGCGACTTCGCGCTATACGCATGCGCCAGCTTCTCGTTGGCGGCCATCTCTGAATCAAGCTGGAGGTCGTCGATGCAGAACGCGATACGCGCAAAAAGCGCGTCATCCGTCTTGCGCGTCGCCTTGAGCGCAAATGCCAGACGCTCCGCAAGCACCGCACGTTCTGCTGGCTTGAGATTCGTCAAGCCCGTTTCACTCTGCAGTTCGCGCACACTCGACAGGATGCTCTTAGGGTCCTTGATCTGGCTGAACGCACCAAACCAGTCCTGGCTGTAGTCTTCAGCCTTCGTCTTGAGGTGGATCGGCTCCGCGCGGCGCGTGGGGATTTCCACGCACTTGTCACGACGCAGTGCCGTACGCGCCCCCTCCCAGAACTTCT
>JAKSOY010000071.1 GCA_024405255.1 Kiritimatiellia bacterium
GTGCTGGCCGAAGTCGAAGTGCTCGGCGCCGCGTGCGACGCGCTGCGTCGGATGGGGTTGACGAATGCGGACTTCCGCGTGCACGTCTCGAACCGCGCGCTTCTCTCGGAGCTTCTCGCGGCGAGCGGAATTCCGGCGGATCTGCACGCGCAGGTGTTCCTGGCGCTCGACAAGCGCGGCAAGATGCCGGATGAGGAAATCGCGGCGATGCTGCGCGACGGCGGTGTGGATGCGGATGGCGTCAAGGCCACGTTCGCGATCATGGACCTCAAGACGCTCGACGAAGCGGAGAAGCTGGCGGGCGAAGGGTCGCCGGCGGTGGCGAATCTGCGCGAGCTCTTTCGTCTCGCGGAACTCGCGGGTTTCGCCGAGTGCCTGATGTTCGACATCTCGGTGATCCGCGGGTTGAGCTACTACACGGGCATCGTCTTCGAGTGCTTCGACACGCAGCGCGAATTCCGTGCGATCTTCGGCGGCGGGCGCTATGACAACCTGCTCACGACGATTGGCGGACAGCCCGCCACGGCCGTGGGCCTCGGTTTTGGCGACGTGGTGGTGACGGAGCTGCTGAAGGCGCGTCTGGGTGAAGACGCGGCGGCGCCGAAGAAGGGCGTCTACGTGGGCTGGATGTTCCCCGAACAGCGGGATGCGGCATTGGCGCTGGCGGCTAAGCTGCGCGCGGCGGGCGAGTGCGTGAATCTCGCGCTGCGCAAGGCGAAGCCGAAGCAGTTCTTCTCGCGGGCGGGTGCGAGCTCGTGCGCGAAGGCCGTGTTCCTGGGTCCGGACGATGTCGCGGCGGGACAGGCCAAGATGAAGGACCTCCTCACGCGCGAGGAGTCGGTGATCACCCTCTAACGGATGTGTGCTGTGAAGAGACAAACGAGACTGTTGCTGTTGGCTCTTGCCGCCGCCTGTTGCTGGGCGGCGGTGGCGGAGAGTCCGTCCAGCGCGATTCTGCGGTTGCTGAATTCGCGCTCGTCGGGTTCGCCCCGCGCCTATGCGTCGGCGGCGGAAGATGTCGCCGAACAGGCGCGGCAGGGGAAAGCGGTCTATGCGTTTGTCCTCGGTTTGATTTCACGCGAAAAGGATGCACCGCCGGCGGCGCGTCTTGATCCGGCGACGCGGACGCGCTATCTGGACGAGAACCGTCCGCTTCTGCGCAGTATCGCGCTCAAGCACAACAACTCGATGGCGCTCTATCTGCTGGCGCTTGATTCCGGCGATACGAATCTGCTGCATCGCGCGGCGGATGCGGGGAATGTGCAGGCGCAGAACGCCTGGGGCAAGTTCCTGTTCACGCAGGCGCTGTCCAATCCGCAGGCGACCTCGAACGAGGTCGAACAGGCGCTGCGGGTCTCACAGAGCTATTTCAGCAAGTCGGCCGGCGCGGGCGATCCGAACGGACTCTACAACCTCGGCATGTGCTACTGGCGCGGTCTCGGCGTCGCGCAAGACGACCAGAAGGCGTTCGACTGCCTGCGCGCGGCCGCGGAGAAGGGCCACCCCGAGGCGATCAACAACATCGGCGGATTCTTCCGCGACGGCGTCTTCGTCGAGCGCGACCTCGAGATGTCCGCCAAGTGGTTCGAGAAGTCCGCCAGCTACGAAAACGCCTACGGACAGTTCAACTATGCGCTCGCGCTCCGGCGGGGCGAGGGCGTCAAGAAGGACGAGAAAAAGGCGGTCAAGTATCTTGAAAAGGCGGCGGACAACGGATGCGCGGAAGCCGTCAACACATTGGGCGTAGCGCTGTGGAAGGGCGAAGGCATCGCGAAGGACGAGAAGCGTGCGTTCAACCTCTTCCTGCGGGCGGCGATGGACGGCTATCCGCCGGCGATGGAGAATGTCTCCACCTGCTACGAACGGGGTGAAGGCGTGCGGGTCGACGAAGAGAAGTCGTTGATCTGGAAGATGCGTTCGCGTGCGGCGCGTGGTGATCGCGGGGCGCAGGAGTGGTTGCGCAGCAAGGGAATTTGAGAAGACAAGGTAGAATGAGATGAAGAAAAAACTCGAAAAGACGGGTGCGCAGACATTGGTGGATGCACTGGCGAAGGCCGGTACGGAGGTCCTGTTCGGATATCCGGGCGGTACGGTGCTGGACATCTTCAACTGTCTGCCCGAGGCGCCGTTCCAGTTTGTGCTCGGACGGCATGAACAGGGCAGCGTGCACATGGCCGACGGCTATGCGCGCGCCACGGGCAAGCCGGGCGTCGTCCTCGTTACTTCGGGTCCAGGTGCCACGAACACGATTACGGGCCTCGCCACGGCCAATATGGACGGCGTGCCGCTCGTGTGCATTACGGGCCAGGTTTCGCTCAAGCAGATCGGCACCGATGCGTTCCAGGAAGCGGATATGACGGGCATTTGCCGCGCCGTCACGAAGCACAGTTTCCTCCTGCAGAGCGCGGATGAGATCCCGGAAGTCGTTGCGGAGGCCTTTTACATCGCAACCCACGGCAAGCCGGGGCCGGTCGTCATCGACGTGCCGAAGAACGTGCAGCAGGCGCTCACGACGGCGGAGTATCCCGAACGCGTGTCGCTGCGGGCGTATCATCCGGAATCCTCGGCGACGGCAAGTCAGCTGTCGCGTTTCGCGAAGCTGATCAACGAGGCCGAACGCCCCGTCATCTATGCCGGCGGCGGTGTGATTGCGTCCGGTGCGACGAAAGACGTGGCGCAGCTGGCGCGGCGCGCGCAGATCCCTGTGGCGACGACGCTGATGGGGCTGGGCGCGTTTCCCGAGACGGATCCGCTTTCGTTGCGGATGGCGGGCATGCATGGAACGGCGGCCGCGAACTATGCGGTCAACTCGGCGGACCTCATCATTGCGCTGGGCGCGCGCTTCTCGGATCGTGTGACGGGCAAGCTGTCGGCGTATGCGAAGAAGGCGAAGATCGTGCATGTGGACTGCGATCCGGCTTCCATCGGCAAGAACGTGCGTGTGGCGCTGGGTATTGTGGCGGACGTCAAGGACGTGATCACCACGGTGCTGTCGCGTGTGAAGCCGGCGACGCATGAACCGTGGCTGGCGCAGATCGAGCAGTGGAAGAAGGAACGTCCGATGACGTATCGGATCCAGCACCCGAATGTGATTATGCCGCAGCAGGTGCTGGAGACGATCGACCGTGTGACGAACGGCGAGGCGATTCTCGCAACGGACGTCGGTCAGCATCAGATGTGGGCGGCGCAGTATTTCCGCCACACGCATCATCGCCACTTCCTCAGTTCGGGCGGCATGGGTACGATGGGATATGGCATTCCGGCGGCCATCGGCGCGGCCATCGGCAAGCCCGACCACAAGGTCGTGGCCGTGTGCGGCGACGGTGGCGCGCAGATGACGTTCGAAGAGCTCGTGGTGGCCGTCGAACACAAGTTGCCTGTGACGTTCGTGGTTCTCAACAACGGGTGCCTCGGCATGGTGCGCCAGTGGCAGGAGCTCTTCTACGGCAAGCGCTACGCGGGTTCGATCCTCACGGTCAAGGGACGCCTCGCGAACGAGCGCCTCGAGCAGGATCTGAAGTACGACTACCTGCCGGACTTCATCAAGCTCGCCGAGGCGCATGGCGCCGAGACGTATCGCGTGATCGATCCGGCGAAACTCGAGTCGACGATCAAGAAGGCCGTGCGCAGTGAAAAGACAACCTTCGTGGAGGTCATCGTCGAACCGCGTGCGAACGTGTTCCCGATGCAGCCAGGCGGGAAACCTGTCGAAGAGATGATCTTCGGATAAGTTCCGAAAGGAATCGTGACGATGAGAAGACGAGGTCTGAGAGCGGCGGTTGCGCTGGTCGTGGGCCTCGTTTCCTTTTGGGTGGCCGGAGCCGAGGCGATCCCCGAAAAAGGGAAGGCGCAGATCGATCGCGCGGTTGAGAACGGCTTGCGCTTCCTCGCGGGGGCGTTGCGTCCGGACGGGACGTTCGAGGGGCGTGACGGACGAAGCGCGGCGCTGCCGGCGCTTGCGGGCATGGCGTTTCTTTCGCGCGGCAACGTGCCCGGCCGTGGTCCCTACGGCGACATTCTGAACCGCACGATCGATTCGGTGCTCGAGAAGGCGGATCTGCGCGAAGACGCGCCGTATCGGGGCTACTTCGGCCAGGCGGAGAACGGTCGCATGTATGCGCATACGATCGCGACGCTCTTTCTCAGCGAATGTTCGGGCATGGTCGACGCACAGCGCCAGGCGCGCATCGATGCGGTGCTGCCGCTGGCCGTACGGGTGATTCTTGATGCGCAGCGTGCGCCGAAGGATAATCCGGACCACCTTGGCGGGTGGCGTTATCATCCCAATTCCAAGGACTCCGATCTTTCCTGCAGCGGCTGGGCGTTGATGGCGCTTCGGAGTGCGCGTCTGAATGGCGCCAGCGTACCGCCCGAGGCGATCGAGCAGGCCGTGCTGTTCATCAAGCGGACACGGCGAGAGAAGGACGGGGCGTTCAGCTACCAGGGCAATCGGGGACAGTATGCCGAGACGCTGACGGGTGCGGGCATTCTCTGTCTTGAGCTGTGCGGACGCCACTTGGCGCCGGAGAATCTGGCGGCGGCGCGATTCGTGCGCGAGACCTATTCGAAGAAACTCGTGCCCGACAACGGCGGGTATGTGTTTTACGGACTCTACTATACGGCGCAGGGACTTTTCCACATCGGGGGCGCGACCTGGAAGGAATTCTATGCCTGGCTGGCCGAGACGTGGATTCCCCAGCAGCACGCCGATGGTTCGTGGGTGAATGCCCGTAACGGCAACGAAAGCAATTCGGTCTATGCGACCGCGATGCTCGTCTTGGCATTGACGGTGCCCGATCGCCAGCTGCCGATCTACCAGCGTGACGAAACAGTTGATTTGTGAGTTTTCAAATAATGAAAGAGAGATGAAAATGAACGGCATGAAGTCGCTGAAGAGGTTGTCCGCTCAAACGTTGTTGCTGATGGGAGGATTGATGGCGGGAGGGGTGGCCCTGGGGGCGAAACCCGTTGCCGAACCGCCGCCGACGGACGGGATTTGTCCGGAGAAGATGCAGGCGATTTTCGACGAGGTGAAAACGCCGTTCAAATACGGGATGATCCTCGTACCGTCGCCCGGGGAGAAGTACGACAATCCTGTCGTCTACCGTCATCGCGATGCCTGGTATATGCTCTATATCCGCTATGACGGCAGGGGCTACGAAACGCATCTCGCGAAATCGACCGATCTCCTTCACTGGGAGAAGAAGGGCCTTGTGCTGAGTCGGGGCGAGAAGGGAACGTGGGATGCCGAACAGTCCGATGGTTTCCCGATGCTCCTTGACACGACCTGGGGAGGTTCCAACGAGCTGAAGACCTACGACAACCGCTATTGGCTCATGTACATCGGTGGCGCGAAACCGGGCTACGAAACGGATCCGCTGTCGACGGGTGTCGCCTACACGGACGATCCGTCCGTGCCGAAGTCGTGGGTGCGCTGGAAAAAGAACCCCGTGCTTTCGCCGATGGATCCCGATGTGCGTCCCTTTGAAAAGGTGACGCTCTACAAGCACTTCGCGGTGGAGGATCCCACGCGGGCGCTCGGCGGCCGTTTCGTCGATTTCTACAACGGCAAGAACGTCCGTGCCGAGGAACAGGTGGGCATCGCCGTTTCGGACGACATGGTCACCTGGCGCCGTTACGGTGCTGACGCTGTCATCACCGATGCGCGCGTGGGCGATCCGATGCTCCAGCGCATCGGCGATGTGTGGGTGATGTTCTACTATTGCTACGGACGTACCTGCAAGGGGGCCTTTGATACGTTCGCCTGTTCGCGCGATCTGGTCCACTGGACCAAATGGCAGGGCGAACCTCTTCTCAAGCCGAGCGAACCGTGGGATTCGGTCCATGCCCACAAACCGTGGGTGATCAAGCACAACGGCGTGGTCTACCACTTCTACAATGCCGTGGGCAATCGCGGTCGCGGTCTCGCGCTCGCCACCTCGGTCAAGCTCGACCGTTAATGCGGCTTTCGCCGCCCCGTCGTGGACGTATTCGTCCGAACTTTGATTGGTTGAATAGGGAGTCGTCTCGCCATGGCCACGCAGACAGGAAATGATTTTAAGACCCCATTCCCTCGGACTCGCTTTCTCGCGGGTTGGGGTGCGTTGAAATGGTGTTTCCTTTTCGCCGTTTCGCTTTCCGGCATCGTCGGCGCGGGGCGGGTGGTGGAGTCTCCTTTGTTGCGCGGCGGCGACCCGGCGGTGGCGATGTCCGTCGATGTGACGGGCGAGAAGGAGATTCTGCTCACGGCGACTGTCGGCCCCGACAATTCCGACTACGATCAGGCCATTTGGGCGGAACCGCAGTTCGTGCTCGCCGACGGCACGTGGGTGGACGCAACGAAGTTGTCCGTTCCCTATGCGACGGTGGGTTGGGGTTCGTTCCAGGTCAACCAGGCGCCGTGGGTGAAGGGACGCATTGTCACGCTGGGATCGTCGGACTTCGCCCGCTACTTCGCCGCACACGCGCCTTCCGTGTTCTCGCTCGCGGTTCCCGCGCATGCGGTCCGCTTCGAGGCGAAGGTGGGCCTCACGAAGCTCAACGGCGTTGGCAGCTCCGTCTTCCGCGTCGAGACGGGCGTAGGGGCGGCGGTGGCACGCGCCCGGCAGGCGGCCGCCACGGCGGCGAAGACGATTCCGTCTCTTGGACATTTGCTTGCACATCGAAAGAGCCAGATCGCGGCCGCGCAGTGGAACGATCTCGCCCGGCGTTTCGTGTCCGCAACGAATGCCTGCGCGGCGGTGGACGCCGATTCGGCAGACGGACGGGCCGCGTATTCCCCCAATGTCCTTGACGCGGCGGTGCAGGCGGGGAAAGAACTTGATCGCATCAAGCGTGCATTGATGATCGACCTCAATCCGGCGCTCGCCTTCGACCAGCTGCTCTTCATCCGCCGCAAGAACCGGCGCAGTTTCCTGCCGTGCAACTGGCAGAGCAATTCGATGCTGCCGAAGGACGGCCATGCCAACGAACTCTGTCTGCTCGATGTGAAGGGACCCGAGGCCGGCCGCACGAAGGTCGTCTATACCCCGCCGAACGGACAGCCCATCGCCGATGTGGAATTGCATTGGAACGCCGATCGTCTTCTCTTTTCCGGCATCGGCACCTCGAACGCCTGGCACGTTCTCGAGCTCGACCTCGCCTCGAAGAAGGTGCGGCAGGTCACGCCCCCGAATGCGCCCGACGTCAACTGCTACGACGCCTGCTACGTACCCGACGGCCACATCATCTTCACCTGCACGGCGCTCAAGTATGCCGTACCCTGCGTCTGGGGCTCGACGCCCGTCGCGAACCTCTTCCGCGCGTGGGCGGACGGTTCGGGGATGGAACTCCTCGCGAACGACCAGGAGCATGCGTGGTGTCCCGAAGTGATGCCCGACGGCCGTGTGATGTACCTGCGCTGGGAATACACCGACATCCCCCACGCCCACGCCCGCATCCTCTTCACCTGCAATCCCGACGGCACGAACCAGCGTGCCTTCTACGGCAGCAATTCCTTCTGGCCGAACAGCATGTTCTACGCGCGTCCGATCCCCGGCAAGCCCACGCAGTTCGTCGCGGTGCTCACGGGCCACCACGGCCTTCGCCGCGAGGGGCAGCTCGGCCTCTTCGACGTGACACGCGGCACCGAGGAGGGCGAGGGTGCGATCCAGCTTCTCCCGGGCTACGGCAAGAAGGTCGATCCCATCGTGCGCGACCGGCTCTACAGCGGCACCTGGCCGATGAATCTGCATCCGTATCCGCTCGACGACACGACCTTCCTCGTGGCGCGGCGCAACGAGGGCGAGGCGCGCTACTCGCTCTACCTCATCGACCGCTTCGACAACGAAATCTGCCTCCTCCGCGAGGCGGACCACGATCTCTGCGAACCCGTGCCGCTGATGAAAACGCCCGTGCCGCATCCGCAGCCGGACCGCATCGACCCCGCGCGCAAAGACGCCCAGATCTACGTGGCCGACATCTACGAAGGTCCCGGCCTGAAGGCGATTCCGCGCGGTACCGTGAAGTCGCTCCGCGTCTACACCTACACGTTCGGCTTCCATAACGAAGGCGGCGTCTTCGGTGTCATCGGACTCGACGGTCCGTGGGACATGCGCCGCATCTTGGGGACAGTCCCCGTGAATGCCGACGGCAGCGTCTATTTCCGCGTCCCCGCGAATACGCCCATCGCCGTCCAGCCGCTCGACGCCGAGGGACAGGCCCTGCAGGTGATGCGCAGCTGGTTCACGGCGCGTCCGGGCGAGTACCTCTCCTGCGCGGGCTGCCACGAGAAGCAGGCGTTCGTGGCGCGAACGCCGCGCGCAGCCGCGAACATGAAGCTGGAAGAGATCCAGTCCTGGCGAGGTCCCACCCGCAACTACGAGTTCCTGCGCGAAGTGCAGCCGGTGCTCGACGCCTTCTGCGTGCGGTGCCATCACGATGCCGATCCGGCGGACCGCGAGATGTTCGGCGATCACCGGTGGAAGCCCGATCTTCGTCCGACGAAACTCACCGGTTGGCACACCGCCGCACCGGGTGCGCCGAATTGGATGGCGGCGGGCGGACACTTCACGCGCTCGTATTTCAATCTCGTGCGCTATGTGCGCCATCCGGGCCTTGAGAGCGACATCCACCTCTTCGAACCGATGGAGTGGCACGCCGAAACGACGGAACTCATGATGATTCTCGACAAGGGCCACCACGGGGTGACGCTTTCGGCCGAGGCGCGCGACCGGCTGGTGACCTGGATCGACCTCAATGCGCCGTTCCACGGACGGTGGCAGACCGTCGTGGGCGAGGCTGCGAAAGGACGCGAGGCGTTGCGCGAACGACGTCGCGAGCAGTATGCCGGGCTCAAGGAGAACCACGAAAAGATCGAGACGCCGCCGGTGAAGCTCACGGCGTCGCCGCCGCGCGCGCCGCTTCCGTCCCTGCCGCCGCTGACCGTTGCGGGCTGGCCGTTCGATCCGGCCGCGAAACGGTCCGCCCCCGCGGCGCCGCTCGTACTTGCATCGGGTGTGGAGCTGCCGCTCGTCGCGATTCCCGGCGGCACCTTCGTGATGGGCTCGAACGACGCGGGCGCGGAAGGGGACGAACGTCCCGCCGCCGCCGTGCGGGTGGCGCCGTTCCAGATGGGCGCGCGCGAGGTGACGAACCGCGAATTCCGCGAATTCGATCCGAAGCACGACAGCCGCTGCGAGTCGCGCCACAACTACCAGTTCGGCGCAACGGGCTACGATGTGAATGGCGACGACCTGCCGGTGGTGCGCGTCTCCTGGACGAAAGCCGTCCAATTCTGCGCGTGGCTCTCGAAGAAGACGGGGCGCACCGTGCGTCTGCCCACCGAAGCCGAGTGGGAGTGGGCCGCGCGTGCGGGAAGTACGCGTCCGTTCTGGTGGGGCGCGGATGCGGGCAATTTCGCGCCGTTCGCGAACCTGGCCGACATTTCGCTCGGGGACTTCTCGGCGAACTGTTACGAAAACGACCGTTTTAAGGCGCGTTTTGGCAATGTGGAGAACATCTACGACAACTGGATCCCGCAGGCGCACGCGGTGAACGACGGCGCGTTCCTCGAGGAGAAAAGCGGGAAGTGGAAGCCGAATCCGTGGGGACTCTTCGACCTGCACGGCAACGTGGCCGAGTGGACGCAGTCGAAGTATCGTCCGTATCCTTATGTGGCGGACGACGGACGCAACGCGCCGGACGGCGACGAGCGGCGCGTGGTGCGCGGCGGCTCGTGGATGTCGCGGCCGAAACGCGCCACGGCCTCCTACCGCCGCGCGCATCGTCCCTACGCTCCCGTCTTCGACGTGGGCTTCCGCATCGTAGTGGAATAAACCGCGTTCGCTCCTTAATCAGGGTCGAAACTGGTTTGTAAAAATTGTGGAAAACACTATCAACAGACAGGGGTTTGTGGTACAATATAGACCGTTTTTCGGGTGAGAGGAATCGGACCCGAAGGGCGATTGATCTTCATAGAACCGGTCGTGGCACACAGCACGGCCGTTGTCCCCACAGGTAGGGCCCGTTGCCATCAGCGGGCCGGATTCTGGAGCGGGGCGGGGCTTCGGGTGGGCAACCTAACCGAAGCCAAGTGAACGTCGTTCACGTATCGAGCTTTACGAGAAACCGGAAATTTCTAATGAGAAAGCGAAATACGGGGACGCGTCCACGTGTCATCACGTGGCGCATCTTCTATTCGTGTTTTCTCATGGGCTCTTTCCGGTGCCCCTCGTAAGACGCGATGAAAGGGTGTGCCACGTCCTTTATTCGGCAGACGAGTTGAAGGCGACATGACTTGAACGTGAACCCAGGTTCAAGAATGCCGCTCTTTCTTTCTCCGCGCAGAAAGGGCGTCACGAACCAAGGCGCGCGGGAGAAAGAGACGGAACAAGTGAAAAGAATGAATGCAATCAAGGAGTTGGGTATCTTCGCTCTGGCGTTGACGATGCTGACTGGCATGCTCCCAATCGCGGCGAATGCGGCAGACGAGGCCCCGGCGATCACCCTCTCCTCGTACAGTAACATCTTCAAGGAATCGGCGACGGGGCCCACGGCGGGCCGTATCGACGTTAAACTCACGGTTCCGCCCTCCGGCCTTGCCGTCGGTGAGTCGATTACGGTTGTCTTGGATGTACAGCGCAATGGTTACAACGACGGCATTCTGCCGGTGTTGAGCACGTACGAGATTCCGTTCATGAACGGCCAGACCACGGGCAGTTTCTATTTGAGCGAACTTGATGGTACGCCGCAGTCGGCCTTGAAGGGTTTTCGCATCAACGCCTCCATCAAGGAAACGACGCCGTGTGCGATCGACCCCACGAAGACGTGGCGCACGTACTATGCGCCGGAGAACGACTTCGACATCTTTGTTGAGAACGTACCCCCAGTCATCGGCCCAGGCAGCGCTCCTTCGACGAACGAGGTACCGGCCGCGATCGGCGTGCCGTTCACGATTACCTGGAATGTGAAGGATGTGGCAAGCGACCAGCAGTATATGATTGTGGCCTGGACTTACAACGGCTCGTCGATGCTAATGAATCAGACCACCACGGGAACCTACTCGAAGGAAATCGTGTTCTGGAGCCCTGGTTCGAAGGTCGTAACCCTGAGGGTGCAGGACAAGGATGGAGGCATTGATACACGGTCGTGGTATTATCAAGTGCCGAGAGGCGAAGGTGAAGAGAAAAACGGTTATACGTGGTTCTACACAGTTGCCAATGGGGAAGCGGCCATCGACAACTACGGGGAGATCGCTGTCTCGCCGGATCCTGTCGGGCAACTGAAAATTCCATCCGAACTTGGGGGGTATCCCGTTGGGAAAATTGCGTCTTCTGCGTTTTCAGCTTGCAGCGGGTTGACGTCTGTGGTGATTCCTTCGAGCGTGACGACTATTGGGGATCGTGCGTTTCAGGGGTGTAGTGCTCTGACGTCAGTGGCGATCCCTTCGAGTGTGACGAGTATTGGGAATTATGCATTTGACGGTTGTAGCGCTTTGATGTCGTTTGTCGTTGATGCGGATAATCCTACTTACTGCTCATTGAATGGGTTACTGTGTTCAAAGGATGGTAAAGAGGTGATTTTGGGGGTGAACGGCGACGTGACGATACCTGCGGGGGTGACGAGCTTCAATGATCGTGCGTTTTCCGGTTGCAGCGGGTTGACGTCTGTGACGATTCCTTCGAGCGTGACGTGGATCTCGAGTCAAGCGTTTGTAAATTGTAGCGCTTTGACGTCGTTTGTCGTTGATGCGGATAATCCTAACTACTGTTCATTGAATGGGTTGCTGTGTTCAAAGGATGGCAAAAGAGTGATTGTGGGGGTGAATGGCGACGTGACGATACCTTCGGGGGTGATGAGCTTCGAGGGTTATGCGTTTAACGGTTTCAGCGGTTTGACGTCTGTGACGATTCCTTCGAGCGTGACGCGCATCTATGGTTCTGCGTTTCGCGGTTGCAGCGGGTTGATGTCGTTTGTTGTTGATGTGGATAATCCTACTTACTGTTCACTGAACGGGTTGCTGTGTTCAAAGGACGACAAAAGTGTGATTGTGGGAGTGAACGGTGACGTGACGATACCTTCGGGGGTGGAGAGCATCGGGGCCTGGGATTCCCCGTTCAAAAGTTTCAGCGGGTTGACGTCAGTGACGATCCCTTCGAGCGTGACGCGCATCGGGTCTTCCGCGTTTGAAGGTTGCACCGGTCTGATGTCGTTTGTCGTTGATGCGGATAATCCTACTTACTGCTCATTGAATGGGTTACTGTGTTCAAAGAATGGTAAAGAGGTGATTTTGGGGGTGAATGGTGACGTGACGATACCTGCGGGCGTGACGCGCATCGGGTCTTCCGCGTTTCGCGGTTGCAGCGGGTTGACGTCTGTGGTGATTCCTTCGAGCGTGACGTTCATCGGGTCTTCCGCGTTTGAAGGTTGCGATAGGTTGTCCAGGGTTTATGTTGAGGGGGGGGATGCCGCGCGGGTTCGGGCTTTGCTTGAAATGAGTGCGCTTAATCTGAATTTCAATTCGATTTCGTTTGTCGAAGACTGGGTTCGGGTTGATGAGACGGTGATGCTGCCTTTGGCGGTGATCGAGGAAGGAATGGCGAAGTATCCGGCGTTGGCGGCGCTTGCGGGGGGAGACGTGGAGGCGTTTGCGAAGCTGCCTTCGGCGGCGGGCAAGCTTGACCGTTCGGGGCGGCAGATGCAGGTGTGGCAGGATCTCGTCGCCGGAACGGATCCCACCGATCCTGACGACCAGTTCAAGGTGACGGCGATTGCGATGGAGAACGGGACGATCAAGGTCACCTGGTCGCCGGACCTGAACGAGAACGGCACGAAGAACGTGCGCCGTTACATTCAGTACGGAAGCAAGACGATCGGAGAGGCCGCCGCATGGGTGGATCTCTCGACCGTGCCCGCTGCGGAGCAGAACGATTACAAGTTCCGCAAGGTCACAGTGGGCATGCCATAATTGGCATTGTCGCTAATGTCATGGGGACTGTCTCCCCCTCGCAATCCTTGCGGAGACAGCCCCCCACGATCCTGGGGGAAATACACCGGGGACAGTCCCCCATGAGCCTGAGATGCATTTACGCGAAATCGAGAAAACGAAGATCGCGTGTGCGAAGAAGTTCTTTGTCGTGTTGGGCGAGAAAAAAACGAATATGACGTGACTTACAAGAAAGTGTCGAGTTGTTCCGATCTTATCAACGCGGTCAATTCAAGAGACATGTAATACCGGCACCGAACGTTCTGGGCCGAATTTGTTTCACATGGAGAAGAGAATCATGTATAATGTCCCTCCAATGAAAAAAGTGTTGGTAGTTTCAGTGTTCGTAATCGTGACGTTCGTACGGGCGGCACAATCGATGACGCTGTTTCTGCCGCCAGTCGAGAAGGTTGATACGGAGGCGACGACAAACGTCGTCATTTCTTCTTGGCAACGTGGTGCGGCGAAGTTTGTGTTCTCGCTGTCGTGTCTCGCTACGCCGTCGAACAATGTTGAGGCGACGTTCGGTGAAGATGTAAAATTGAAAATGGAGAATGTAAAATGAGTTTAGGGGCCTTGCTCATTTTCCATTTTTCATTCTCCATTTTTCATTTGGATGAAACCTTCACAGTCGGGACACCGTTGGGTCCGACCGCAATCCTTTTCCGATGAGGTGTGCCATGAATGCGGTTTCAGTCATCGGCGTCGTTACGGCTTTCTGTCTGGTCTTCCTGTGGTTGCTGGCGCTCTGCGCAGAGAAGGGTGTGCATCCGCTTGGGCGTGTACGGCAAGGGTTTCGTCGCTTGCCGGGGTGGGAGAAAGCCCTCATTCTGATTTTTGTGTCCGTGTGGATTGCTTTCGCAGGAACCAAGGACGGCACCAACGGTGTCGATCAGGTAGAAGGTGACACCAACACGGTGACGCAAGTCGAAGGAGGAACCGACGTTCTCGGGGGCGTACAGGGTAGGGCGCGGATTCCAGCCGCGCCGCAAAGGGAGGCGAACGGGGAGTCCAATGGTCAAGCATTGTGGCGCAGCCGGAGTCTGCGCCCTACCGGGATGGGGCCTATTTCAGACGTTGACATCGTTCAACTGTGGCGAATCGGCGCGACGGTAGACGGGAATGCGTTTGCCGCGCCGACGGCGAACGCCGTGACGAACGCCGCGTGGTGCGACTACGGCGGCATGTCGGACTCGCTTCGGATTCGGCCAGAGGGTTGGTATTTCCCGTATGGAGACAAGACGACGACGGGCCTTACAGTATTCGAGAACGGCGAGTTCCGCCCCAATGTGAAGACGCATTTCTTCCCGACGCCGTTCGATGCGAACCTGTCGCTGTTGCCGCGCATGAACTGGGGACTGTTGCCCAATGGTGGCGAGAGCGTGTTCTGGCACGAGCAGACGCCGAGCAATTCGCTCGTCCTCACCTGGCACAATGCGCTCTACAATCGCGACATCAATTGCCCCACGAATTTCCAGGCTGAACTCTTCGCCGACGGGCGCTTCGATTACCGCTATCCAGACCGCACGGTCCAGTATGCGCCCGTGTTTCCGTTCGACTGGGACGGCGACGGGCTTGCCAATGAAGTCGACCCCGAGCCGCGCGCGTCGAACGGCGTCTGCTTCGGGCAGGGCGAGGCATGGATTCGGGCGACGTTCACCAACGCCGACGAAATCGTCTCCGCAGGTTACACCAACTGGGTGTCGGGCTGGGTGGGCTGCAACGCCCAGAACGGGCGCTATCGTCTTTCCGTCAGATTCGCCGGAGGCCCGCAGCGTCCGCTGCGGCTGAAGGTCGGGCGTTTCGCGGTCGTGGTCGACGTCGCGTGCGAGCTGGTGTTTCCGCTGGACGTCGACGAGGTACACGTCCTCGAAATGTCGTGCGACTGCGACGGCGTCGAGTACGTCTGGGACGACGGCTACACCGGCGACGCCGAGTCGTTCGACGTGGAATTCATCCCGCCGGCCGGTCAGTCCCCGGGACGCGAACTGATGACCCCGCGGCTCGTCGTCGTGCCCGGCGAACTGGCCGCTTCCGAGGCGATGCAGGGGGCGCAGCTCACGCCGTACATCAACCGCCCGTCGCCGTCCTACGAATGGCGCGACCGTTTCGACGAGGCGTCGTTCGAGACGAATCCCGACGGCAGCACCACTGTCAGCGGCATCGGCGGCGGAACCGAGATCTACGTAGACGCCGTGAGCGGCACCAACACGGCCGGACAGACCGTGGTGGTGCAGAATCCCGCCGGGGCGGGTTCGGCGCAGCCCGACGGCGAGCCGCCGCGTGCAGACGCGCAGCTTGCGCCGTCCAGCCACGAGGTTCCGCCGCCGGCGGGCGACGTGGAGACGACGCCCGTAAAATGGATCGGATTCCCGTCGGCGGGAACGGAAACGGGCGCGGGGCAGTTGGTTCAGACCAACGGTACTTTCACTGTCCCGGCGGGGCGCACTTGTTTCGTTGGAGCCTTTGTTTCGACTGCCGAGTATCCTGTCTGGACTAGACGCATGGTGGAGGAACCGTTCAGCACCCGCTACAACGACCTCTATTGGTGGCGTGTCCGTGTCGGTCGTGAAATGTCCGAGAGGACCGGCAGCGTCAGGGACCTTCATGTCGGGCTGGAGGAAGGCCATGCCGCCGACGACCTCTCGCCGACGGTGTTTTCCGGCGGGCAATTCTTTACAGCCGAGACCAACTCCGATCTCACAGTGTCGTTCACCCTGGCGGTGCGCAACTCGGACGACGGACGCCGTCCCACCGCGATCAAGCTGGGCGTGTTCCCGATGACGCTCGCCCAGTCGAACTGGCCCGTGAACACCAACAACGTTTACAGCGCTACCGACTGGGGCGTCTACTCGAACAAGCTGATCAGGAGCAAGGGGATTGCCTACATCACCGGCGAACCCGTGGCACCCGCGCTGTCGGTGAGACTGCGCGGCCTCCCCGATTGGCTGACGACCACGTGGAGCGCGTCCCTGGTCAGCGAACGGCCGGATGTCCGGTTGGACGGAATCGACGACCGGCTCTATTCCGCCACCAATGTCCTCGGGGAGGCCCGGCTCGACATCAAGGACTGGATGAACGAGATCATCGGCGGGAAGGTCTGCCTTACCTCGCAGGTGCAGAACACTTCGGCGGCGACGACGGAATTCTACATCCGCGGGAAGAACCCGCTCGACGCCGACGCCCGTGCCTACATCGACTCGACCGTCGACGAGGAATTTAGGGACTACGCCTGGATGATCGCCAGGCACGAGAGCCGGCAGGGACGGCGCTTCTACAACCAGTTCAACGCCGGGACCAACAACACCGAACGCCCCAACTGGGGGGCGCCGTTCGGTTTCGGAATCTGCCAGATCGACAAGCGTACGAACGGATGCGTGACGGCCGAGGTCTACAATTGGAAGACCAATGTCGTTTCGATGAACGAGGCTCTCTTGGAAAAGAGGGAGCGTTATGAGGAAGTCCTGGGATGGTATCGTGCCGCCTATCAAAACGCCCCGCAGGCTCACTGGACGGAGCCGGATAATGTAACGACCAATGTCAACGGATTTATCCTCACGGCGCGCCAATGGGCAATCATGACGCTGTACAACGGAGCTTCGGGAACGCACGATCTGCCTGTGGGACCTCATCGAAATTGGAGTACTCCGATACACTTTGATCCCATATTGGGACGGTGGTCGCTCCATACGAATGTCAACAACTATGCCCCCGTTGTTGTCAACGAACGAAATGTCCGAGGTGCTGAATGAAGTCTAAACTTTGTTTTGTTTTCTTGATCCTGGCAACCGCCTTGATCGGTGCTGGAACTAAATTTCCCCATGTTGAAGAACACTGTCGGCTTTTAAAGGAGGGCTTGGATGTTTCATTTTGGCGGCCGATATGGACTGATGGCAGATGGCGCATCAAATGTTTTTTCATTGATATGCCGCCAGAACAGCGACTTGTATTCGGTTGTATGGCCGGAGACGAGGATCGGTATGGCGATTCATGGTGGGTTTGGAGGATCGAGAACGGTAAGTTCTGCCAGATAAAGGAAATTGGAGATGTGTATTTCAACTGCCATCGCGAGTCTTTTTATCTGCTTTCCTTCAAGGATGATTGGAAAGTCGTCCTGGGGCTGCACATGATGTCGGCAGGTTATTATGACGCTGAAAGGCGTCACATCGTCAAGCGCACGCCCGACTGCACGTTCCATTTCACCCACGACGGCAAGTACTATCTTCGGCCGATTACGCCGGACTTCGACACGGTGTTCAAAGGCAATGGGGTGAAGAGCGTCGAACGCTTGTGCGCCGAGTGGTATTTCGGTTTCGACTTCAAGCCGCTGGAACCGGGTCCGCACGATCCGCGCGCCGTGTGGCAGCCGTATCGGCAGCCGCGCGGCGATCTGCGTCCAGGCGGCGGCGTGGGGGAGACTTCGGGCTTCAAGGCCTTCCTGCCCAAGTACCGCGAGGAAGTGCGGATGCGGCTGGAGCTTGGAACGAAGAAAATCAAGGTTCTGGCGGTGTTCCTCGATGCGGACAACGACGGCGAGGCGGATTGCTATGTTACGAACGACGCCGAGCGACTGCCGGACGGGACTTACCCCTGGACGCTCTATCTCACGCGCAAAGGCGTGCTGTCGGCCGCCACGTCGTCGGTCGCCCCCGTGCCTGGACAGAAGGACATCCCGACCTTGCCGCCGACGACGCGGGCCGGCACCTCGTCGTTCTGCCGGGTTCTCTGCTACCGCATCAATCCGTATTTTGTCATCCAGGATGACAAGGCCCCGAAGAACCTGATCTACAACCAGCTCTTCCGGCTTGACACGCAGCGGGTGGAGAAGCTCGACTGCCGGGAATATGCCGAATGACCCATTCATTTGAGTGCCCACCGATGAATCTCAAGATTGCTGTCGTTCGGCGCATCGGTGTAATTCATCCGGACATCCGGACCACGCCTCTGATTTCGGAAATTTTGTCGGTACCGTTGCGCGGGGGGCCTACTTTTGATAGAATATTCCACCTAGGGGCAAAGGGCCCTCTGGTTGAAGGGATAAAACAGAAATGAGCAAAGAGTACAGAGTCGGCCTGGTCGGTGTCGGCGCCGTGGGTGCCGAGATGATCCAGGTGTTGAAGGATCGCAAGTTCCCGTGCGGGAAGGTGCAGGTGTTTGCTTCGCGCGAACGCGACGAAGTGATCAACGGTGAGACGTATCACGTGCTCAAGGCGGACGAGGATTCGTTCAAGGGTCTCGACATTGTGCTGTTCGCGGGCAAGACGGATGTCGCTCTGCAGCTGAAGGACGCGGTCGTGAAGGCCGGCGCGAAGATGATCGACAATTCACGTGCGTTTCGACAGGATCCCGAGGTGCCGCTCGTGGTGCCGCAGGTGAATGCCGAGGACCTCGACTGGAACAAGGGCGTGATCGCGAATCCGAACTGCACGACGGCCATCATGCTTGAGGCGGTGGCGCCGCTTCACAAGGCCAAGAAGCTCAAGCGCCTCATTGCGTCCACCTACCAGGCGGCTTCGGGCGCCGGCAAGCCGGGTCTCGACGAACTCGAAGACCAGATCCAGGCCTATGCGAAGGGCGAACCGCTCACGGTCAAGGCGTTCCAGCATCAGCTGATGTACAATCTCATTCCGCACATCGACAAGTTCGACGAGACGAACTGGTATACGCTCGAAGAACTCAAGATGCGCAACGAAGCGCGCAAGATGCTTCACCTGCCGGACCTCAAGCTCAGCTGCACCTGCGTGCGCGTGCCGATCGCCCGGGCCCACTCCGAATCTCTCAACCTCGAGTTCGAAGAGGACATCACGCCGGAAGAGGCGCGCGAAATCCTTTCGAAGGCCGAAGGCGTGCGCGTGGTGGACGATCCG
>JAKSOY010000072.1 GCA_024405255.1 Kiritimatiellia bacterium
TCAAGCCACGCGAGATAGCGCTTCAACATCGTGTAGGCACCGTCGCGGAAGACCGGCGTTGCAATCAGCGGTACTACTTCGCACGCTGGAATTCAAGCAGCCGCTTCTTGGCGTCGTCAAACGTCTTGGCGCGGAAGATCCCGGGGCTCACCATCCGCGTCTCGCCCTTCGGATCCATTTCGATCACGCGTCCGCCGCGCTTGAGGAAATCATACACACGGCCCACATAGTCCCCAGCTCCCACCGGACCCGCCATCAGCAGCACATCCGAATGGTCGAGCAATCCGGCATCGACCTCATACGGCGTGCTCGGACGCAGATCGAACCGGTCGTCATGCGCCAGATCCATACCGAAGGTCATGAAACCCGGATTCGGAGACTCGACGGAAATCGCCACGTTGAGCGCATTCGGACGACGCGTCGGATAGATCGGATCCGCCGGGCGTCCTGTCAGGTAACGCAAGAACGCGCGCACGATGTCCTGCGTCCGTTCCGAACATTCCGGATGGGGACCGCTGGCAATGATGCGGCCCTTGCCCAGGCGTCCGCCGAGAATCGCCGCAAAGCCCGCCATCGGCTGCACGGTTCCACCCGAGAACGTGTTGATCGTCTGTCCGTAGTAGTTGGCAAACGGATGAATGTCGGAATCGGCGACCGTCTCCAGCGGGAACATGACCGGACCACCCCAATAGAGCACATTCCGCAGCGAATCGGCCTTGAAGCCCAATGCGGCTTCGCCTTCCTTCGTGAAGCGAATGGCGATGTCGGACCACCCGCGATACGGCACGTCCTTCTGCGAACGATACGGCGCAAATCCCCAACTCGTCTTCAACACGTTGAACGCCCCGGCGCAAATGCCATAGTACGCACCACCGGCGCGGATGAACGCCTCCAGCTCGGCACGTCCTTTTTCCCCGAGGGCCGAGACTTGACTCGGATTCCACCCGCCGCCAAAGAACACGAGATCGAATCCCTTGAGTCCGCCTTCGGCCATTTCTCGGCCGCTCATAAAGGTCACACGGTAATTCGGTGAAAACGAAATCAGACGCGTGGCATTCCAATACTCGGCACAGCTCACGCCGCGATCGGCATAGATGGCAACCTGCGCCGGCTTGATCGCCGCCACCGGTTTCTCCGGCGCCCACACGTGAACGGCCTCTTCCGCCGTCCAGACCATTCCACCACGGGCGCGAAAATCGACAAGCATGGCCTCCATCGCAGGCGTCGTCTTGCCACCGGGCACGACAATCTCATCAACATGGCGGATCTCGCCATCGCCCGCAAAATCATCCGAGAGGGACACCACGTCCACAGCCCCGCAGGCATACAGTTTGCGGCACAGCTCCGCCTGCACCGGTCCCCACGGTTCCTCGCAGTAAAGGCCGACGACCTTCTGTCCCACACGACGCTGGGGAACGCCGATCGTCACCTTGCGTCCCAGCAGATAGGCCAGCGCACGCGCGACGACATAATGACTGCCCGGACGGAACTCCGGCGTATCGGCCATCGCCACGACACGCCCCTTGCCGTAGGTGCCCACCACCCAGCAGGCGGCTCCCGACATCGGTTTCGCCGCCTCGGCCGAAAATGTATTCACATCGCCTTTGAACGTGGCGGCGACTTCCACCTGGGCCTCCGGCACGGGCGCGCCCGGATCGAGCACGGGTCCGCCATTGTACCAGCCGCCACGGCCACCGGGATTCAACCCCAGGAACTTCTTCGCGGGTTCCTTCAGGGGCATCGACAGACTGGTGGCACTGCGAGGCCGATCCCCGCGGTCGACAAACGGCAACAAGCCGAGTCCCTTCTGCTGGAGCATCAGCGCGCAACCGGCACCGGTGCCGTAGCACGCGCCGCCGGACAAAACGAAGGCGCGAAGCTGCTTCGCACCTTCTTCACCGAGATCCGCGCGTGCGGCGGCGCAATCGCCATCCGGCAGGACAACGAGCGCGCACTCTTTCAACGCACCCGCACGCACGGCGGCGCCATCAAGGAAGACAGGCGTGATGTCGGGCGAGGTGCCCACGAGTTCGACCCAGCGCGCCGCCGCAATACCCTTGGCTCCTGCGCCTGTCAGCACCGCCACTTTGGACGGCACTGCGAACGCCACACACCAACACATCACAACGGCAACACTGGTCGCGAAATTCATGTCTTCTTCCTTTCAGCGCTTAAGCGTTTCAACCATTCTTCTTGGACAACCGCGCATAGGCACGCGCCGCACCATACGGCGCACGTTCGGTACGCTGCAGCAGCGCATCCGCTTCGGGATCGTTCACGAACGCCTCCTTCGTGTAGTCCCATTCAAGCTTGCGGCCCAGCTTCATGCCGATCCACGACAGCAGACACGCCGAGCAAGAACGATGCGCCGTTTCCGCCGGCACGATCGACTCGCGGTTCTTGCGGATCGCCATGAGGAAGTTCTCGTGGTGGCGGCCCGGATTCGACTCCGCACCCTCGTAGAGCGTGATGCCCGGCTTGCCGGCGATCAACGACGGATCGCTCGCGTCAAGCGCCTTCAGCGAACGACCCGGCGCGATCGGATCGCTGGCCGTCGCCTTCGCCGCACCACGGCTCACGAAGATCCAGCCCTTTTCACCGATGAAGCGAACGCCGTTCGGGAACTTGTCCCACACGCGCATCGGCGTGCCGTCCGGATAGGTGAGCGTGATGTCGTATTCGCCATGCACATCCCAGAGGCCGCCCGTATGGAACTTGCCCTTGCCCTCGATGTACTTCGGACCGATCGCCTCCCAGCCCATCGCCCAATGCGCGATGTCGAGGTGGTGCGAACCCCAGCCCGTGATCATGCCCGCGCCGAACTGCTCGCAGCGCAGCCAGCCGGGACGCGTCGCGCGCCACTTCGCGCTCTGCGAGTGCACACGGTCTTCGGTGTAGTACACCTTCGGCGTCGAACCGAGCCAGAAATCGTAGTCGAGGTTCTGCGGCACCGGCATTTCCTTGGTGTTGCCGCCGGCGGGATCGCCCGGCAGACCGACCTGGATGAGCTTGATCTTGCCGAGACGGCCTTCGCGCACGAACGCGCACGCCTTCTGGAACTGCTCCCACGAACGCTGCTGCGAACCCTGCAGGAACTTGACGCCGTTCTCGCGGATCGAATTGGAGAACACGCGGCCTTCGCGGATCGTCAGCGAGCACGGCTTCTGCATGTAGACGTGCTTCTTCGCGAACGCGGCTTCGACCGCGATCTGCGCATGCCAGTGGTCCGGCGTGGAGACCACAACCGCGTCGACGTCCTTGCGGTTGATCACCTCGTGGAAATCGCGTTCGCCCACGATGACGCCTGGACGACCCTTCTTGGCATAGAAGGTCTCAATGCGCTTCTGCATCTGCTCAAGACGCTTCGAGTCGAGGTCGCAGGCCGCCACAAAGCGCGCGCCGGCGCAACGGAGGAAGCCCGGCACGTCCATGCCGTCCGCAATACGACCGCAACCGATCTGCGCGAGCTGGATGTTGTTGCTCGGCGCATTCTTGCCCAGCACGCTGGACGGGACGATCGTCGGGAACGCGACAGCCGCCGTCGCCAACTTCACAAAGTCTCTTCTCTTCATTTTTGTTCTCCTTAATAGATTGTCACTTCGTAGTTAAGTTCAAGCTTCTGTCCCTTCTCCAGCACGAGAGGCTTCTCGTACATCGGCACGGGATTCGTAAAGCGGTGGTCCGCCCAGCTGTAGTGGCGTTCGGTCGGAATCGGGTTGATCGAGCGCACCTTCACGCCATGGCCCGTCTTCGGGTCCGTGTAGGAAATGCCGGTCATGCCCTTCGGCGCGGCGACATTGATCTTCTCGTTCGGCTCGCCGCCTTCACCGACGGCCTTGAAGCCGCGCATCATATCGCTCATCCGAAGCGAGAACCCGCCGTAGCCCACCGGACGGCGGCAGTCGAACGTCACCTTCTCGCGCGCCGTGAACGTGTGCTTCGCCGTAATCGTGTACCCGCCCCGCGCCGTCGGTGCGCTGAACGCAAGCGTACGCGCTTCGTCAAGCAGCACGCGTCCGGGTTCGGCTCGCGGACCATACCACAGCTTCACATCCACCGTGCACGCACCGCCGTTCGGCTTGATCGCGAAGTCGCGGACAACCGTCATGCCGTCGGGGAAGAGGTTGCCGGCCGCCGGATTGCGCGGCTCCCAGTAGTTGAGTCCGTTGATGTACTTCCAGCAGAACCAGAGGCCCAGGTGCCACGGATGGTCCTTCGGACGCGCATCCGTCACGCAACGTCCGTCCGGCAGGCAGAGCGGATGCACGAAGATCTTGTTCTCGCGCGTCGCGAGATTGAGATTCCACACCGTCTTGCCGTCCTTCACGCAACGGGCGCCTTCCAGCGTCGTCTCCACACGCGCCGTCGAGGTCTTCACGTCCACCTTGTCAGGCAGGAGGCCCATTGTCCACTGCGCCGCCTTGAAGAGGTGCAGCTGGAACTCCATCTTGCCGAAGTCCTTCGGACGATGTCCGAGCGCCGTGTAGTAGATGCGGCCCTTGCCGTACGTCTTGCACCACTCGAGAATGTGGCCGCCGATCTTCGGGCAGCCCCACTTGTCCGTCTTGCGGCTCTTCTCGTTGATGTCCTTCCACTCGAGGATCAAAAGCGGACGCACGCTCTCGTCCGGATGGTTGAGATAGATTTCGTCCCCTTCCCACACATAGTTGTCGGGCATGCACGCCATCGCCGGATGCGAGCGGTCGATGCGCGTGAACGGCACGGACTGCTGAATCGCATAGTGGCGTTCAAAGGCGCCGCCGAGCATCTTGCGGAAGCGCTCCTTGCCGCGCTCGTTCGCGCTCGAGGAGTGGATGGCCAGAAGGCCGCCGCCGTTCTCGATGAACTTGTAGAAGACCTCGCGTTCGGCATCGGTGTTGAAAAGCTCGTGGTTCGTGCAGGCAAGTACAATGCAGCGGACCTTCTTCATCGCCTCGCTCGTGAACACTTCCGGCTTGTCCGTAACCAGGCAGCTGAGGCCGTTCGCCGTGAAGTAGCGGCGGATCTCCTCCGCGCCGACTTCCGTCGACTCGTGGTGAAACGCACCCTTCGCCACCACTTGATTGGTCTTAGGATTGCGGACATACTGCCAGCGGGTATAGACCAGCACATCCGCCGGCGCGAACTCCGCACCGACCAGATTCAGCGCCGCCGCACAAAGCGCGAACGCCACGACTTTCATTCCAAGTTTCATTTTTACCTTTCCTTGTCTGCGTCTCCCCAGCCGCATCGTTTTTTGACGCTATTATTTTACCATAATCTACACCTACTGTACATCTCGCATTTCCCGCGTTTGGCGAATGTCCCCCCGGAATCCTGATCCCTGAACTCTGAATCCTGAAAACTGAACTCTGAACTCTGAATCCTGAAAACTGAACTCTGAACTCTGAATCCTGAAAACTGAAAATTGAAGATTGAAGACTGAAGACTGAAGATTGAAGATTAACATCCTAGGGCCGCGTCGGAGCGGGCGGCAGGTCTGTCGGCATGCCGATCAGGGCGATCTGATGGCGGTTCGCGAAGTCGATGACCTCTTCACGGCCGAGCAGCATCAGACGATTGGCCTGAAAAGCGAGTGCGGACACGCCGGCACGCTTCATCACCTTGAGCGTCTTGAGTCCCACCACGGGAATGTCGAAACGCATGTCGTGCCCTTCGCGCGCGCCTTTCACAAGCACCGCGCCCTTGCCGCCCAACTTGCCGCCACGCTTGATCGCGGCGTTCGTTCCTTCAAACGCTTCGACCGCGAGCACCATGCCTTCTTTCACGAGTACGGTCTGACCCACGTCGTGGCGGCCCATATCGCGCATCACGGCCATGCCGTGGCGAATGTCGTTGAGCTCGCGCGCATCCGGCGCGCGCGCCGTCAGCAGACCCTCGCCCGGCAGATGTCGTTCCATATAGGACGATGCCGGAAAGACCTTCACACCGGCCTTTTCAAATTCATAGGCCAACTTGCCGTAGACGGTGTGCGCCGTCTTGCACGGCAATGACCGCAGCCACGCTTTCGTCTCCTCGTCGAACCGGCTGCGGAAAAGCGACAGCGGATTGATCTGTCCGGCAAAGACACACCCGTCATATCCCTGTGCCGCGACCCAGCGGAGTCCGGCCGCGATTTCGCCAATGCCGATCGTGTGCACCTGATCAGCCGCCTTGATCGTCGCGCGCTCGGTCGACCCGCGTACCGCCAAGACATCGCACACCGGCACACCCGCCGCGTGCGCTCCTTCCACCACGAGCCGCGGATAGGCTCCCGCGCCCGTAATGACGATCATTTTACGAACTTCCATGGTCTTTCCTTTAAAACGCGCCCTTCAACGCTTCCATGCGCTTGGCGATCGTCGCCTCGTAGCCCTGTTCGGACGGAATGTAATACGTCTCGGGAATCCGCAGATACGCCTGTTCGGTCCAGGCGCCCGCATAGCTATGCGGATACTTGTAGCCGATGTTCTCCTCCACGCCGATCGCCTTCACATGCACGTTCTTCAGATGCTCGGGCACGGGTTGCACCGAACCCGATTCGACATCGTGGATCGCCTTGTCGATCGCCTCGTACGACCGATTCGACTTCGGCGCCGTCGCGAGATACGTCGTCGCCTGCGCAAGCGAAATGCGCGCCTCGGGCATGCCGATGAATTCCACCGCCTGCAAGGCCGCCACGGCGATGGTGAGTCCGCGCGGATCGGCATTGCCGATGTCTTCGGACGCCAAGATCACCAGCCGACGCGCAATGAAACGCGGATCTTCACCGGCGACGATCATCTTCGCAAGCCAGTAGATCGCGGCATCCGGATCGGACCCGCGAACCGACTTGATGAACGCGCTGATGGTGTCGTAGTGTCCGTCTTCCTTTTTATCGTACTGGACGATACGCCGTTGGACGCATTCCTGAATGACGTCCGGCGTGAGATGGATCACGCCGTCCGCACCCGGCGGCGTCGAGCGAACGGCCACTTCGAGCGCCGTCAGCGCATGGCGTCCGTCGCCATCGCAGATCTCCGCGAGGAATTGCTTCGCCTCGTCATCGAAGACGACCTGCAGACTGCCGTAGCCGCGCTCTTTATCCGCCAGCGCACGGTCGAGAAGCATCGTCGTTTCTGCCGGCGTCAACGGCTTCAACTCGAAGACGAGCGACCGGCTCGTGAGCGGCGTGTTGACGAACATCGACGGATTGTGCGTGGTCGCACCGATGAGCACCACGGTTCCGTCTTCGACGTACGGCAGAAGGACGTCCTGCTGGGACTTGCTGAAGCGATGGATCTCGTCGACAAAGAGGATCGTCCCCATGCCGCCCAGCTCGCTTCGCGCCCGTTCGCACACCTTGCGGATTTCCGCCACGTTCGAGATCACGCCCGAACAGCGCACGAACGCGCGCTGCGTCGACTTCGCAATGACTTCTGCAAGCGTCGTCTTGCCGCAGCCGGGCGGACCGAACAGAATGATGTTCGTGAGCCGGTCCGCCTCGATGACACGGCGCAACAGCTTCCCCTCGCCGAGGATGTGACTCTGCCCGACGACTTCCTCAAGCGTACGCGGTCGCATCCGCGCCGCCAGAGGTTCCGAAGAACGAAACTGATATTGTCTATCCAACGCGCCCCTTCATCGTCCAATCATCCAATCACCCAATCGCCCAAACATCCAATCACCCAATCGAACAATCCGAACAATCACCCAATCACCCAATCACCCAATCGAACAATCGAACAATCTGAACAATCGAACAATCCAAACAATCCTCAGCGACTCGCCTTCCAGGCTTCCGCGAGCGTATAGTACTTCACGAGCATGTTCGGCAGGTAGTCCGCAGGCTGCTCACCCTTCTTCATCCAGCCGAGGTACATGTTCATGACCTGCGAGAAGTGCGCCTCGTGGCCGATCTCGTACTTCTGCGGCACGACCATCGTCCAGCCATCGCCTTCCGCCTTGAAGGTCACGCCCGGATACGTCTTGTTGAATTCCGCCACGGCGGCCGTGAGCGCCTTTTCGAGCGCAGCCTTGTCCTGACCCGCACGCGGCTTCACATAGACACGCGGCTTATAGCCTTCGTCCTTGCCCTGACGGATGATGACCTCGGCCTTCGTTCCGCGCATCAGCGAGTAGTGCGTATCGCCCGTACCGGCCGGCGGCATGAAGTGCCACTCGACGGAGATCTTCGCGTTGACGCCCTTCAGCTGATAGGTGAACTCGCCGTTCGCCTTGCACTGCAGCACGTTTTCCTTGTCCACGGACTTCTTGAGGAATTCCGGCCACTCGGTGAGTCCCGTCGAGGTCTTGTAGTCGACGGCGGAAATCGGCGTCGGCCAGGTACGGGCCTTGAGCATCTTCACATCGCTCGTGGCAAGCACCTGATTCGGAAACGCCTCCCACTGCACGAGGTCCACGAGATGCGTCGTCACGTCGACGATCGCCTCGCCCTGCTGGTCCGTGTCGTAATACCAGCCCGGACGCCGCAGCGGCTTGCCGTTCACGAGCTTGCAGAAATGATGCACGGATATCTTCGTGATCGCGGGATCTTCGGGCGTGCCTTTCTCCTGTTCGCCGTAAAGGTCCTTTGCGCCGACGAGCGCACGCTGGAGGATCGTGGTGATCTCGTTGCGCTCGGTCATGATGTCCGCGAAGTAGAGTCCCTTCTCGTCCGCGAGTTTCGCCGCTTCGCGGATCTTCGTGTAGGCGTCGGGCGTAATGACCATCGGCTTGTCCGACAGCACGTTGAAACCAGCCTTGATCGCCTCAAGGTAGTAGTCGCTCTTCTTGTTGTTCTTGCCGGCCAGGACGACGACGCTGCTCGCCTTGTCTTCCGCGGCCAGGGCCTTCGCGAGATAGTCGTCGCCCGTGTAGACGATTTCATTCCACGCGGTCGGATCCTTTTCGCGGGTGTTGAACGCCGTCACGAGCTTCTGGTGGGCCTCGAGGTCCGGCCCCTTCGGCGCAAACACGCGCACATCCTTCGCCACGCCTTCGTAGTTACGGTTCAGCACAAGCGCCGCATGGAAGTGTCCCGGATCGAGCTCCACGAACTTCACTTCCTTCACGGGCTTGCGGACACTCTTCGCGCACTCGCAGCAACCGGCAGCCAACGCCGCCACAACACAACCGATCATCAGCTTCTTCATCATTTTTCCTTTCAACTTCATTTAAATGGCAAAATCCTTCGACCAACCTCTAAAACCCACTCCCCAACCACAAACCTTTAATCCCCAACCTTTAATCTTTAACTTTTAACCTTTAACTTTTAACTTTTAACCTCATTCCCTCCACCGTCTGTGCGCCCAAAGATACTGTTCGGGATACTGGCGGATCGCCTCGCCCAGGCGGTCGTTCAAAAGTTGTGTATTCGCAGCCTTGTCACTGTCCTTCGTAAACGAGACGGGGGCCTCGCCCACGAGGCGGTACGTGTAGGGCGCAATCCGCACGAAGCTCCCCACGACGATCGGATAGCCCGTACGCATCGCGAGACGCGTCGCGCTGGAAAACGTCTTGGCCGGACGCCCCAGGAACTGCAGCGGCAGGCCCTTGGACGTATGCTGGTCCATCAGGATCGTCATTGCCGCGCGATCAGTCACCCACTGGCGCATGATATCCGGTGTGAAACCGTGGTTCTTGTCGATGACCGTAACGGGACCGCGGAAGTGGTGGTTCTTCATCCAGTTCGCGACGAGTTTGTTGTTCATCACACGCGCAATCGCGATCATCGGACGCGCGAACGAAAGAATGTTCGTCGCGGCCTCCCACACGCCATGGTGGGAACTCACCAGCAGGATCGGCTGGTCCGTCTGGTCCAGCAGCAGACGCGCCGTGTCGGGATGCACGACGGAAAAGTCGAGGTGCTCGCGCCAGTTGTCCTTTGTGACGACATGCGGAACCCGAAGCGCCTCGCAGATATGCCCGGCCAGATGTCCCCAGCTGGCGCGCGCAATACGCGCGGCTTCCTCCGGGTCGTCGGTGATACCCGCCTTCAAAATGTTCTCAATGGCGATGCGGCGGCGCCGACGAAACAAGGGGAAAATCGCGCGTGCGAACTTGGCGCCCCAATCGTATGCATGTCTGTCGATAAAATTCATGCGCGTATTATAGCATATTGTCTGCTATCTTGCGAGTTCATAGAGCAGACAGGCATCTTGGGGACCGCGGATGTTCGCCGTGAACACAAGCTTGCCGTCGATCACGCGCGAGGGAACCTTCGCAAGGCGGCGACCGGTCGTCTCAAGAGCCCACACGGTGAAGGCCGCCGGCGACGCGACCGACAGCTCCACGCGCGCACGCCCGTCCCGCACGACCGGAGGATACGCCCCCCACTTCAGCAGCACGCGCTTCTCTTCGTCGGCATAGAGATTGCCGTTGGCCTGCACGTCCGTCAGATGCGTCACGAGAATACGATGCGAAGAGGCCAGCGGACGCCCATCCACCGAACTCGCCCAGAGCGTCGTCGCCACATCGCCCGCATCGAACGCCACCACACCGGCCGCCAGACGCCCCGAAGGCGTGAAGCCACCCGCCGTCTTCGGCGTATCAAGCGCAAAACTTCCCCGCGAACGGTCGAGCGAAAAAGCCGGACTCGCCGTCACATCCGCGTCCATGCCGACCGCCGGCAGATCGCCGCGCAGGAAGAGGCAGATGCTCGCCCGGTCGCCGGCCTGTCCTAGGGGATCTGTCGCCACATCGAAATAGCCGGGGGATCCCGTACGGTCCTTGAGGCCGCTGTCGCTGTGCGAGTAGGCGAAGCGCCAGAGCCCGTCCCAGTCCTGCAGGGCCGCCACCGCACCCGTCATGATGCCGCCGACACCGCGGAACATGCCCGGACCCGAGAAGTTCCATTCCGTCACCGTGAACGGCATCCCCTTCTGACGCGTCTGTGCCACCGACACAGGCGCCAGCCGCTTGGACAGCACCGGATTGCCGTTGTTGCACTTCGACGGCAGGCTCCATGACCGTGCGAGGAACTGCGGGTGGTCGACATAGAAATGGTTGTCGACATAATCGTAGCAATTCCGCCGTGTCGCCGCCATGTTCTCGCCCGTGCCCGAGCAGTTCTGGTTCGTCAGAAGCGCCTTCGCGCCAAGTCCGCGCAGGAACGCACGCAGCCGCACGACGAGCTTCGCCTCGAGATCGGCCATGAACTGGTCGACGACCTGGCCGTCGCGGACATTCGCCGCGTCGTCGCTCACCCCCGCGGCGAAGGAGGCGTCTTTCGCACGGCGTGCCGTGAGCCACTTCTTCCACGCCAGCTTCAGGGACTCTTCCACGCGGATGCGATCCCAGCACCAGTGCAGCGAATTTTCATTGATCAGCGAAATGAGCGGCAACGCGGGCTCATCCTTGTAGGCGCGGCCCGTATAGGGATTGACATGTGTCAGGAAATTTTTCGCGAACGTGCAGAAATTCTGATAGGCGGGTTCGTGAACGGCAATGAGATTCTTGTAGACCTGCTTGTCCAGATGGCCATCGCGATCGATGCCGATTTCACGCCAAAGCACCTCACGGCAGGTGAAGAGGTCCGTCGTGACGTAGATGCCCTTCTCGAAGCACTTCGCCAGCAAGTAGTCGAGACGGCGCGTCCGTTCGGCATTGATGGACAGGTGATCCGGCGAACCCTTGACGACACCGTTCCGGCTTTCGTAATGGTGGATACGCACCGTATTGTAGCCGAGGCGCGCCAGACGCGTCACCAGTTCATCCGCCATCTCGCGATCCGGGAACGCCGCGTCGAAACAGAGGTTCACGCCGTAGAAACGCTGCGGCTTGTTCGGCAGGCGTTCGAACACGAAGTGCCCGTTTTCATTCTTGAGCCAGCCGTACTTGCCGGCCGGCGCATCGAGGAACCCCTGCGTCGAGAAGTCCAACGCGCTGCCGGCGACGATGTTCTTCTGGTAGTCGAGCTTGACCCACTCGGGGCCTTCCTTCACGACGACAGGATGCGCAGTCGATACCCGCGTGCTTTTCTCACCCGCGATCGTGCAGACGAACTTCCGCGTCGTACCGGGATTGAAATCGTGGCGGTCGCCTCCCGGTGCATGAATGCGCAGCGTAAAGGATTTGCCCCAGCGGCGATTATCCTGCAACATCACAGACGTCGACTGCGGGAATGAAAGCGTAAAAGCCTCGCCCTTCGGCGGGTTCACGGTAAAGGAGGTGATCGAGCGGGACATCACATGGACGGTCTGTCCGTCCCAGTTCGGTGCAAAGACGCCGGAAGCGCCCGAGCTGTCCGACCAACGGCCGCCGCCGATCATATCCAACGGCAGTTCAAGCGCCAGCACCACATCTTCGGGACGCTGCTCGCGCGTACTCGTCAGCTGGGCCGTGAGCTGCGCCCCCTGAGGCACGGCCAGCAGCTGGCTCGTCCCGCGCGCGTAAAGGTCCGAATAGTTACGCCGGAACTCGACGGACACCGTCTTCGTCCGTTCATCCGGGAAGGTGAACGAGACGTTCTGTCCATGTGCCGTTCCGACCCACCCCTCATGGTGGATCGCCATCGCAAGGCTAGCGCCGTCTTTCCCCACGCGCACATCGCCATTCAGATCAAGGGTTACGTCCAACGCCATCACGTTCAACGCAGCCGCCGCCGTCATCAAGCTAATCAGATTTTTCATGCCATTATTATACAGAACTTTCCCCATCTTGGCAAGTTCCGGTCAGCGCCCTGCGAAATCGGAGCAGGGTGTATAGCATTCGCGGGTTCCTTGTCCTAGTGTTGAAGCGGCCGATTGGTAGGGCGCAGTCTCCGACTGCGCCGCAATGCCAGTCCCGTGGACAATCATTTGAAATTCTTTGCTACGCGACTGGAATCCACATCCATGTTCTACCCACGTCCCAACGAGGGCTACCCTCACGAATCTACGCCCCCACTCTCGGACCGATTACCGTCCTGCTCCGAAACCCGCTTCGCGGGACGCGGAAAATCCGTTCGAAGGAATCCCTTCGGATCCGGCACGGGCGAATCTCCCGCGCCACCTCGGGCGAAAGGCCGATGGGAGCGCGAAGCGAAAACTTCCCATCGCCTTCCGCGTCTGGCGAAGCCGGTTTCCGCGTGCTCCGTGGAGAAGAACGAGGCCGCGATTGGGGACTGTCCCCGTGAGATTCATACTTTGACTCCCTGACTTCAGCATCATTTCCCTGGCGGTAGGGATCCTCCAGATTCGTATTTTCTCTAAACACACCGTTCATGTCGATCTGCCCAATCGCCAACGAACGCGAATGTGCGCGTCGGCGCTAGCCGCAACAAGTGTCTCTCAATCGAAAATCGACAAGCTCATATCGACTTTCCCGTACTTGTCCTTCTCCGTCATGCCCGGCGGCAGGTTGAGCGTGGGAAGCTCTTCATTCAACCGATGTCGCTCTTCTGCCAATTCTCGGAGTATCTTGTGAGACCGTTTCCTCTCTTGTTCTATCGGCTCAAGGGCCCTGTCGATTTCATGCTGGGGCCGGCCTTCCAGCTGCTTGAGGATTTCCGCTTTCTTCAACCTCCTCCTGTAGTTGATTTGCTCATGTTCTGAGGCCTTACGCATGTCCGCCCAATATCTTCTACGGTTTGCCACCCGCGCAGGGATATCCATTCGCGGGGGGATTTTCCCCGCCTTCAGTACGTCGAAGATGTCCGTCCCCTTTGCGACGAACATGTTCTCATCGTGGTGACAATAACGCACATCCTGTTCCAAGTTGCGTTCGCCGTAGGGATTCACATCCATTATCTTGCACGTAAACGTGAAATTGGTGAAGTTGCGGTAATAGCCAGCTTGTATATCATCCTCGCAGAACGGCAACATCACGTAGAGGCCTTGGGGTCTCGTCTTGAGATAAAGCGTGAACGTCGGGCTTTGGTAATCCGATTTCGCGACATCCACCCGCTGGCGATACCCGTTCTCCGGTGCCACGTACACCCGGTTGGTGGTCGCGATGATTCCCGAATTGACATTTGTCGTCCACAGCGACAGCACCCATTCCTCTTTGACCCGGTCACAGCGCGGTTGGACGAAGATGTCCACATACCCGCTCTTGTCCCCCGCCTTGCCGTAGTTGAAGATCGAGAATGGGCGGGGAGGACATCCCCTGTCCGTGTCCACCCAGCCCCTCCATCCGAGTTCCTGGCGAATCGCCGTCGGCTCGGATTCCATCTTACGCAGGGCAATGGTTAGAGGCCGATCATAGGGATGCCTGTCGCTCCAACATCCTCCAAAATCCAACGGCTCATTCAGCCAACGGTTTCGGCCGTCATATCCAGCCTTCTTCACCTTCCATACCGTGCATCCCCATGGTTTGCCAGTTCCGTCTCCGAAGTCGACGGCAACCCTGCCGTCGGCATCGGAAACGTAATGCTTGAATTGGGGGTACTTGAATTGGGTACGATCATGTTTCACTGTAACGGCAGCCCCCTCGACGGGGGCTCCCGTGGTGTCCACGATGCGGATATGCGCACATCCGTCGGGCTTCTTGTCTCCAGGAACTCCCTGCGAAACAAAAACAGACAGACAGCAGAACACCACCAAATTGAACGATTTCATTATTTTCATTTAACATCTCCTTTCACTTCGTTTTCCCATCGGGTTCCTTTTTGATGTGATGTAGGATATCGGTCCAAAGCGGCGAAGTCCTCCAACAATTTGAACGAAATTCCCAGCTGTGGTAGTAGTGGTCGCTGCCACATGAAAAACCACCTTCCAAGTTTGCGTTGTTCTTGAAAAATCCGCTCATCGGCAGCTGTCCGATCGCCAGCGATTTGGCCCTGGTGACAAACGAGAACACACACCATTTCGCCCTCTCAGCACCCGAATTGCCGTCTTCGGCAGGATGTTCGTACTTCCAGGCTTCGTCGCCCGTCCGATCTTCGTCTTCGCCCGGATAGATTGCCAACTTCATCCCCGAACGATTCTGATAGAAACGCCCATTTTCACCATTGGACATCCACATTCGCTCCAAGCTGCCGGGATGCATTCCACTACTTTGCCAGAAATTCTCGAGCGTATACCCATAAAGAGATCCCGTAGTGAAGCCAAAGCTTCGGTCATTTTCACCGCGCCCCTTCAGATTGTCGGGCTTGGTGCCGTTGTTGCCCAGCCAGACATTGAGCGCGTAGTCGCGGCGGTTGTAGTAGTTCATGGTATGCCAAAGCCCTTCCAAAACGTCATTGAAATATGGTTTGTCACCATCCCGGCCGTATGGATAGTGCCCGAAGATGTCCGGAGACTCCCGCTCGCAGGACATCTCCTCCCGAATGTCAGTCAGCCATCTTCCCGTCCAGTCGAGCGCGCCGCTCACGCCGAATGCCTGCATGTTCCATGAGTCGTTGGCGTCTTGCGGCATGAACTCGCGGGTGTAGAGCTGAGCGCTGACCGCACCCTGCAAAGCGATGTAGGTGATCTTGCCCTTCACGTCCAACGGCAGCCGCCTTAACATCTCGCCCATCAGAATGTTCCCCTGGCTGTGCACCAGGAAGGTGACATGGGAAAACTTGGGAATCTCCTTCGAGAAGTATTCCGCCGCGCGCACTCCGCTCAGCCAGGCACGGTGCTCACCCCGGTCGTAGTTGGGAGCGTCGGCAAGGCTTTTCACCGATCGCCCAAACACTTCCCAATCAACCACTCCGCCCTTGAAGCATCTTTTAAAATCAAGGTCGGCGCAGCTTCTGAAATCTGCCTTCACGCAACTTCCAAAGTCAACGTTAAAACCATACGTCGTCGGCCAGATTAGCGTGCCCACGCGCCCTCGATATCCCTGCCAGAACAGTCGTTTGAAGACCGTGTCCCGCCAGGCCAACTTCTCAAACGGAGCCACATTCCATCCCAGCGTCAGCAGCACCAGGTCTTTGTCGGTGGTGCCTGGAATTTCCGCCTTCGCCCGCCTCCCCTCTACGCCGTCGACCGTCAATTGAAATTCATCAATATCGGCACTGTTGGTTGCCGTCGTCTCGGGGATTTCGTAAGTGTCGACCAAATCGTCCACTTTGTGGATGTCCATCCGCAGGGAGGACTCCGCAAGGACGAGATCGCCCACTCTGACCCGAATCCGCAGAATGCCCTTGCCACATGTTTTGCCTTCGTAAAGGAAACACAGTCTTCCATTTATGAATGTAATATAATTCTCAAATTCCAAACGATTCCAATTTTTCCCGCCGTCAGCAGTCGCCAGCCGCGTCTTCTTCATTTGCGCCTCCAGCCGCCCTCGTTCCGTTCCCCAATCCTCTTTTCCATGCCGCAGATAAAAGAGGTCTTCTCCCACGGCTTCGAACAGATTGACTGCAGGTACGCCCTCGCCCGGTTTGCCAACCGAGTCCATGCGGACCTCTACTGCAAGAGTTCCTCCGCAGTCTACAAGTTCAGAGCCCATCTTGACATGCAGCCGGTCGAAGTCCTCGAGATCGCGAAAACAGTAAACGGTCCTGTCACTATTGTATTGATCGACTGCTGAGTTCTCCGAGATCCCGCCCTCCCCGGGGATTGCGCCGATCACGTCATCGTCGCAATTTTTGCGTTTGTTGAGCAACTTGTCATCGTCATCCTCCTGCCACATACCCTCGTGGTCATGCAGCACATCATAGTCGTCATTGACCCAGAAGACGATGTTCGTGTCGGCGGGATCGTCGAAATTGATCTCGCCGTCGCGGACGTCGCCGTCGCCGGCGATGCGGAAGTCTAGCGACTGGAACTTGATCTTGGCATGGCATTCATATCCTTCAGCGTCTCCAGTTCCCTCGTAGACGACTTCGATGGTGCCGATGACACCGTGATCGGAAACCTCAAGCCAAAGGACCTGCGATGCCGAAGCTGGACTGGCACTGGAACAAAGTTCCTTGTATGCAACGCCATATCCGGCCACCTCCGTGACCTCGCCCTTGTATGCTGACTGCGGATCCATCCAATCGAGCATGCTGCAGGAGGCAGACGAGTAGACCTTGACGTCCCCATTTGCGCTCGCAACATTAACCTTCATATAGACGGTGCCGGGCATATCGACGTCGACGTTGAGCTTAAGCGGATACAGCTTCCCGGGGCTGACGCACCAGCCCAGCCCCAGCGACTTCATGTCCTTGACAAGTTTGGCGTCCTCGATGTCGATGCGGTTGTCGGCGTTCAAATCCGGCTGCAGACGGAGGCTGTACACAGTGAAGGAGTGTGTGATCCTTTCCTGCTCTTCACTTTCGCCTTCCGGCTCGGGAATGCAGACGAAGGAGGCGTCATTGGGGCTCGTGCTCGGTTTCAATCCTTCCACATAGACTTTCTGGTGGATGTTGTACGAAGTATTTGAAACCTCCTTGTCTTTGCTTTCGTCGAGCCAGAGAGTGATATCACCCTTGATCTCGTCGACAACAACCTTTCGGGAGCATTTATGGCATGGACAGCATTTCTCGTGTCCCGGCGCCAGGGGAACAATCCGATAGTCGTCTTCCGAATCGACCTTCTTCCCCTTTTCCTCGGCGTCGGGCTTCTCGTTGAGATTGTCGTCGTCGTTGTTGACGGGGATGGACAAGTAGGCATACTTGTTTTCGTAGTACGGGCTTCCGTCGTCCGTCGGAGTCTCGAAACCCTCGTGGACGATGTCGTCGCCACCGCCTGTTCCGCTCCCTGCGGGGATCTTCCTGGGAAGGTCTTTCACCACAGTCGAATCTTCCCATGTGTGCGAGCAGTCCATGACATGCTTTTCATGGCAACGGCGTTTTTCGCGGTTATGGGTGTCGCACCATTCAGCCTGCTCGGCGTCGGTGTCCTTGTGTGTACACTCCGTGACCGGCTTGTGCGTCACACGGACAGCGTCCGCGATCCGGTCGTCCATCATGAAGCGAACGGCGCAGAACACGTCACTCCCCGCACAGTCGCGAAGGATGTTTGCGTCTTCACCTTCCACCTCGTCGTTTTCGTCATGCTCCAGACCGTTGCCCGTCCACCAGGTGAATTCACCCAAAAAGTCTTCGGGGACGATTCGGGCCGACACAGTCTTCTTGGTCTGCGGATTCATTCCCGTGCCATGGAAGCAGATATATTCGTTGACGATCTCGACAGTCGGCTGGCAGAACCTCAGTTCGCCGCAGACATGCTGTCCCGGGAAAGAGTCGGCCGGCAGCGACGTGCAGCCGTTCATGTTCTGCGGGTCTTCCGCCACAACCAGAGCCTGCGAATAGCGCGGATCATCATAGTCCACATTGACCTTCACAGATGCCCCCTGCACACCGACAACCCGAAGATTATGCCACGTACCTTCTTCGCAGAAACGCTGGATCGAGCAGCTGCGATTGACGCAGACCTTTTCGCCGTTGCATTCCAGCATCAATGGACGCTGCAGGTTATTCACCTCGACATTCACCGTCATGACGTAGACCGAAGGGAAGCCGTCCGTGCCTTCAAACACGTCAAACTCTTCCCCTGGTTCACCACCGCCAAGGTACTCGACCCAGTCGGGCGTGCCGTCATTGTCGATGTCGCTTTCGAGATCTTCGATATCGGTCGGTAGCCAGTTCCGAAGACGTCTGGCGATTTCGCTGGATTCCTTTTCCGCCACGCTCATCCCGAGCAGCTGGTACTCGACTTCGTCGCTGTCGGCAATGCCGTCGCAGTCGGTGTCGACGCTGAGAGGATCCAGACCGAGTCCCACTTCGCGCCCGTCGAACAGACCGTCCAGGTCGGTGTCGGGATTACAGGGGTTGGTTCCGAGGCAGACTTCGGTGCCGTCGGGAAGGTTGTCGTTGTCGGTGTCGGGATTGCAGGGCTGCGTGCCGCACTTGAGCTCCTGTCCG
>JAKSOY010000073.1 GCA_024405255.1 Kiritimatiellia bacterium
TGAGGCGCTTGATGATGTCCTTGTCGCAGTCCTTGCAGAAGCGGCCCGCGTACTCGGGAACCTGGTCCGTGAAGTTGCAGCTCGAGTCGAGCGGGTCGACGATGGCGAGCATGCCGGCCTCCTTGCAGACGCGGAAGTCATCCTCGCCGTACGCCGGCGCGATGTGGACGAGGCCGACGCCGTCGTCGGTCGTCACGTAGTCGTCGTTGAGGACGCGGAACGCGCCTTCGGCCTTCTTGTCGGCGAAGTACGGGAAGATCGGCTCGTACTCGGTGCCCTTCAGCTCCGTGCCCTTGAACTCCGCGACGAGCTCGTACTGCTCTTCCTTCTTGAAGATGTGCGGGAGGCGCGCCTTCGCCATCACGTAAACCGGCTTCTTCCCGTCCGTCACGTCCCTCACGGCGACGTAGTCGATGTTCGCGCCCGCGCAGATCATCAGGTTCTCCGGGAGCGTCCACGGCGTCGTCGTCCAGATGAGCAGGTAGACCGTCGGCTCCTTCGCGAGCAGGTCTTTCATCGCCGCGCTCGCGCCGGCGAGCGCCTTCGTCCTCACCGTCACCGTCGGATCCTGCACGTCCTTGTAGTTCGAGCCCGCCTCGAAGTTGGAAAGCGGCGTCGAGAGCTTCCAGCTGTACGGCATGATGCGGTGGCTCTTGTAGACGCGGCCCTGGTTCCAGAGCTGCTTGAACACCCACCAGATCGTCTCCATGAAGTCGGGGTTCATCGTCTTGTAGTCGTGGTCGAAATCGACCCAGCGGCCCATGCGCGTGACGGTCTTACGCCACTCGTTGACGTACTTGAGCACTTTGGAACGGCAGTGTTCATTGAACTTGTCGATGCCAAGCGCCTTGATCTCGGGCGCACCCGAAACGCCCAGGTCGTCCTGCGCGAGCGCTTCGATCGGGAGCCCATGCGTATCCCAGCCGAAGCGGCGTTCAACGTACTTGCCGCGCATCGTCTGGTAGCGGGGAACGATGTCCTTGATCGTGCCGGCGAGCAAATGTCCGTAGTGCGGCAGCCCCGTCGCGAACGGAGGACCGTCGTAGAACTTATAGCGCTCTTTGCCCTCATTCTTCGCGAGCGACTTCTTGAACACGTCGTTCGCCGCCCAATACGCGAGCACCTCTTCCTCCATCTGGGGGAACTGGGCCTTGTTCGAAACCGGCTTGAACATCTCTTTCTCCATGGTTGCTAAAAATTAGATGGATATTTTAGCAAAAAATCAGCACAAATTCTAGCCTAGGCATTATTTTTCTTGAGGTTTGAAGGGTGGATCGTAGAGCTCGCCCTTCTTACCGCCCTCGGCGGCAGAATGGTTGTTCGCGGCGGCGTACCAGAGGAGGTCGTCGTAGAGCCGCTTCGCATCCGCGAATGCACGCGCCTGCACGTTCGTCGTGTAGGCCGTGATCTCCGCCACATCGCCGCGGGAGACGACGGCAGGCCATTCGCGCGCGAAACGCTGTTCGCACGTCGCCCAGAAATCGCGCACGCCGTTGCCGTAGCGCGGACGGAAATCCACCCATACCGGACCCGACGCTCCATTCGTGAACGTGTGCGTTTGTGCCTCCGCGAGCGTCGCGAGTGCGAGGAACGTGTCGCCCGCCCGCTCCGGGTCGGCACGGAACGGACCTTCCGTCTGGTCGCGTGAATAGGTCGGCCAAACCGTGCGCGTGGCGGCGTTGACGGGCATGAACACGCCATGCGAGCTTGGTCCTACGCACACCCACGCCGTCGCACATGTCGCCGGCGGTAGATCGTGGCGCATCTGAAGGACATGGCAGTTCCCCTGCATCGCCACGCCAAACACGCGGTACGGCGCACCGGGACGCTCTTCCGGACATGCCGCGCTCCCTTCGTAGCGCGAACGCATGAGATTGAAGAAGTCGGACAGTACCACTTTCTTCTTCGGCGTGTAGAAGAGCTCCATCACGCGGTTCGTCGCGTAGACGCCTTCCGTACCCGGTGCGAGCAGATGGCGACCATACCACGCGCGATAGGTGCTATGGGTCTGGAGTCCGTCCGAATAGGTGTCGAAGAGATTGACAATGCCCTTCTTCTCGTCCACCCACTTGATGAACTTGCCCTTCACCGCAGTGGAGATGAGTCCCGGGGAATAGAGGACGTCCGTGCGATTCGTCGCAAACGCGCCAATCATGAACTGGTTGCCGAAAACAGCCACTTTGTCTTCGGGCATTTTCACGGCGGCCCACTGGTGGCCCGTATAGACTTCCATGTACCACGATTCCGTACGGTCCGCCAGGAGGTAGATGTCGGGCGCGCGATGTCCGTGCTTGGCGATTTCTTCACCGAGCCTGATCACGCCCTCGCGCGCCGTTGCGCAATTCCCGATGACGAGCCCCGGCAAATCCGCCTCGCCCACGCCACCCGCCTTGGCCGAAACGAACGGGTCGGCATTCGTGGCCGACGTGCACGTGCCCGCCGTCACGGTACCCGTGAGCATCAGGCCCATCTCGTTCACGCTGCCGCCCGCGTAGGGACCACGCTTCAGCGCCGTCACCTTCGGCGTCTGCACATGCGCATAGCGGTTGCTCGCCGCACCCGCCTCCACCTTGATGATGCGACTCGCCGCCGAATAGGGATGATAGTCGGCCGTACGGCCGATGAGCGTCGTACCGTCCGCCGTCGTCAGGCGTCCCGCATAGAATCCCGAACAAGCCACCACACTCGCCGCTGCGAGCGAACACGCTGTAGCCACCGCCGCCTTCATTGAAACCTTCATCGTCAAATCTCCTTCATCCGACACACATATGAATCCCCGCTCACCGCGGCGAGGGACTCGGCCAGAACGGCCGCGCCGGAATGGCCGGTGCGCCGCCGCGCGTGATGTTGTTTTCGGACATGTAGAACTGCAGTTCCCCAAGGATGCGGCGCGCATCGTTGAAGGCGCGCGTCTGCAGGTTCGTCGTGAACGTGGTCAGTGCCGCCGCATCGTTCTTGGCGGCGGCCGCCGTGAGGCGCGCCGGCCACGAGACGAGCAGCGCCCGCTCCTCGGCCCGCCAGTAGGCACGCACGCCGTCACCGTAGAACGGTCGCACGTCCACGCGGTTCGTATTGGCGTCGTACTGCACGCGCTTCATCTCGGCAAGCGTATCGAGCCGCAGGAACGCGTCGCCTGCGCGTTCGGGATCGTAGGCGTAGGGCCCCTTCACCTGGTCGCGCGTCCATGCGGGCGCGAGGCAAGTCGCGGACGCGTTCACAGGCACGAATGTCGCGTGCTCCGCCTGAGCCGGACAGAACCACAGCGTACCACGGAACTTCGCGGGCAGGTCGTGGCGCAGCTGGAGCACGTGACAGTGCATCTGCTTCGTGACGCCGATCACACGCAGCCGCGAACCCGTCTCCTCCGGACAGAAATTCGTTCCCTCATAGCGCGAACGCATGAGTTCGAAGATGTCCGTCGGCGAGATGCGCCGATTCGGCGCGTAGAAGAGGTCGAAGCGCCGGCCGATCGTATACTCGCCCGCCGTCTCGGGCGCGAGGACATGATGACCGTACCAGGCCCGATAGCTGGAACTTTCGGAGAGCGGCGCACCATAGGTGGCCTGCAGGTCGATCTCGCCCGCATCCCGGTTCGTCCATTTCGCGAACCCGTGTTCGACCGCCGTCGCCACGAGCCGCGGCGAATAGAGGACATCCGTGCGGTTCGTCGCAAAAGTGCCAAGCATGAACGCGTTGCCGAAACACGCCACGCGATCTTCCGGCATCTTCACGGCGGCCCACTGGTGACCCGTGTAGACTTCCACGTACCAGGACTCGTCCTTGTCGGCGAACATGTAGATTTCGGGACCGTTGTGTCCGCGCGCCGCCACCGTGCGGCCGAGAAATTCCACGGCTTCGCGCGCCGTCGCACAGGCGCGGGCGATCAGGCCGGGCAGCTGCGCCTCGCCCACGCCCCCTTTCTCTTTCGCGACAAACGGATCGGCCTCGAGGGCCTTGTCGTTTGTTTGGGCGGTCACGGTGCCGGAAAGGACAAGTCCCGCCTCGTTGACGCAGGCGCCCGCAAACTCGCCGCGACCGAGCGCCGTCACGAAAGGCGTCATCACGCAAGGATACTTCACGTCGCCGCCCGCCGGCAGCCGCACAAGACGGGCAAGCCCGTTACACGGATAGGAATCCATCGTGCGTCCGATGAGCGTGGTACCATCCGTCGTCACCCGCCGGCCTGCATAGAAGCCTGTACAACCAAAGGCGCCCGCAACGGCACCGGCCGTTGCGACGCACACAAGGAAACGCTTGAGATTCATGGAATTATCCTTCAGGCTTGAAACGTCATCTCTTTCGCCAAGGTACCGCGCAACACGTCGAAGACGCGCACGACGAGCCGACCGTCCACGACCTTTCCTTCGATCACCGTGGGGAAGTCGTGCTTCGCAAGATTCTCGCCACAGCCGCCGCCCACGATCTGGGCCCAAGGACGCGTAGCCGTGGGCGCATCATAGCGGAAATGGTGCTGATGGGCGGTAATGACAAGCTGCACGCCCGCGCGTTCAAAGGAGGGACTCCACAGCTGCGCGCAGGTGCGCTGCCAGATGGCGAAGTCATTCCGATAGGCGGGACTCTTGTCCGCCGGCGCCACGTCGCCCGGATTCGCCGCGGGATCTCCGTCGTAGAGCGGGATGTGGCAGAAGGCGATCTTGAACTTCGCCGTCTTCACCTCTTCGCTCTCCACGGCGGCGGCGAGCCACTTGGCCTGGAGTTCGCGATACTCGCGCATGCGGAAGACGTTCGCGAAGAGCGGATTCGTATCGAGCTTGTCCTCGCCCGTGTCGAGTCCGATGAGGGCGATGTCGCCGAGGCGCTGCACGAAGTTGCGCGGAAGTCCCGCGAAAACGCTCGCGCGCTCGGCAGGCTCGCGGCCCATCATCACGTCACGCAAGTGGCGGTTCGCGCGGCCACGATAGTCGTGGTTGCCGTTGAGGAACAGGTACGGCGTATCGGCGGCATAGGCGGGGAAGTCTGGATGGGGACGCACGAACACGTCGAGCACGCGTTCGAGCGTTTCAGAGGTGTTCGAGGCGTCGCCGTTCCACACGACGACGGACGGCTTCAGCTCGGCGAGCTTGGTGAAGACGCGCTTGAGGGCGGGTTTGCGTTCGTGCGTGTCGTTGATCACGCAGAAGGAGCCCGAGGCGGCGGAACCGAGCGTCGTAAAGGAATGAATCTCCTGGACGACTTCAGGACCGAGATTGCGCATCGCGTAGCCGCCCTTGTAGTCGATACGGTCGGCGCCGATGCGGTAGTAGTAGCGCGTGGCGGGCTTGAGGCCCGTGAGGCGCACCTTCACCACGCGCTCGCTGATGTCCATCATCCCCTGCTCGCCCGAGTAGGCGCGCGTCGCGTTCTTGAGGTCGGGCGTCGTCGCATACTCCACCCAACCGCTCGCATCGCCCGTCACCGTGAACGCCACGCCGATCGACGTCGCGGCGGCGTTTTGAAGGACGGGCGCCGAATCGATGAGCGCCCCCGTCGGCTGCGCGGGCGCCTGAGGCGCAGGCTTCTTCGCCGCCGGTTTCTTCGCCGCCTTCTGCGGTGCAGCCGTAACTCCGGCACACGCCGCACCCACTGCAAGAGAAGCGCCCGCAGAAATGAAATTTCGTCTCGAAAGCTTTTGCATGATTCTCCGTCCCATCTGAGTCCAACATTCTGCGGACTCGCATTTTTTCAGCAGTCCTTACAATCCAACCTTCGCCTTTGCCGCCGCGGCAACACCGCCGGCAACTTCAGCGCCGCTATGCGAAATCGCATTGAGACCCGGCACCTGGGTCGGTCCGATCCAGCCGGCCTTCACGCCCACGAACCCCCACAGCCACATCCCGGCGAGGACGACCAGCGCGAGCCCGATCAACGACGGCAGAATCCTTTTCAAGATCAATTTAACGAGCATTTGATTTCCCTTTCATTTGGTAATTTAATTTGGTTAGTATCTCATTGCTTTTTCAAATCAAGCAGACGGACTTCTCCGGAGGCGAGGTCGCAGGCGACGGGCGCGTAACCCGGCAACGTGGCGCGGAAGGTTCGGGGCGCATCGGACACATTGCCCAGCGCCAGCATCCTCTCGCCGCGGGGATTTTCCCAGAGGAAAGCATAGACCGACGGGAGCGTGGCCGGGGCGGATTTTCCGCGCACCTTCCACACCGTCTTGAACGGCGGACACGCCACCTCGTTCGCCACCTCGCCCAGCAGATGCCCTTCCGCGAAGAACTCCTTCTTCGACACGCGCAGGGCGGCCAGCTTGACCACGCATTCGAACTGATCGCGCTTCGCCGCCTCCAAGATCCACGGACCGAACCAGCCGATCTGGCACCCCCAGAGCGTTTCGCGCATCTGGCACGAGCGGAAGCCCGCAAGGTCGTTGTTCGCATCCATCCAGCTGCCGAACCAGGTCGTGTAACCGGAATAGACCGCCTGCAGGGCCGGAATGTCCGTATCTTGATCCGTCAACCACGTGAGATAGGCGTCGATGTTGTCCATGTACGGTTCGGCCGTATTCTCCGTCGTGAGCACCACTCCCTGCGCGGCGGCCTTCGCCTTGATGGGCGTGAGCAGCGTCCGATAGCCGTCCACCCAGTGGCGTCCGCCGCCGAGCGGATGATGATGCGTCGCATCGTAGCACGTCGCCGGTCGCGCCGCGCCGATCTGGTCGAGGTAGATGCCGTTCACGCCGCATTCATCCATTAGACGCGAACAGATTTCATTCACCTTGCGTCCCCAATAGGGTTCGGCCACGCACATCGGCACGAGCCGACGCCGGGAAGCATACAATTCGATCCGCGGTTTCCCGTTCTCGTCCTTGGTGGCAAAGGGACGCGCCGCCGCGAAACTCGGAATGTCCATGTCCCAGAGGCGTCCGTTGATGTAGGGCATCACCAGAATGCCCTTCGCCTTCAAACGCGCCACCGCCTCGGCGAACCCCTTCTTGGTCGGGAAGTATTCGGGATACGTATGGTCAAAGGGAATCTCGTGCCAGCAATACCAGTGGATGCCGAACGGCACCCGTCCGGCGACGCGCGCGTGGGCCTCGTTCGCCCACTTCTCCACCATCTCGGGCGTACCACTGAGATTGAGCCAGAAACCGTTCTCGACCAGGCGGCGCGGATAATCGGTGCGCGCGGCGATCGGACCCTTCCGCGTCCACGCCTGCTGCGTCGCCCAGGCGCGATAGCGCGCCGCCGCCTGCCACCAGTCGCCCTTGAACGTCGAGACGACGACGGGGAATGTCGGCGCCCCCGCCTTGCCCGGTACGCCGGCATCGCTCGCCAGCGTCTCGAAGGACACATCCTGCCCCGGGGTCAACCGGAAGGACTTCGGCGTGGCGCCGTCGTCGCGCGCGGCGAAGTAGAGTCCCGCGCCCTCGCGCAGAAACGCCGCAAACTGCATCGGCATGGGGCTGCCCGGATAGGACGCAAACTTTCCCTGGCGGTTCTTGCGTATAAGCGCCATGCCCCAGTTGCCCGTCGGCCAATGTCCGCCCGGCATCGCCACATCGCCCGCCCCGGCCGAACTCACCCGCTCAAGATACGGATAGCAGGTTTCATACAGACCGTACACCTTGCTTCGATTCGCCACCTGGATGCGGAACTCGAAGCCGTCGCCCGCCGTTTCGCGCGTCACCTCGCAGACGACGTCCACCACGCCCGGTTCATCCGCCAACGACAGCTTTTCCCACACGAAGCGAAGTCCGCTTACCGTCATCTCCACGCGTCCCGGCGGAACCGTCCGGCTCGCGAGTTCACACGCTTCGCCCGCCGCGCCTTTGCGGAACTGAAGCCGCCAGAGGCCCGGCACCTTCGCCCGCGTGCGTCCAAACACGACGCCCGTGGACTTATCCTCGAGCGAACGGCAGAGGAATCCGCTCGCCGCATCGGTGAACGTCAAACGCGACCGCGCCGTTTCGAGTTTCGGACCTTCCGCGGGCGGCGGTTTCGCCAGTCTCTCGAACTGGCGGCAATACCAGGCGGCGTCTTTCCCCGCCGGACCGAAATAGAGCTGTCCGTCGAAATGGCGCGTCGTCTCCGACTTCGGCATCGAACCGCGTGCCAAAACCGTATAATAGCAAAACTCGCGAGCGGCATCCCAACATGAGACGTCGCCACCGCCCACGCCAACGGCATCCGTATCCGACGCCATCAGCGCCCAGTCGTCGCCACTGGACGGGCCGCCCACAGCGCCCTTCGCCTGGAACGGCACGCGCGCGGCGTCGGGTCCGAGCAGAAACGCGCGATAGGCCGGCTTGAAGTGGCTCAAGTGGAGGAAGTGCAGCTCCGTCCAGGGCTCCGCCTTTGCGGCGTCGCGCGTGACTTCGGCACTCACCCGCACGACAGGACTCGTCGCGCAATATTCGAACCGATAGACCGCCCGCGTTCCGTCCGGCGCCGGTTCGCCCTTTCCGTTGACGTAGCGCGAACGGCTCTCGACCACGACGCGGGTAGGTGTCTGTTCCACCACCCGCGCCGTCGCCAGCGGATCGTCCTTCAAGTTGTACATCCGCCGAGTACCGCGTTGGTACACGCGGTCGAAGAGGAAGAGCTCCTTGTCCACGTGGCCCGAGTGGAGAAACGTCACCTCCCGCGGCAACCCGCCGCCGCCCTTCTGCGGATGCGTCACTTCAAAGAACGACGTGCGCACCCGAATGCGCCCCGCCTCAGTGCGGCACAGTACCGAGTCCGTCTGGACGCCAAGCGCCTCAAGGACGAGAAGTGTGAGCGAAACGAGTTGAACGAGCCCTTTTTTCATCAATGACTTCTTCTTTAGCGAATGAAAATGATCGTACTGTTCGAAATGGCATAGAGTCCATCCTCGCGAACCTCGAGGAGTACGTCCGGACGCTTCTCAGCCGTGAAGGCGGCCTTGACGGCTGGCTCGTCCGTACCGGACGGTGTCCAGGCGATGAGCTTCTCCTCGTTTCGCACACGACGATCGCCAAGCATGATGCCGATAGTAGCGCCCTCCGCAAAAAGGAGTGTATGCGGCACCAAAGTCCGCTTCGTCGTACTCACCACGTCGAACGTGCCCGGAAAATCGCTCAGGTCGATCTTCGCGCCGTCGATGAGCGTGCAACCCGAGAAGCGCGTGGTCACCGGCTTAAAGGTACCATGCACAAAGATCGGTGACGTGTAACTGGTTGCATTGCCCTCGCCATTATCCTCTTCATCCGTCGTACAGACGATATAGTCGCCGAAACGGACCTCTGTGACGTTTTTATTGACAATGAAGTTGCCGTGCACTTCCACCGTCGATGCCGAGAGGTCAACCGGTTTGTTGTAGCATTCGCACCACCGTCCGCGGAAGACGATCTTGCCGGGCGTCGAGGTGAGATTCGAGAGATAGATGGCGTAAGGGATGTTGACTTCGAGTTCGTGCCCTTGAAGGTCCAGCACCGTGGGGGCGTAGCCGCTGCCGATGAAACCGGTAATGGACGAACTGGTCATCGTGGCGTTCGAGGTGATGTTGACATGCGCGAGATGCGCCTTGCTCGCACCCGAGGCCACCGTTCCAATCGTCGAACGCAGTTCACCGCCGTCGAGCGTGAAAACGTAATCATAGAAATCGTAGTTGGAGGCAAGTTCGACCGCCGCACCCGCACGCACCGTGATTTCGCTCCCAAGCGCACCGAGTCGATGCGTCGTTCCGAGTCCCGTCAACTGCAGCACCCCGGCACGGATCTCCGTACCGCCGGCGTATGTGGCACCGTCACGCTGGGGATAGAACGTGCCTTCGCCCGTCTTCACGAGCTTCACCGTACCCATGAGGTTGAGGTCCGTCGCCTGCCAGAACAGCTGAGCGCCCGCAGGGACATCCACCACGACGGATCCGCCCACCTCGCCAGAGGCGCGCGCAAAACCAGCCGTGAACACGCCGGTACCGTTGTTCGGATAGAAGACATCGTTGGCCAGATCGAGAAGTCCGAGTTCATCCGTCGCCATTTTACGTACCGGCACGAAGTCGCGCACGGCCACGCGCTCGCCATCGACGAGATCGGTGAGTTTGAGCGAGTAGAGCGACATCTGCGCATACTTCACCGCATTGTTAGCGCCCAAACCGCCGAAGATACCGATCGGCTGCGCGGAGACCGTCGCCGACGCCGCAACTGAGTAGTCGGCATAGGGTATGTCGTTGCCCTTGACATACACGCGGTTGTAAACCGTATTGACTTCACGGCCGAACTGCGCCACATAGCGCGTGTTGAGCGTGAGCGGCGTAGCCGACGTGCTGCCGGAGCGATTGTTGCCGTAGTCGAAGAGCACGCCCTTCTCATAGTCGAAGAATCGCCAGTCGACGTTGTCGTTGTTCTGATTGTTGACGCCAACCGTAATGTCGCCCGTATGGGCATGCGAGGCGAAGTCCATTTCCGCCTGCAACGTCGACGACGCCAACACCTCGGTGTTGATCCACTGCGTACCCGTGGAACGAATGAAGTCAAGACGCTGATAGACACCGTCCGTGATCGTGCCCGTACCCGCGAGCGAGGCAAGGCGAAGCGTGTGTCCCGCAAGATTGACCTTGAAGTCGATCGGCAGGTTGAGTCCGCGCCAATCGCAGTCCGCCGTCAACGTCACTTCGCTCCGCTCAAGCTGGATATCACGGAAGAACAGGGTCTGTCCCGCCGGGAAGTTGAAGTCCGTCGTCGCACCGAGAACGATCGTCGTCACGTTGGTCGGCAGCATGCCGTCGATCGGCTGGCCGGCCGCATTGAAGCAGACCCAGTTCGCCGGGTCGTCGACACGCGTACGGTCGCCCGCACCCGTCCACTGCGCCGTCAGCGGGATCGCGGGCGGCAACGTGGCGACGAGCGTGCCGTTCTCCACGCTCAGCGTCGCCTCGAGGCCGTACACCGTGAACTTCTCCGCATCCGCCGCCGTCAGGTTGTTGGCGGAAAGGAGCGCCAACTTGCCCGACTCGCTGAACGTACCCCAGCCCGAGGGCGTGAGATCGACAATCACGGGATTCTCCACGCTTGCTTCCGCAAGGTTGATCGTCGTCGCGGACACACGATCGTAACCTCCCGGCGTCACATCAAACGCAAGGCGCGTACCGCCCGCCAACGTAAGCGTACCCGACACGCTGGTCGTACGCGCCACGCCGTCGCGCAGGGAGAAACACCCTTCCGCGACATCGAGCGTCGTGAAGGAGGTCACGAGCCCCATCTGGATCGTCCCGGACCCTTCCTTCCGCACATTCGCAACCGCGAAAGCGTCTTCCACCTCGATCACGCCGTCATAGACGACGACGCCGTTTTCAGTGGGATTGAACGCATAGCCGTATCGAAGCGGTTCGCCGACATCCAGTGACGTTCCCATGGCAGGATAGAACTTGCCCGACTTATCGTCCAGCAGGCCGACTTCGCCTTCCGCCGAACGGTACGGCACGAGCCGCGCATCCCACGTCACCGGCCACGGGCGCGCTCCCTCGCCGGCGGCCTTGCCGAGATCGAGCGAATAGAAGCGATAGCTCGAGGCCTTACCGCCGCCAATGACATCGAACACCGCGAGCTGGTTGTCGGCCGAGCCGGTCACCGCCCGCGAGACCGAAAGCGACTGCATCACGTTGGAGCCGACTTTCTTGATCACCGCCAAGTCGTCGTCACCGAGCTCGAACGTATAGCGGGCATTCGGGTCGGGCAGTCCCGCCGAGTTGAACGCGTTGCCGGAGCCATGGAAATAGAAGAGGTTGTTCTGCTGGTTGAAGAGGTAGCAGCTCCCCGTCCAGGCAAGCCCGAAGAACGCCGTTCCATTCGCGTATACGGGCTTGCCGAACGAGAACTTCACCACGGTGTTCGTATCCATCGGATAGTCAGTCAGCACTCGCTGCTTGCCGGTCGACTCCGCATAGTTGAGATACGCCCCGGTCACGCAGGGTCCCTGGAACTGTCCCTCGCCCTCGTTGCCGAAGAAGCGCCCTTCCACGAAATCCCACAGACCCAGTTCGCCCGCCGGATTGCGGCACGGCACGAAGTAGCGTTGCAGTTCACCCTCATATGCGATGCGCATTTCGTGGAACGCATACTGGCAGGCATGGTTAAGGTCGCCCTTGGTCGAAAACAGGTTCAACGTGCGATCCAATCCGTTGAACGTCATCTGCGTATGACGGACTTGCGGCTCCTCGAGATCGCTGCGCGTGAGCCGGCCGTAGGTGTCCGCACCCACGAGGAAACGGCACGTGGCCTCGATCGGCGGGATGTCAAACCGCACGGCCGTGGCAGGGCCGTGGAAATAGAGGACGGGCGACTGAATATCCAGCATGAAGCGCGAATTCTCCCACTTGTCCTGGCCGAAGAGCGCCTTGTGGTCGACTTGCGAGAGTCCGCTAAAGCGGAAGTCGATGGACGACAACTCCCAGATTTCCGTCCCCGTATTGAGGAACTGGCGTCCCGTGGAGCGGATGAATTCTAGGCGCTGGTAGCCGGCAGGCATGGTCTGTGCGCCGATGACGAGCAGCACCCCCGTCGCCGTCGTCTCCAGCGTACGCGTCGCGCCATCCGTTCCCACGGCACATCCATCGGCCAGGGCAATCGATCCGCCCGCAAGCGAGAAGGACTGCGCCGAAATGAGCGCGTAAGTGCCTTCCGCCAAGGCCGGGGGCAACGTCACCGTCACGGGTCCCGTCACCGTGGCGGCACCCGCCACCTTGATTTCCGGCGTACCTTCGCCCAGCGTGGCGAATGCCAATGTGCCGCCCGCGAGCTGTAGCGCGCCGCAGCGGATTTCCTGTACGGCCGTTTCGGCCACGGCGAGCGTGCCCGCCGACCAGGTGAGCGTGCCGGTGAGGTCAACGCCATTCACCGTTGTGCGTTCCGCCGTCTGCGTGTAGTCGGTACCCGTAATCGCCGCCGGCAGACCGGCCCCGAACGTGCCACCCGAATTCCGTCCGACGAACGTGCCGCTCACGCGTTCATAGAAGCCGATCTCGCCGTCCGCCTCACGCAGCACAGGCACATAGTCGCGCTCAATGCGCAAGACCCCGTCGTCGATCTTCGTGGCAATCCGGCAGCCATGGATGCGCGAATTACCCGCAAAAGACGTTGAACCATTCTGGCAGATTGCAAAGAGATAGATCGGTCTCCCCGGTTCCGCGCCCGCGCCCACATCCATGTACTGTCCGTCGACCAGGCACGGACCATTCTTCTCCAGATGGACCTGATAGGGCGTGTCGATCGCCACGGGGATGGACGAAGTCGATTCCGTCGCCCGAACGGCGGAATAGTGCCACGTGGCACCGTTCTTCGTGTAGATCCAACCGCCGAACTGGTGCGTGTGACCGGCGCCATAACGCCCACCCATATAGGAATACCAAGCGCCTTCACCCGGCAACACAGGGAACGACACCGTCATGTCGACCACGGTCTGCGGACTCACGTATACACCCGTGTCAACGATCTGCGAAGCGGACGATTCCACAAAATCCAGACGACGGTAGCCCGCCGGCAGCTCCGGCTCGGCCGGCGCGGCATCCGCGACGAACACGAGATTGCCATCCGCCACCTCCAGATGCGCGGGCGTCTCCGACTTGAGCGTGAACTTCGCAAGGTCCGCCGCCGTGAGTGCACCGCCCGTGAGGAGCGTGTGCGAACCCGTGAGCGTACGGCCGTAGGCGCGCGTTTCAATCTTGATCGGATGTTCGGCATTGGCATCGACGAGCGCGAGCGACGACGCCGCGAGCGCATCGTTCTGCGCATCGATCACATCGAAGACGAGGCGGGTTCCGCCCTTGAGCGTCAACGCGCCCGCCACGGTCGTCGTGCGGGAGACGCCATCGGCCAACGACAGCGTGCCTTCCGCCACCGTCAGCGTCGGGAATGCTGTCCGCGCACCGGCGTTCAACACATGGCGCGAGGTCTTCTCGACCGCCGTGTAGGCCGTCAGGCTGTCCTCGTCGGTCAAGGTACCGGAACGCGCACGAAGCGTCGTCCCTTCGGTCGTATAGGCATAACCGAAGACGAATCCACCTTTCACGCCCGTATTGGGCTTGAAGTCGCCCGTCACCTTGTCGAAGAGACCATACCGGCCGTCGTCGTTCCGATACGGCACGAAGTCGTGCGTCGTCACGCGCTCGCCCGAACCGTTCTTGTCCGTGAAGCGCAGCGAGTAGAGCGTCATCGCAAACGGCTTTGCGCCGCTCTTGTTGCCGCCGAACACGCCGATCGTCCCCGCCGCGAACGGATTGGTGCCCACCGCCGCCGTGTAGCGTTCCGACTGCTCCCCGGTCTTCAGGTTCGTGAACTGGGCAAAGGTGTTCGTGTCGTCGCAGCCGAATTCCAGCAGACCGTGAATGCCGTTCAGCTTGTCCTTCGGACCGATGCGGATCTGACTTGCGGTCGCACTCCCCGTACCGCCGCAGTCGAAATAGAAACCGTTGGCGTGGGTGAACATACGCCAGGAATAGGGATCGCTCTGGCCCCACATGCCCATCGAGATATCGCCCGTATCTGCGAGCGGCGTAAAGTCGAGCGCGACTTGCAGGGAATAGGTCGGCGTCACGCCCGTGTCGATGAACGGACCCGCGAGACCACCATTCAGGAATCGCGTGGACGCACTCAGATAGTTGAACATCACTGCGCCTTCATCGGATCCGATGAGTTCGTCCTCACCAGTGCTTCCATAGAACGTACCGTTCACCTTGTCCCACAAGCCCGCCACGCCGGCCGGATTCCGGCACGGCACAAAATCGCGCAACAACGCGCGCTGCGACCGATCGCCGTCCACGAAGTCCCAGCATTTGAGTCCGTACACGGCCTGCTGGCCGAATCCGCGAAACGCGCGGAAACGGCCCGACGCGATCCGATCCACCAAAGCGGCCTGATAGCTTGCAACCGACGCCCCTGTGGCCTGAACCTCGGCGGCAACATAGACCGTGCCGTTGGTCACGCCGAACCGGAGAACATAGCGCGTGTCCAAGGCGAGCCGTCCGGCCGCCTGATTGCCCAAGCGCGTATTGCCGCAGTCGAAGATGAGACCATTCTCATAGTTCATGAACCGCCAGTCGTTGGCATCGAGTCCGTCAATGGCGCCGAAACTGACCTCGCCGTGGTAGTTGTGGAACACGACATCGGCCTCGACCTGCAACGATTCGGAAACCGGCACCCCCGTGTCGAGATCCTGGTAGCCGTCCGACGCCACCCAGGCAAGCGGCGTGTAGTCGCCCGGCAACGCCACCTCAGCGGAGGCCACACCGCACACGGCGACACAGCTCAGCGCAATGAATCCAAACAATGTCTTCTTCATTTTGCTCCCCTTTCGTTAAAAATCTCCCGAGGTCCGTCATAAATGACTGGACCCTCGAAGTTAACGCACAAAGATCACCAGACCAGATGCCCGGAAGTAGACGCCGTCGTCTTCGACATACAGCGTACCGCCGCCTTCCAGCAACTTGAACTTGAGCTGTCGGGCGTTCTCCGGCGCGGTCTCTTCCGTCCAGGCGATGACCTGGTCGCCGTCTTCGAACTTGCGCTCGCCCAACTTGACGCCCACGCGTGCTCCTGGTTCGAAAGTCACGGTCCGGTTGCCACTTGTGAACGCGCTCGTCGTGGACCAGACATTCGTCCTCGACGCGAGATCGATCGTCGCCCCATTCGCCAAGGTACAACCGTAGAAGAAGTCCGTCAAGGGCGTGAATGTGCCGCACACCGTCATCACGTTGGTGCCGGCATTGTAGTTCGCACCGTACTTCGACTCATAGTCGCGCACCGTCAGATCGGCAGAGATGTCGAGTGCACAGCCGACTTTGAGATTGACCGTGCGGGCATCGAGCACGGCCTTAACAGAGAGCCAACCGCCGGAAAGGAGGTCGAGCGTGCCATTTTCCAGCTGGGACTGGTTGAGATAGAACCACTTTCCGTTTTCAACCGCCACCGAAAGCGTCTTACCGCCCAAATCGCAGAAATGGGCCGTTGGGGAAATTGTCAAATTACCGCTCGCAGGGGAAATCTGCGAATCCTCGGTGACGACGATGGTCGGATTGAAGTCCGCCGTCTGTCCCTGGACCTCGCCACCGGCAAGAACAACCGTTACATTGGCCCAATGCTGCTTGCCTGCGAGATAGAGCTTGCCGCCCTTGCGCACGGTAATCGTCATCGCCGACGGATCGAGAATGCCATCGCCGCCGAACGGCCAGTCCACCACATCGACCTCCGAACGCAGCACGCCTGCCACAATTTCCGTCCCGCCCCTGTAGGTCTGGTGGGCGCGCGACATCAAGAAAGTTCCCGCGCCCTCCTTCACAAGCCGCACATTCCCGTCGATCGCGATCGTGGAAACGTAGAAAGGCGCTCTTTCCGGCACATCCACATGGAACTCACCCGGAGTACCCGTCGTCGAATCGGTGATGGTGAGCGTACGGACCGTCGTGCCGGCGAAACCCGAGACGAAGAGTTTGTGTCCGCGCAGATCGATGACGGTGCCGTCCTGAATGCGACTGAGATCGAGTCCGCGCCAATCGCAGTCGGCCGTCAACGCCAGCGGAGCATCGCAGATGACCCACGAATACGCGAGCCCGCATTCCGCCGGTGCATTCATCGCGCAGTCACCCGTAAGATGGATCGTGGTGATGCTTCCCGGCACGGCCCCAGCCACGCCTTCGTTCACGATGTTCGTGCAGACCCAGTTGCCCGGTTTCGTCACGTCGTCGTCGATCGCACCTGTCCAATAGGCACGGTCGACCACGCTCGGCTCGTTGCCGTAGAAGATACCCGTAGGGGTCACCAACGCCGGTTCCGCCGTCATCGCCTCGTCGTCGAAGGAAAACGCGAATGAGAGCGTCTCCAAGTTCGTCGGCGCCACATGCCAGGAGACAATCCGCTCGCCGCGTACCGGACGGCGCGCGCCCAGGGCGATCGTCACGGACGCGCCGTCTGCGAACGAGACCACATTGCGGCCCACCGTGAAGGCCGAGACAATCGACCATTCGTTCGTCCGCGCGGAAAGGTCGATCGACGAACCGTCCTGCATCGTGCAGCCCCAGAAGAAGTCCGTCACGGGCAAGAACGTACCGTACACGGCAAGTTCCGCATCGCCCTCGTTGTAGTTGCTGTCGCGGCGGGCCACATAGTCGTGCACGGCGAGCGGCGCGGTGAGTCTCATCGCCGCCGACATCTTCAGATCGACCGTGCGCGCATCGAGCGCCACCGCGTTTTCGAACCAGCCGCCCGAGACGACGTCAATGACGCCGTTCGAAATGGACGACTGTTTGAAGGCCGTACAAGTTCCGCCCGAGATTTGCAGCGTCAGCGTCTGGCCGCCAAGATCGGAGAGATCGGCACCGGGCGAGACAAGCAAATCTCCGGTCGCGCGAATCGTCGACGGCGCCGTCAGGCGGAGTTTCGGATTGAACAACGGGCTCCGGCCGGTAACCGTACCGCCATCCAGCACCAACGTCGTAAAGCCCCAGGCCTGGTAGGCCCAGAGGTCCAGCATCGTATCTTCGTGAAGCGTGACCGTCGTTGCCGTCTGATTCTGCGTAGCGGCACCGCCAAAGATCCATTCGCCCGGAGCGCCCTGGGTCCGCAAGATGCCGGCCAGTGTATCGACACCTCCCGTGAACGACTGATTGGTCTTCTTGAAACCGAGCGTACCTTCCCCTTCCTTGACGACCTTGAGCGCTCCCGAGAGTTTCGTCTTCGCGATCTCCTTATACGTATCGGCCGGGATGTCGAAGCGGAGTTCACCGCCGTCAACACCTGTCGTCACCTCGGTCGCCGGCTGACGCGCTTCACGAACGAATTCCATTTCATAGAACTCAAGGTAGTTGCCATACTCATCGGAACCCATGTTCGCGGTGACCTTGATGCGATAGGCGCGATAAGGCGTGTCGTTGTCGAACGTCAAATAGTCCGTCCATCCACCAGACTTGAGATTCAAGTTCGATCCCGTGTAGAGAAGAGTCCAATCGGCGTCCGTCGCCGTTGCGGGGTCGGCGTTCGTGCCGGAAATCGTCAACGCTTTCGGACGACGGGGCCCAGAGGGACAATAGAACCGCACGCCACGCACCACGGCCTCCTGTCCCGCGCCGAAATCGTAGTCGAGCGCACATCCCTGGAATACACCCGAGAGGAGTCGCGACGAACTCGTCACCACATTGTCGATGAGCAACGCGGGCGAACCGCCCTGCTGCGTGCTGTTGCCGTAATAGGTCGCCCGCACAGCGCCACCCGGCCGCGTCAGATCGTCCACCTGCGGCGTCGCGGACGGCTCGCCCGATACCTTCAGCACCTGCCCGTTCAAGTCGATCGTCGCCGGTGTACGCGTCACCAAGCTGAAGTCGAGTCCACGCCAATCCGTTTCACCGGTCAACGTGTACGCGTCGCCCTGAAAACGCAGCTCGCCGAAGACAATCGCCCGGTCCGTCGGGAAAGTGAAATTCGCAGTTCCCGCCGGGACTTGCACGGGCGTGTCAAAACCCGGCAGGATATTCTCGATCACCGTACCGTCGCCCGCGTAGCAGATCCAGTTGCCAGGGGTGCGCGGATTGCCGTCGCCCGCCGCACCGGTCCATGTGGCCGTCTTGACGGCGAGGGGCGCGGACTCGATCAGCAGCAGTT
>JAKSOY010000074.1 GCA_024405255.1 Kiritimatiellia bacterium
GCGCGCGGGAGCTGCTGTCATTCAAGGATGCTGCGGATTTTGAAAAGGAGCTTTCGTCCCGTGGCTTGGTATGGATCAAGGAAATGATTGAAAATAAGGTCACGATTCCCGAAGGCTGCATCGGGGCCGGTTATGAGGAGAGAAACCGGCTGATTGGAAGCATCGACGCGCCAGTCGTGTTTGGGGGCGCGAATATCCTACGGAGATTCTATTTCAATGATGGGAAGATCGACCGTGCCGCGCCTGCCGTGCCACCAAGAGAGACAAAGGAGGAGTTCCTTAAACGGATTGCGGCTGAAGATAGGGCGGATCGTGAGCAGAGAGAAGCGCGTAGGGCCGCAGAACAGAGGAAGGTTCAAGAACAGTTTTGGGAGTGGATTCGCAAGCAAAAGAAGCGCGACGGTGAGGGCGAAAAGTGAACCGTGTTGCCGTAGCGATTTTCTGTCTTCTCCTGCCATGCGCGGATGTGTTCGCCGGCGTCCGTCCGCTTGCGGTTTCCGCCGAGACGGGGAAGAAGATGGCGAAGTATTCGCTCGCCGCCTACGAGAACGGCGATCCGACGAATCGCGTGAAGGCGCTCTTGTTCACGCCGAAGCCGATGGGGATGAACGCGTTGCCGATGGTCGTCTACATTCCCGGCAACGGCGAGCTCGGCGAGGTCGGGCGGCATTTCCGCCAGCCGGCGATCTTCGAGCGCGTCACCTCCCGCGCGTTCCAGGAGAAGTACCCGTGCTTCCTGCTGGCGCTGACGCCGCCGCGCGGGGCGACGACGCTGCTCGGCGGCATGCCGGACCGCCCGACGGCGCTGCAGGCCGCGATCCGCGACTTCATCCGGGAGATCGCCTCGCGGCAGAAGCGGCCGAAGGTCGACCTCGACCGCCTGTATCTGACGGGGTTCTCCTACGGCGGATGCGGGTCGTATGCGCTCGCCCAGCATTTCCCCGGCCTGTTCGCGGCGGTCGTGCCGACTGCCGCCCTGCCGCCGCTGCCGGAGTATTTCGTGAAGGACAAGCCGGGCAGCTGGTGGCATTTCCACAACGAGGGCGACTACGCCCGGCACGGCGTCGACGTGCGGCAGACGGAGGCGTTCGCGAAGCTGGTGAACGACGTCGGAGGCGATTTCCGCATCGGCACGTTCCCCGCCGTGGGACACGACGCCTGGACGAAGGCGTGGCGCGAGGACGAGGTCTGGGACTGGATGTTCACGAAGTCCCTGAAGGGACCTGCCAAACGGCTGACCCGGGCCGCGAGGAGGGCGGCGCCGGTCTCGGTTTCGCTTGACGCCGCCGTCTGCTCGGCCAGCGTCGCGGGGGCCGGTTCCGGACACGGTCCGGAGCGGGTCGTCGACGGACTTGACGCGACCTGGTACGAGTCGGAGCGTCCCTTCGGCAGGGACGACTGGTGGCAGGTCGATCTCGGCGGCGCGGTCCGCGGCAGGTTCGTCATCCTCTCCGGCACCGCCGACGGGTCGAAGAAGATCCGGGACGGCTATGTGGAAATTTCGCCGGACGGCCGGCGCTGGACCAGGGTCGCGTCGTTCTCGAACCGGGACGGCACGTGCTCCTTCGCCTCCCGCACCGCCGTGCGGTATCTGCGCGTGAGGTCCCGTTCGGCCAAGCCGCAGACGGTCTGTCTGCGTCGGCTGAAGGTCGTCGGGGACGGCAGATGACGCGATGCCCGTGCGCCGGCATGTTCCGGTGGATCGCGGTTCTGTCGCTGTCGGCGTTCTGCCTGTGGCGGAGCTTCGTCGCGGCCACCGCGTATTTCGACGCCGACGACGCCTATTCGTATTTCGCCTCGTGGCGGTCGGCCGCGCGCCATGCGCCGGAGGGAGGGCTTGCGCTGCTGCACGACGGCGGGAACCGCATGGCCCCTGTCGACCGGTCGCGTCTGATCGCCGTTTCGTGGCACCTTCGGAACCCGGCTGGTCGTCGTCGTGTCTGCGGTTGCTCCAGCGCTGCTCTGGCTCGTGGCCTGCCACCTGCTCGGCTACGGCGGCCTGGCGGACTGGAATACCGCGATGACGCCCCGGCCCGGACAGGTTGCCTCTGCGGCGCTTGCCGTGCTGGATGCCCTGTGGAGGCTGGCGGTTCCGGTTTTTGTGCTTATGTTCCTTCTCCGGCCTTCGGGGTGGCGGGTTGGACGTCGTGACACCCTCCTGTCCCTTGTTCCGGTTGCGCTGTTCGGCTGCGCGATTCCGCTGGCGTGCGGATTCTATGACGCTCCGTATGCGCAGTGGATGATGGACAACACGATTCCGCGGCTGGTCTGGTACCTGCTCCCCGTTCCGCTTTTCGAGTGGTCGTACCCGAGACGGGGGTGATTTTCAAATTTGCTCTAGCAAAAAAAGTGAAAATACCCCTTGCATACTGAATCGGGATGTGATACAATATACGCCGTTTTCACCACATGAAAGCAACCAAGTTCGGGCGTGGCGCAGTGGTAGCGCAGTTGACTGTTAATCAATTGGTCGCTGGTTCGAATCCAGCCGCCCGAGCCATTTTCAAAGGCCGTTTCTTCGGAAGGAAGAAGCGGTTTTTTGCTTTTTACGGATGGGAAGTTTTGCAGTCAGGAACACGGTGCGGATCATTCCGCTGCTGGTCGCCGGCCTTGTGTCTGCGGCTGATCTGCTTATTCTTTCGCCGCCCGCACTGGTGGATGCCTGGCGGTACTATGCCGCATCACGACGGACGGCCGGACTGTCGGTGGAGGTGGTTGAGACTTCGTCCATTTATGCGAATCATCCCTTCGGTGCGTCGGAGCCTTGTCGGACGGCGGCGGATTCGTTGCATGCCTTCATTCACGCGTCGGCGGCTGCGGGGACGACGAATTTCCTGCTGGGAGGCGCGTGGATTGACGCGCGGGCGCTTGAGCGTCCGATTCATCTGCTGACGGGCGAGCGGCTTTCGCTTTCGAACGCGGTCCCGGGCGTTCTCATTCGGCCGCACGGCGCGACGGGACTTGAAGCGGCCCCGTCCGACTTTTTCTATGCGTGTTCGGGGGCGACGAATTGGGATGCCAATGGCAATGGGGTCCTGCTGGAGTCGGATGAACGCCGCCGGGAAGATTTATTTGCAGACGTTGTCGTTGCACGCTTCCCCGCCTTGCCGTTTGCCTTTGGGGACAGACCCCTTGTGACGGCGGCCGAACTTGTGACAAACTATGCGGCGAAAGTGGCTCGGGGACTTTCACCCGCTTTCACGGGACGGCGACGTGTGAATTTGGCGGGCGGTACGCAATGGTCGTCGGTCCCCGCCGCCGATACCTCGCTTGGATTGAACCGGGAAGAAATGCGGTTCTTCGATGCTTTGCCGAATGTCTGGCAGTCGGCGCATCTGCCACAGGTCAGCGATGCCGAGTTCGTCTTGCGGAAAACGTTGCGTACGATTGTCTGTCCGTACTGGCCTGTGGAGGCGGTCGACGCCGTTTTCTATTCCGATGCGGCCCTGTATGAAGGAAGCCACGAAAATCTCCTGGCGGCGCGTGATGCGTTTCTCGCGCACGATGCGATTGTATCGTCCTGCCGGACGCACGGAAATGCCACGGTTGCCTTGAGCGCAGGTGGACTTTATCTGCTTTCGCAAAGTCTCTATGCGAAAGCCCGGGGACTGTCCCTCTTTGCGGATTTCGCGGTACCGTGCCGGACGGGGATGATCGACTACACCAGTACGTCGAACCAGGTCGTTTCTGCGGTTCCGAGTCTTGGCGTGGCGGCCGTATGCTCGCCTGTCGGGGGCGCTGTGACAGGTGTGTTCAACAGCCGGGACGGCATTGACACGTGGACCGTTTCGTTTGCGCTTGAGGACGGCTTGTCGCTTTCGCTTGCCACGGGGACCTTGCGTCATCTCTTCGCAGGCGAATCGCCCACATTCGGAACGGCGTTCCTGCGGGCGCGTCGTGACTTTGTGACGCAGAACCAAAAACTTTCAAATGACCAAGTCTACGCTCTTGGCGAGCAATTGTTTCTCGGCGATCCGACCATCGGGCTTCCATCCGTCGAAAAGTCCGTTGAATGGACGGAATCTCCAGTCGATCTGACGACAGATCAGGTGTGGGTTTCGGCGCATTTGAATGCTGGTTCAGATGCATTGATTACGGGCGCGGGAGATTTACGGGTGATGGGAAAGCTTGCCGTGGCGGGTACGAACCTGACACTTGCGGTCGGCGGCGGTCTGGGAGAGGGCGTGGCGTTTACAGGGACAGTCCCCGGGACTTTGACCCTGGCAGGCGAATCGTCCTTCTATGTGGGCGGTGTGTCGAATTGTGCGACGGTTGTCGTGGCTTCGGGTTCGCCGACCCTGCGGTGTACGAATCCCCGGTACGCGCCTCAGTCGTTCCGTGTGGAGGGCGGATGCCTTGTTCTGGAAACGGCGGAGACCTTTACGCCTTCACACGAGACATTGGCGGAAGTGGTGAATGGCCGGCTCGTGTGGGCCGAATCGCCTCAAGCGGGTTGGCCGGAGGGCGGTGAACATCTGGCGCGTCCGCTCAAGCTCGCGGATGGGATTCTGGCACTTGATCCAGGGTCTCGTTTGGCATGGGGGCGTCGCGTGGACGAGGCCTTTGCGCCGTTTACGCTGGTCGTTGAGGGGATAAGCCGTGTCGAAGCGTCCGAGGAGGCGGCGGTCGTACGCGTGGGACTTGTCGGTACGACCACGGTTGCGCTGGCCTCAGGGGCGGAGCTGGTGCTGGATGTCGCCTGTGAAGATGAAGAGAACGGTGCGCTGGTTGCAACGGGACCAGGAGTGCTGCGCGCGACACGGCGTGCGTCGCTCGCGGGGCGGGTGGAGGTGTCCCGCGAAGCGACGCTGGTGCTGGAAGAGGCACCGTTGGTGTCCGTGACAGATCTTGTCGTTCGGGCCGGTGCGACGCTACGCATTCCCGCGGTGGCATCAGGACGGCATCCCTTGGTGCCGCTGGGGGGACGGGTCGTTCTTGAAGCCGGCGCGCGTGTGACGGATCTTGCGGGGAATGTCCTGGCGGGATCGGTGGCGAATGGAACGTTCTTTGAATTGTCGTCGGCGCTGCGTTGGAAAGGCGGCGCAGGTGTCTGGTCCGATCCGCAGGGATGGTTTGATTCGGGGACCGGTGAGTTCGGGGCGTGGCAACCGGGGCGAACGGCGGTTTTCGACGCGCCACAGGGGGCGTGCGTGACGAATGACGCGCGGACGGTTGATGTGGCGGGATTTATCGTCGCGACGGATGCGACGCTCTGCGGCGGCACGATTCGAAGTTCGACAGGCGAACTTGCGGTGCCCGAAGGCGCAACCTTGACGTTTCAGGCGCCGTTTGCCGTGGAGGGGGATGTTCGCAAAGGGGGCGGAGGCCGCCTTGCGTTGAGTGGCGAACAGCGGGAATTGGGTCCGGGGGCGCTCGTCATCGACGCAGGGCCGCTGGCGCTGTCGAATGTCGTAGCACCTTGTGTGACGAATGTCACGGTGGCGAATGGTGCGTTCATCGAGTTGAGCGGCGTCAACGAACTGGCGCATGCGATTTCCAATTCGAGTTTGGCGACGAATGCGCTTGTACGGGTCGACGAAACGCCGAGTTCATTGGTGTTCGGACTCTTCACGCCGCGCAAATCGTTTCGGATCCCGTCGGGTGTGACACTTGAAGTACGAGGGCCGATCGCCGATGATGGCGGTCGCGCCTGGTGGCCGCAGGTGGAGGGAACACTCGCCTATCGAGGCGTCCTCACGGGCACCTACGGACTGCTCACAGGAACGGGGACCGTTCAAGTTGCCGGCTTGAGGTCCCGTAGCGGAAGCGGGATGGGGTTTGGGCCGTGCCGTCTCGTGTGGCAGCCTGAATCGTCCACAGGACTTTTCCCTTTGCTCGGTTTTTACCTGCGCTACACGGCATTTATAGTTCTCAATGGTACGACGGTGGTGCCGGGATGCGATTGTGTGAAGGCCTCTGCGGAGGGGGTGCCCGATTCCGAAGTCGCGCTTTACGTGGAAGAAGACGGCGCAACCTTTGAGATTCCTGGGGGACAGACCCTTACACTGGAAGATGACGGTTCGCACATTCTCTTTGGTGGTCCGGGGCTGGTGAGGAAAACGGGAACGGGGACCTTCCGTCTCGCCGGCGTCGATGACCAGCATACGGGGGCGACATTTCTCGCCGCGGGCACCTATTCGGTTGAAGGCGAGTGCTTTTCGCCGGCCTTCGAACTTGCCCCGGGAAGCGTCCTTGACTTGTCCGCCCCTTACCCGACGCAGATAGAAGCGACGAATTTCGTCTGGTCGGCAGGCGCCGAGATCCGACTCTGCGTCAGTGCCGATGGCAACGACCGTTTCGACCTGCGAACGAAAGGGGACAGACCCCTGGGGTGGAAGATACCAGGAGAAGGTGAATGCTTCTTGACGGTTACAGTTGAATCCAATGCGCGTGCAGGAGATTATTTGCTAATTATTGCAGATGAGATTCCGGATAGGTACTGGTCGCGTCTTGCACAACGGTTCGTCGGTGCGGCAGGACGGCGGGCTCGTCTGGCCCGGACGCCCGACCATCGCGGTGTCGTCCTCACCCTCGGCCCTCCGTCAACCGTTGTCCTGTTGCGCTAGGGGAAACCGAGAAAACCATCCTCAAGCTTCGTCATTGTCAAGGGTCCGTTTTTGTGATACAATGGACGAAAGTTTAAAACCATTAAGTCGGAGGTTGGGATGGATATGGGTATTTTCCGTTGTCTGAATCTACTCGGGTGTATCGGTGTTCTTGTGTTGGGGATGCCGTCGTTCGGGGCTGTTCCGCAGGAGTATGAGCGGCTTGGATTCATTCGTTCGACGGGGGAACAGTACATCAACACGGGTTATGTGCCTAAGGCACATGACAAGATCGAGTGTGTCGTCTTTGCGCCGAAAGGCGTGGCGCAGAATTCGTATGGGGCCATCTTCGGTACGAAGTCTAATTCGACGATGAACAACCTGTGGGGGTTCTTTGTCTATTTCAGCAATCGTTACGAAGCTCGATTTAACCGTAATCACAGCGAGTTCATCAATCCGGATGGTACGCTTTTCCCCTATGACGAAAAGGTTGCGCTGACCTGCGAAGGAACTTCTGCTTCTTGGCGTAGCGCGAGTGGCGTGACGGGGCAGATTACCATCTCGGACGCGGATGTCGTCGATGCGGTGGCGCCGATCTTCCTTTTTGACCAGGGAAAAGGTGATGAAGCCCAGGGGGCGATCGGTCACAAATCGAACATCAGGCTTTATTCGTTTAAAGTGACCGATGCGAACGGTATGGTGCAGTGCGACTACGTGCCGGTTCGGCGCATTTCGGATGGCATGATCGGTCTCTTTGATCAGGCTCGGCAGGTTTTTGCCGGAAGTGCGACGGCGACCACGTTCGCAGCCGGCTGGGATGACGCGATTTCGGGTGAGACCTTTGTGAAGACGGGCGATGAACGGCTCGTTGTAAATGGGGTTGAACTCACGGGGGCGCTCACGCTGGAGGCTGGCACGCTTGCCGTGGCAGAGGCTGCTTATCAGGGAATCTCCTGCGGCTCGCTCACGCTTGCGGGAGGATCGCTCGCCTTTGCGCAGCTCGGCATCGGTACGCCCACAATCCGTGTGGCGGGTGCAGCGCAGGTGACAGGGAACGTCGCGGTGAAACTGCCGGCGGCGCTGGCGGCGGGTACGTACGATCTTGTTACGGCGGCATCTTTTGCGGTCGTATCGGGGGCTTCGATCTCGCTTGCCGAGGGGGCGGCGACGGGAGGCGACGGCGCCACGCGCACGCTTGAGGTGACGGAGACGGGCGTGCGCGTCGTAGTGGGTGCGCGAACCCTGCCGCGCGGCTATCGGGCGATTCCTTCCATTCGTTCCGATGGTCAGCAATGGCTTGATACGGGTGTCGATGCGGATGAAATGACATCAGTTGATCTGCGCTTCGGCGGTGTCAGTTATGTGAATCAGACCGTTTTCTTCGGTCAGGATGCTTGGACGGGGCATCGTTTCCTCTTCAACCAGCAATCGGGGCGTTTCTATTTCCACGGACGCGGAGTGGCGATGACCACGGTTGCGGCTTCGACCGATTACCGGTTGACGGTCGGAAACAATGAACAGATCTATTTGACGACGGCTGATGCTGAACCCGCCGTTTATGCGGATACGCGTACATACAACGGCGCGAACCGACGCCTCGCGCTTTTTGCGACCAACGCGGGCGGATATCGTTCTTCGTTTACCTGTTACGGTCTCCGCATCGCCCGTTGCGGTGAGATTGTGCGTGATTTCATGCCGTGTCGTGCGCCGAATGGCGAGGTCGGCCTTTGGGACTGGGTGAGCGGCCGCTTCTTCAACAACAAGGGTACGGGGGCGTTTGAAGGTGGCGATGAAGGAGCCGCTCGGCTCGGTTATCTGCAGGCGACGGGTACGCAGTACATTGATACGGGTTATATCGTCAAGGCGCTTGACAAGGTGGAATGCGTTGTAAAGACGCCTGCCAGTGGCTATCCCGCTACCTATAGTGCACTCTTCGGTACGAAGTACGCCGGAGATGAGACGACGGCATCAGGTACGATGAATCAGATCTTCGGCTTCTTCGTCCGATTCAGCAATCGGATGGAAACGCGTTACAATCGCGGCAAGTCGGAATATATGTCAACGACGCAGGGCGCGTCAGGAGAAGGAACTTTCCCCTATGATGAACGTACGACGTTGGTCTGCCAGGGCGATACGGCGACTTGGAGTAGCGTAAGCGGTACGTCGGGCTACATCACGGTGCCGCCGGAGGCGGTGGTCGATACAACGGCCCCGCTCTTTGTGTTCGACCAGAATTCCGGCGCGGGGGTCGCGTTGGGACACAAGTCGGTCGCGGCGATCTACTCGTTGCGCATCACGTCAAGTGACAATGTGGTTCAGCGCGATTTCATTCCCTGGCGAACGGCGGCGGGCGAAGTGGGATTCTTTGACCGTGTGGAAGGAAAGTTCTACGCCAACAAGGGCACGGGGTCCTTCAAGTACGATGTCGCCTGTGCGGATCCGGATGTCGCCTCGGGAGATTTCGTCGTTTACGACGGGTTGATGGACTCGTCGACATCGTGGGGCGGCTGCACGAATGTGATCAAGCAACGGTCTTCGGAATTGAACATCGCCGCAGCAACGGCCTTCCCCGCGCTTACGGTGTTGGAAGGGACGGTGTCGCTGAAGAATGATGTCATTGGAGCGGCGACGATTGCCGGCAAGTTGACGCTTGCCGGCGGGACGATGCTGGCGGTTGATCTTCGTCCGTACGGATGCGACAGCTTTGTGGCCGAGTCCCTTGATCTGTCCGCAGCGAGTACCGAGTCGCCCGTGACGCTGAAGATTTCGGCACGCGGCATTTCCTCTTTGGCGGAGGGACAGTCCTTCACGGTGATTCCGTCCGGACTTGTCGCCGGCGATGAACGAAAGTTCGAAGTGGTCGGATTCCCTGCGAGAATTCGGGTGGTGGATGGCGCCCTTGTGCTGGTGGCGTCTCCTGTGGGCACGGTCGCATGGACGGGTACGGAGAATGGACGGAACTGGTCTGAAGACGGCAACTGGCAGGACAATCGGTATCCTCAAACAGGCGATAGCGTTGTGTTCAACCAGGCAGAGGGCGGCGTCCTTTCACAGGACTTGGCAAGTCTCGTATTGAATGGTCTGACATTTGGCACGGAGGCTGGCGCCTATGCGAATGAAGGCGGTCTGACTCTTGGCGTGCTTCATGCGGTTACCAACCTTTCTTCAAGTGTGCAGACGTTTGCGTTGCCGATGGCACTCGGCAGCGTCGGCGAGCCGTTTACGGCGTTCGTCGCCGCAGACGGTGGACTGACCCTGCCGGAAGTTACGGAGATGTCGTCGGATGTGCTGTATAAGAAGGGTGGAGGCGTGCTCGAGATTTCCGATGCGGCGATCTGTGCGGCGGGCGATGTCCGTGTGGAAGACGGTGTGCTTCAAATCGGTACGCGTTCAGGACGGACCCAGCGCCGTTACGAGCCGGTGCAGTTGACGACGTCCGACCAGCTTGTCTGGCGCAATACGTATCTCTCGAACGTTCGCACCGTCACGGCGGTGGCGGATCCCGATTCGGCGAGCGCACATAGCTACTGGAGCGGGTTGATCTTGCCGTTCCATTGGACGGTGGCGGCGGACGGTCTTTCGGCCACAGTTGATTTCCAGCAGTACGACGGGACCTACACGAAAGGCGTTTCGGTCGTGCTGACTCAGAAGGGCGACGATGTCTATGCCCGCTTTACGGCGATGCAATACCAGAAGGCGTTCATTGTGGGGCAGCCGTTTGCCAATCTGAAATCTACGTCGAACTACCGGTTGTCGCATCTGCGGCCGGTGACATCCTACGAGCCGGTCATGATGACGACGGGTTGGCAGACCATCTGGAAAAACATCAACTTGGGAGAAGTGACGGGACTCAAGGGGTACTATACAGGGTCTTGGTGCAATCAATATGTCGACGCCACTGGATGGTTCTGGAACTACAACAGTGCGAGCGGAACGGCAACCGTGCAGGTGCATGACACCGGTCACCGGAGTACGGTCGTCGAACTCAAGCAGGTTGGCCCTGACGTGCAGGCGCGTTCGATCCGTACGGGCTATTCGCCCGGAAAAACGCCGGCGGACAATATGGAATACCCGGTCAATGTTCTGACGGTCGCGACATCGCCGACGGGGAATCACTATGGTACCATCTATCTTCGTCCGTTGCCGATGAGCGACGATGAAATCGTGCGGCAGGAAGGGGGGCAGATCGTCGTCTCGCCGGGTGCGTGCCTCGACGTGGGGCTCAACCACAACAATGCCGCGACGCTCGCCCAGACTGAATCGACGCATGGCAAGAAGGTGTTTGTGGCGGGTGATGGACCCGATGGACGAGGCGCACTTTACAATTCGGTCTTGACGGCGAACTGGGGGTGCACGTTCGGCCATGTCGTTCTCACGGGGAATGCTTCTGCCGGTGGTGGCGCGATGGACGTTCGTCCGCTCGCCGGCTCGACGCTCGCCTCTGCGGCGGGTTCGGCGCGTTTGGAGGGACCGTTCACGCTGACGACGGACTGTCAGCGTTTTTGCCTGTGTGACATGTCGGTCGATGTCGGGAGCATCGTTAACAAGCAGTTCATGGTGCTTGCGTACGGACTCACGGGTGGGGTGACGAATGGTATTCATCAGCTGGCAAATTCGCGCCTGCAGTTGTACAATGTCACGTTGACGAAGGACATGCCGCTGGTGGTGGATGCAGGGTCGACAAACGTTCTTCTTGATACCGTCTCTGCGGTGAGCGTTGTCAACGGGGCATTCACGGTGGAGGCCGGTGCGGAAGCCGCCTTCTCCCTCTCGCAGGATCTGACGCTCAATGATGTGTTCAAGCTGGATGGTTCGGTGGAGACCTCGGGCGCGGCCTCGCTTGTCATGACGCACGCGCTTGAAGGGAATGGTACGCTTGCCGGCGCGCACATACGCTTCTCGGGTGCGAATTCCCAGTGGCGTATGAAGGCAGATAACACGGGCTTTATTGAAAAGGTGAACGCCGACGGTGTGACGGATGCGGCTTTCCTCCAGGGACTTCGGGCTGTCACCATCGTTTATACGGGTTCACTGGAAGAGGCGAGGTCCTTTGATGTTGCGCCTGCGGGGAGTCTTTCAGAGTCCGATGCCGTTAACATTGCGCTCACCGTGGTGGATGCCGCCGGCGACGCCGTGTCGGGTTGCCGTTTGGCCGTGGAAGAGGGCCGTCTGTGTTTCCATGTGGGCGACTTCTCGTTCCCGCGTACGGCAATCTGGACGGGCGAGGGCGATACGTCGGTCTATCTTGATCCCGACAACTGGATCTGCTCGAATGACCGAAAGGAAATTCTGCCGGGTGTTTCGCCTACGCTGGAAACGTGGATTAGCCTCAATACGCCGACGACGTTCAACTGCCCGGCGGGTTCGCTCGGCGTGAACAAGACCGTCTCGCTTTCGGGCGCGTACACGCTTGAACTCGCGGCGGACTGCGACTGGTCGGGTGTTGATCTCAACCACTTCGTCGGTATGACGACGATCGACCTCAAGGGCCACAATCTCACGGTGCTGATGTCGTCGAATCCCACGAACCAACTGGAAATCACCGACAGTTCCGCCGTCGGCGACGGTGGCACGTTGAGGCTTCTTGTGCCAGCCGGTCAAACGGTGACAAACGAGAAGGTCACGTTTACGGGATCTCTCGCGCTGGAGAAGACGGGGGCGGGCAAATACATCAACAAGATTCAAAACGCCCATTCGGGAGGAACGGCGATTGCAGAGGGTACATTCGCGCTCTTCAACGATGCCCACAACGGCACCACCTACGCCTGCGTACGTTTTCGCCATTTGGGTGTGGTGGGGGCGACGGTGACGGTGGCTACGGGGGCAACCTTTGATTTGATGGGAAATTACGATTTGCACCAATATGCGCTTGTCCTTGCCGGTGGCCAGTTGACCTCGACAACCTATAAGATGAGTACCATCGATAATGGCGGAATCGGTTCGCTGACGCTGACGGCCGATTCGACGATCGATCTGCCGAAGACGGCGGACAATGTGGCCAACTTCCTGATTTTCAATACGGGGAATCCATGTTGGGCCGACCTCGGTGGCCATCGCCTGACGATCGATGTACACCCCGGAAGTGGAAACTATCTTTGCTTGAAGCAATACGGGTTCAAGAATGGTACGGTGCGTGTGGTGAGCGGTGGCTGGTTCCGAGTGTATGGTGAGTCGATCGAATGGGTTAACGCGTCGCTTGAAGAAGGTGCGGCGCTTTGGCTTGATGCATCCGTGACAGTGGAGGATTTCCAGTGTTTCTATCAGAGTGCCGGTGACAAAAAGGGATCTGGCGGTATCAACATCAAGGGGGCGTACACGCCGGGAGGGGTTCTGTTCCATAACTTTACGATGCTGAACGGATCCACGTTTGATCTGAAGGGACTCGCGTTGCCCTGGCAGCTCGAGCCGATCACCCTCACGGCCGGCGGCCAGTTCTATGTGGACCTTGCGGGCAAGACGCTGTCCTCCGAAGATCCGGTCATTTCCTGGGATGCCGCGAATCCGCCGGAAGGCATCCAGCAGATGCGATTCCGCGTGTCGCGCAAGCCCGGCAATCCGCGCGGAGAGCTCAGCGTGCGCGCAGACGGTGTCTATTTCGTGAGCGGTTTTTCGATCTTCCTGCGCTGAGGAAGGTAACCTTGTGTAACGGGCGTGTCTGAGTTTTTCACCACGCCCTCTCACCCCGCCTAGCGGCGCGTTCGGAGAACGCGTCCTACCGATTTTGGGCGGAGAACGCGTCCTACCAATTTCAGGCGAAGTGTGGTATAATAAGGGCGAGTCTGCGCGACGTGCGTATGACTAAATTTTGATTAAGGAGTAAAAATGTTTACATCGATTCTCTTGGCGGCGGCGTTGATTCCGCAGCCGGTTTCCATGACGACGGGTACGGGTTCGCTGGCCGTCAAGAATGCGAAGGTTGAGTACGCCACAGATGCGAAGATCCCGAAGGAGGGATATCGTCTGAACGTGACGACGGCTGGTGTGAAAGTCACCAGTTCCGATGCGGCCGGGCGTTTCTATGCCGAGCAGACGCTCGCGCAGCTGAACGAAAAGGGACAGTATCCGGTTGTAGAAATCGAAGATGCGCCGCGCTATCCGTGGCGGGGTCTGTTGATCGACGATTGCCGTCACTTCTTCGGCAAGGAGACGGTCAAGCACGTGATCGACCAGATGGCGAAGCACAAGTACAATCGTCTGCATTGGCACTTGACGGACGACCAGGGTTGGCGTTTGGACATCCCGGGCTACCCCGAACTCATCAAGTACGGCGCGATGCGCAGCCAGAGCGCGCGTCACGGTACGCACCCCACGAAGGGTACCAAGGAAAATTGGAATGACCTCAACGGCATCAAGTACGGTCCCTACTACTATACCGAAGCCGACATCAAGGAAATCGTCGCCTATGCGGCTGCGCGCCATGTGACGATCGTACCGGAAATCGAAGTGCCCGGCCACATGTTCGCCGCGCTCTCGGCGTATCCGGACCTCGCGTGCGTGCCGGCGAACCTCGCCGCGCGCGATCCGCGTCTCGTGTGGGGCATCGAGAAGGATGTCCTCTGCCTTGGCAACGACAAGGGACTCAAGTTCATTGAGGACGTGCTCGAGTATGTGTGCCGTCTCTTCCCGGGCGATGTGGTGCATCTCGGCGGCGATGAGTGTCCGCAGATCCGCTGGAAGACCTGTCCGAAGTGCCAGGCCCGCATCAAGGCCGAGAACCTTGGCAGCGAGAAGGGCCTGCAGCCGTGGGTCACGCGCCGTCTCGTCAAGTTCCTCGAAGCGCGTGGCAAGCGCGCCCTCGGCTGGGACGAGTATCTGCTGGGCGACGTGCCGAAGAGCGCGATCGGCATGAGCTGGCGTGTGAGCAGCCGCGGCGGCGCGGGGCATCAGCTCGTTTCGGGCGCGGCGGCGGCGCTGCGGGGACACGATGTGGTGATGACGCCCACGAGCCACTGCTATCTGGACTACGGACAGGCGCTGCCGAACGATCCGTTCCAGTACATCGGCGGCAGGCTGCCGCTCGCGAAGTGCTATTCTCTGGATCCGTGCGCGGGCGTGCCCGAGAATGCGCGTCATCACATCCTCGGCGGACAGGGCAACAACTGGAGCGAGTACACCTGGAACGAATACGATCTCGACTGGAAGGTGTGGCCGCGTGCGTGCGCGTTGGCGGAAGTCTTCTGGACGGGCGAGAAGCGTCCCGGCTTTGCGGACTTCAAGAAGCGCATGGAGACGCATCGCAAGCGTCTGCTGGCGCAGGGCGTGAACTGCGCGCCGCTGGAATAAGGCTTGATTGAAATTGAAAGAAGCAAACGGGTCTCTGGAGAACAGAGACCCGTTTGCCGTTTTTGGAGAGAGGGAAGCAGATGTGCAGCCGTTAATCGCGGCTGCGGCAGGTGCCGGTCTGCCCGAGCGGGTTCGACGCCTGGGCGAGCAGCGCGCGGAAGTCGCACGCGTGTTCGCGGATGTTGCCGCAGGGCACGTCGATGAAGCCGCAAGTCTGCAAGTCGCCGACGTGCGAAAGAAACGCGAAGCCGCGTCCGCCGAGGCATCCGCAGGGACGCGGCGATTTCTCGTTCGGATGGGCGGCGCACCAGGAGGTCCACAACGCGGGGGCGGAGGGACAGCATGTCTCCTTGATCGCCAGCGGACCCGAGGCGGCCTTGGCGAAGGCCCAGTCCAGCACGGCGCGCGTACGTTCGGGCGAAAGCGCGTAGTCGGCGATGGCCTTGCCGCGCCCGACGGGCACGAGGAAGAACAAGTCGAGCTTGGCGGCGCCGAGTTCAAGGGAACGCGCGTAGATCTCTTCCAGACGGTCCACGTTCAGCGTCGAGACCGTTGTGTTCACCTGAAACGCCATGCCGAGGTCGTGGGCGATACGCATCGCGCGTGTGACATTGTCATACGCGCCCGGTACGCCGCGGAAGGCGTCGTGCGAGGAGGCGTCGGGTCCGTCGAGCGAGAACGAGCAGGCCATTACGCCGGCTTCTTTCAGCGCGCGGAGACGCTCCTCGGTGACGAGGAGTCCGCACGGGGCCATCACGCTTCGGATGCCGCAGGATGTCGCGTGGGTGACAAGCGTGAGGATGTCGGGACGCAGCATCGGTTCGCCGCCGGTCCAGATGATCATCGGCGGCGGCGTTTGAGGAGCGTCGGCCACCAGGGAATCGATGACCTTGAGGCACTCGTCCGTGCTGAGTTCACGTTCGTATGGGACGTTCGCCGCACCGGCCCGGCAATGACGGCAGTGAAGCGGACAGCGGCGCGTGACCTCCCAAGCGATGACACGCGGCCAGTTAAATTGATTTCGAGTAGTTTCCATTGCCCATAGTGTATCAAATTTTCTCATTTCTCGCTTGCATTTCTTCACGAAATTTACTATCATATTCCTCGTTCTCCAACTGGAGGGATGGCCGAGTGGCTGAAGGCAGCGGTTTGCTAAATCGCCATACGGACTAATCTCCGTATCGAGGGTTCGAATCCCTCTCCCTCCGCCAGTTTATTGGTTGGTTCATCCATCCCCAAGCAATTGGGGATTTTTTTTATAACTTGAGTATGCTGGGTGAGAAAGCGGATGAATCGTTTTGAAAGGAATGCCGATGCGCGAATTTGGTAACACGTCAGCGAAGTGTCTGGGCCGGGTGGTTGTCCTTGTGATGGCCGCGATGGCTGGCTCGGCTTTGGCGCGAACCTTTACGCGCCCGTTGGAGCGTGTTTCGTCGGTGGACCCGATTCGCTCGGCCGCGTCGAATGATTCGTTGATTGTCCATCTCCTTTACGAGACGATTCTCAGGATCGACTATTTCGCGCGCCCTTACAAAATCGTGGCGGGTGTGTGCGACCTGCCGGAGGTGTCGCATGACGGACTCGAATATGTCCTGACGGTTCGCGAGGGGACCGCCTTCCATCCGCACGAGGTGTTCGGCGGGAAGGGGCGGCCCGTGACGGCAGACGACGTCGTCTATACCCTGCGCCGTTTGAAGGATCCTCAAAACGCTTCGGGCGGCATGTGGACGATGGCGTGCCTGAAAAAGGCCGAGGCGCTGGATGCGCGGCGCGTGAAGATCACCCTGACGAAGCCGCAGCATGTTTTCCCGTGGCTGCTGGCGATGCCGTTTACGGGCGTGGTGGCGCGCGAGGCCGTCGAGAAGTACGGGGTGCGCTTCGGCGGGGTGTCCGTCGGGTCGGGGCCGTATCGTCTCGTCGAATGGCAGCGCAACCATCTGATGCGTCTTGAGCGTGTGCCGGCGTGGCATGGCTGGAAGACCATCAAGACCGAGCCCTTCGACCGGATGGAATTCCCGGTGGTGGATGATCCGTCCACCAAGTGGCTGATGTTCCTTGCGCGCGAAGCGGATTTCATGCGCGGCATCGCGACGGACAACTGGGACGCCATCGTGGGTCCGGACGGCAAGCTTCTGCCCGAGCTGAGTGCGAAGGGCATCTGCCTTTATTCCGCACCGATGCTGGAAGTCACGTTCATCGGCTGCAACATGAAGGATCCCGTGCTGGGCAAGAACCGCAAGTTGCGCCAGGCGCTCAACTGCGCGTTCAATTTCGAAATCTGGAACAAGTTCTGCAATGGCCGTTTGCTGCCGAGTACGGGTCCGTTGCCGCCGGGTGTCGAGGGACGCCTGGAGACGCCGTTTGCCTATTCCTACAATCCCGAGAAGGCGAAGCGGCTTTTGAAGGAGGCGGGCTATCCCGACGGGATCGATCCGGCGACGGGACGTCGGCTCGTGCTGCCGATCGCGGTGGGAAACGCCACGCAGCAGATGCGTGAACAGATTGAACTGATTGCCGAATTCTACGATCGCGTCGGCCTGCGTCTGGAACCGCGCTATATGACATGGAATGCCTTTCTGCAGGCTGTCGACGAAGGACGCACGTCGCTGTTCCACCTCAGCTGGGGAGCGGACTATCCGGATGCCGAGAACTTCCTGCAGCTGTTCCATTCGAAGAACGTATCACCGGGGTCTAACCATGCGAACTACGTCAATCCGGCCTTCGATGCGCTCTACGATCAGGCGATGACGACATTGGACAAAGAAGAGCGTCTGGCGTGCTGGCGGAAGGCACAGGAGATCATTCGCGAGGATTGTCCGTGGATTCTGCTCGACTGTCCCAAACGCTATTGGCTTGCATGGAAGCACGTCGGGAACTTCGTGCCGTCTGACTTCATGGGCGGCATCGAAAACCTCTACTACCGTTCCGAAGAAAAGTAAAGGACGTTCGTCCTACTTCATGCTCGGCAGGACGATGCCGCGGAGGATGACCTTCTGGCAGGCGAGGAAGACGAGGGCGGTCGGGATCGAGACGAGGACGAATCCCGCCATCACGCACCAGGGTTGACCGCCCATCTGCTGGCTCATCTGGTACATCCACACGGCGAGCGTCCAGTTCGATTCCTTCTGGCAGACGAGGAAGGCCCATTCCCACGAGTTGTAGGCGGCGACAAAACTGTTCAGCGCATTGACGGCGAGGATCGGCGTCGTCATCGGCAGTGTGATCTTGAGGAAAACCGTCATTTCCGAGGCACCGTCGATGGCGGCGGCTTCGTAGAGTTCACGCGGCAGCGCATCGAAGAAGCCTTTGAGGATGAAGATGCTCATGCCGCTCGCGACGGTTGGCAGCACCAGCGCGGCGAGCGTATTCAGGAGTCCGAGGTCGCGCACGAGCAAGAAGCCGGGAATCGCCGTGACGGCCGTTGGAAACGCCATCGTCGCCAAGAGGAAGAGCAGGATTTTTTCGGTGCCACGCAACCGGAAGCGCGAGAGCGCGTAGGCGGCGAGCGGATTGACCGTCAGGTGCGCAAGCACGGAGAGGATCACGAGGAGCAGCGTGTTGAAAAAGGCGCGTCCCCGCTGGAAGAGATATTGGCCGACCAGACGGTAGTTCGCCACACAGCTGCGGAAGTAGTCGCGGCGTCCGTGCTCGATGAACTGAACGGCGAGGGCGGCGCGGAGATCGGCGAGGAT
>JAKSOY010000075.1 GCA_024405255.1 Kiritimatiellia bacterium
CCACGGAATCCGCCACGGAACGGCGGGCAGGCGAGGCGGCCTCAGCTGGACCCCGGAGAGCAGAGGAGTGCGCGACCGATCTGCGGACGGCCACGGAAGCCACCACGGAACTGCGGACGGCCCTGGAAACCGCGACGGCACTGGCAGCCCTGCTGCTGGCAACCGCACGAACAACCACGGAACTGGGCACGTGCACCGTGGCGATGGAACTTCGGCGCCTGCTGCTGCATCGGGCAGCCCTTGAACTGCGGTCCCTGATGGGCCGACGGAGGCGGCGGAGGCATCTTCGCGAACATTGTCGCAGCCAACAGGCCGGCGACAACCATCATCATCATCTTCTTCATTGTTTTCCTTTCGTTTTTGTTTTGGGGTTAGTGAGACACATTCTTGTCCGACACGCGACGCGCCAGCTCGCGAGCCACATCCGGCACCGCGGCAAGGAGGTCACGCGTATAGTCGCTTTGCGGATGCGCGAACACATCCTCGGCCTTGCCCACATCGGCGAAAAGGCCCTTATGCATCACGCACACACGATCACACACATTGCGCACCACCGCCAGGTCATGGGCAATGAGGATGACGGCGAGATTGAGATTGCGGCGCAGATCGCGCATCAAGTTGAGAATGCGCGCCTGCACGGAAACGTCAAGCGCGGACACCGGTTCGTCCGCCACCAGCACCTTCGGATGTACCGCCAATGCACGCGCGAAGGAGGCCCGCTGGCACTGTCCGCCGGAAAGTTCGCGCGGGTACTGATCAAGTACGGCCTTCGACAGGCCGACGATGTCCAGCAGCTCCTCCGGCGTGCGGGTTTCGGCGGCCGAGGACTGACGCATCGCCTCGACGATCGCCTGGCGGATCGACATCCGCGGATTGAGAGACCCGACGGCATCCTGGAACACCATCTGCACATCCCGACGGTAGGCGTGGCGTTCAGCCGACGAAAACCTCTCGATGTTCTTGCCGCCGAAAAGGATTTCTCCCCCCGAGCTCGGCTGCAGCAGCATCAGCGTCTTGGCAATGGTCGACTTGCCGCTCCCCGACTCGCCAACAATGCCAAGTGTTTCGCATTCGTTCAATTCAAAGCTGACGCCCTTCACCGCCTCGAGCGGTTTTTCGCCCGGACGACGATAGGTGACATGGAGGTCTTTAACTGTAAACAACGGATTCATGAACAAGGGGAACTGGACAATTTGGTGATTAGGAAGATAGGAAGTCGAGAAGTTTGAATCTGACAGATGAAATCAAAAATAATCTCGTGCCGAGAAAACCAGGCGTGAATGACGTCAAAGCGAAAAACGGGAAAGTTCGTTCTTCCAGCCGGCCACCCCCTCGGTACCGCCAATGGCCAGCATCCAAATCGCACCCGCCGACGGCGTGTAGGTCTGACCCGGGGCAAGGACCAGAGGCGCCTCCGGCGAGAACATCGCGTCCGGGTGCTGGCTTCGGCCACGATCCATGATATGATAGGCGAAGAGGGACACCGTCGGTGCAAGCGAGAGTCCGCCGAAGTAGGAACCGTCCCGCCCAATCCAGGCATCCTGTGACGGACCCTTCCAGAGGTTCGGCACATGCCTCAGGCCCACCAGATGCTTGTCGGCAAAATACGGCGCGTATTCCCGGAAGTAGAACGCATTGACGTCGAGCGCCGTCGTTCCGATGTTCTTCGCGGACACAAGTTCGCAGAGGAACCAGGGCCTGTCGGCGAACACCGTCAACCGATGCGTCAACGCGAACGTCGCCTCGTCGTTCACGCGCGCGCCCGTCACGGTCACGATGACACGTCCCTCCGATTCCTGCAGATCGACAGACGTCACCTTGTTGATGTCACGCCAACGCAGGCTGCCCCCCACGCGATCATTGAGCATGCCCGAGTACTGGCCGAGAACACGGCTGTTCAGCGTCACCTTGTCGAAGAAGTTCGCTCCGCCCACGCGGCCTTCGAGGACCAGGCCCGCAGTATTGCGTATGATGTAGGCATCGCCCGCGCGCGTAAAAGTCGCGCGCGCCGTCGCAGCCGCCTTCGGCAGATGCGCAAGGAAGTCCGCCGCCTTCAACCCCGTCGACGGCGCCGCAGGACGCATCGCCGGCAATGGAGCCTTGCGCCACTTGGAAATGTTTTGATGAAGACGCGTGAACATCCCGGTGATTTCGGGGTACGCCTCGCCCTTCTCATTGATGAGACCGTAGTTCGAATCCTCGGGGAATGCATCGCTGATGCCTTCCGGCGGTTCATCGACCCACATGAAGTAGTCGTAGCCGACGAGGAACGGCAGCGAAAGCATCGTCTTGGCGAACAACTCCGTCGCCTGCGTACGCAATGCCTGCGTACGGAAGCGCTGACCGGCACCACCGGTGCAGGGAAGACCCGAATCGAGCGCCGGGAAACTCCACTCCGTCACGAGCATCGGCTTCTTGACATATCCGTACTGTTCCGTGAATGCTTCGGCGATCTGGCGGGCATTCGCCCCGCGGTCCGTCAGCATCACGTTCCGATCAAGGTCCGCCCACGGATAGCAGTTGAACGTGACGACATCGCAATATTTGCCCGAGGCCTCCCACACGACCGCATGCGCCCCACCAAGGCCGGCGAAACGCGCGCCCATCACCAGGTGGTTCGGATCGTAACGGCGGATCGCCTCGCTGCAAATGCGGAAGTAGCGATCGGCGGCCAAACGGAGGAAGTCGAGCTTCACCTCGGCGGGGACAGACCCCTTCACACTGCGGGCGGCGAGGAACTCCTGCTGCGCGACACGCGCCGGATGCGTCGCCGGCAGCTTCGCCACCGCCTCGAAGAGGCCCGTATCCTGACGGCCACGCCCCCACCAGGCCAGTTCGTTATCGATGAAATAGCCGAAGAGCCACGGGTCATTGCGATTCGGCTCACAGGAACGGCGCGCCACATAGTCCGCCCAGGCGGGGAAATCCGGATGGAACACGTTCGGGAAGGCGGAACAGGGACGATGTTCGTTCGGACAGATGAAGTACTCGGAATTGAGGGCGTTCCAGCACAGGGCATCGCCGATCGAAAGAAAGATCGTATGCACCAGACCGCGGTGCTTGAGGGCGGCATCGCACCCGGCACCCAGCATGTTGAATCCCCAACCCTTCAAGCGGGCCAGCGTATCCACCTCCCAATCGCGCTTGTCGGGGAACTTGGCACGGTTCGCTTCAAGATGATGCGCCTTGCCCGTGCGCTGGCTGCGGTGCCCGTGATAGGTGACATGATCAACGCCCAAGAGGACCATCCCGCGGCCGAGCGGATCGATCACCCACCAGCGGCCGTCCTTTTCAGCCGTGTGGAAAAATCCCGTCGCCCGGTCCTTGACATCCGGCACAAAACTCTCGTTCTGATAGGGCGGGAAAGTTTCCGCCGGTTTCACCCGCGGTTCCGCCGTCGTCGCCGATACGCGCGAAAAGGTGCCGCGGAACATGCCCGTCGTATGAAGCGCGAGACTACCATTGGTCACGGCCTTCACCGGATCCTTGGCCGCGCGCGGGAATGCATAGGCGCAGACGAACAACGTCTTGCCGGCGGCATTTTTCACTTCGCCGCGAATGCCCGCCGGAGTCGTCTTGAGCGAAAGGTCGTAGGTCTGGCCGAATTCCCAGCCCCCCTGCACCTTCCATTCCGTACGAACCAGCTTGTCGATATTCTGCGAAAGCCACGTCCCTTCGCGTTGTTCGCAGAGTTCAAACCAGTGCTGTTCGCCATTTTCCGGCGGCGTACGTACGAGAGCCAGATGCCAGTAATTGGCCCGATCGTCATACAGGGAAAGTCCCAGTGTGGCCCAACCGTTTGTCCCGGCCGCCTCCGGCGTCACACGCACATGGAAGTCCGTCTCCGCCGCCCGCGTGGTCTCGGCGAGCGCGAAGTCCGTCAGGCCCTTGGACCGCACCGTACCGGCTTTGCGGTCAACCACCCATCCCAGCGGACTGCACCACCAGGCGGAAGACTTGTCGACGAGTGGCAACCCCGGACCTTCAAGTTCGACGAATCCATGGATGGAACCGTAGCGTTTCGGATCGTAGAGCGTCCACGAAACCTCGCGGTTCGCATCGAACTCGATCAACTGCCAGCCCTTCTTCGAATCGTCCGGCCGATGTCCCGTCCAATTCGTCACAAGCAGGCGCTTGTCGTCCATTTCCTTGATCTGGCCGTAGAAGTAGCCCTTGAGACCGTCTTTCGACGGTGCCGAAAAGGTCTGCAGCACCTTGCCGTTCCGATCGAAATGCACCACTTCCGCCGCATAGCCGGCTCCTCCCCAGTAACCGGCGCCGTCATTGGTCGGCAACGCGTGATACATGTTCCGCGCATGCGGCATGCGGCCCGAGCGAATTACGACGCCTTCCTGGTCGCGGTCGCCTTCCGGCAGACGCACATGCGAGAATCCCGTCTCGTGCGCCAAGACGAGTTCGCCATTCTCGAGTCGCTGCATCGTACGGCAGTTGAAGATGCCCGAAAACGTATAGGTGCAGACGAGCTTGCGGTCCTTCGAGAACCTGCGGACGAGAATTGCCTTCTTCTTGCCGCCCGGATTGACCGTCGCAATGAAGCCGCCGTCGGGCAGATCGCTCACGGCCGAGAGGTTGTTCAACGCCGGATGGCGAAACTCATCCACATGCTTGCGCGCATCCATGTCGACGACCTTGAAGCCGCTGCGGCAGAGATAGCGATAGCAGCCGATCTGCCCCGGCTGCCGCGTACCGACTGGTTGCATGTCCCACGTCGACTTCTCGGCATCCACCCAGAAACATTTCGACGGATCGGTCGAATCGTAATAGTGGATGCGGGCGCGCGATTCATCCGAAAGGACAATCCGACGCACCGGCTCTGCGGCAAACACAGACAAAGCGGCCATACAGGCAGCCCAGGAAGTCATTAAATGTTTCATAGTCCGTATTATATCATAAAATCCTACCTCTCGGTTGAAATTCCTGTGATGGCGACGGAATTGCGCGGCGCGTTCCTCGCCGCGCAATCGGCGGGCCGTCACGAAATTCCTTTCGAGGTGGGGGGATTCGCCGCAGCCGCAAGCAAGGCCGGCAGGTCGAGCGGCGGCGCGCCGAGAATCTCGCCAAGCGTCCGTGGCGTGTAGTCCATCCAGGGCATCATGCAGCCCACGTTCCGTGCCACACAGCGAATCCCGTGGACGTTGTTGAGCCGTTTGAGAAAATCCTGATAGAACCTCTCTTCACGCGAAGCATGTACGTGCCCGTAGAGATGAACGGCCCAACCGCGCTGCAAGCCCCCGCCCCACCGTTCGATATGCTGGTGGTTCCAGAACATGATCGGATAATGCGAGAGGACGACAGAATAGTGCTTCCCGCCGATCTGGTCATCCACCTCTTTGTAGGGCACGATCTCAACGAACAACTGCCGAAGCCGCGCATCGTCCAACTCGTCGTGATTGCCGACGAGCAGATGCTTTCGTCCTCGCAAAGTCGCGACCCACGCGATTGCTTCTTCATCTGCCTCCCAGACCATATCGCCGAGAATGTAGACGTCGTCGCCGTTCGTCACCTGTTCGTTCCAACGCGTTTTCAGTGCCGCATGCATCGCCTCCAGCGAAGCAAACGGACGTCGATCAAGACCATCGGGCGTCAGCATCCGCCGATGCCCGAAGTGCAAGTCCGATATGTAGTATGTCATCTTCTCATTGTCCACCGCCTATCCTGCCGAGTGATGTAGATTATACATCATTCACAAAAGGATGTAAAGATGGAATCACCAAAAACGCCACTTGGGCGGGAAGAGGGGGACATTCTCAATGTGGTCGATTTCCGGCGGCGTCTCGCCGGCCTGCGTTCCGTACACTTCAACCACGTCGAAGCGGAAATTCCCGTGCCACTGGTGACGCATCAGCCAGTTCACGCACGCCCGCAGCAGCACGCCCTTCTTCCGCTGGTTGACACGGACAAGACGGTTGTCCCAAGGGGATTTCGTCGCATGCGTCTTCACTTCGACGAAGATGATCCGCTTGTCCGGGTCCTGAACGATCAGATCGATCTCGCACCGAAGGTCTTTCGGACACGGATGCACATTGCGCGCGACTACGTTCCATCCGCGGGACCGGAAATACGCCGCCGCGACCGTTTCGCCCCAAGCCCCTTGCTGTACGCTCTTCTCTCCCCGCGCCTGATTCGCAGCTTCGGTCGAACCCGCACAGTTGTCACACCCGCCACACTTCCGGTCGGACATCTGATCGCCAAAATAGTCAAGGATGAACTGATGCCGACACGTCCTGCACTGGCAGAATCTCACCATGGTCTCCAGCCGTTCCGCGTCAAGCCGCGCCTTGGGACGACGCGCCGCGAACACAGCCCTCACCTGCGCCTCGTCAATCCTCTCGCTCAACAGCACCGAAACATCGTGCGCGTTCGTACGGCCTTCATATTGGCGCGTCAGCACGCCTACCGTCTGAAGGACATTCAGCACCGTGTCGATGGCCAGGCTGTTGCGGATGTTGATCGACCGTCCGAGATTGTCCGTATTGAACCGAAGCGGGATCCCCGGTTTCCCGACTTGCTTCATCCAGGCCAGAACACGCAGCGCCATCTCGCCCGTCGGATTGCGACCTTCATTGAAAAACTCCTGGACCCGTATATCCTGAGCGTTGTAGAGAAGTTCGCACCAGGAACGTGCGCCATCGCGTCCGGCACGGCCGATCTCCTGATAGTAGGCTTCGATTCCTCCGGGAATGTCCCAATGCAGAACAAACCGCACGTCGGCCCGATCCACGCCCATGCCGAAGGCATTCGTGGCGACCACGACGGGATGTGCGACCTTCATGAACGTATCCTGTATCGCCGCACGTTCTTTGTCCGCGAGTGCGCCGTGATACATCATCACCGTCAGGTCTTTCTCCGTCGCCAATCGACGCGACAGTTCCGTCGTCACGTTCACGGCATGGCGCCGCGTCGCGACATAGACGATGCCGGCTCGTCCCTGACGGATGATTTCGACGGCACGTTCATATTTGTCCTCGTCGCCGTAGACCGTTGTCACGGCGATGTGGAGGTTCGGTCGGGCGAACCCGAGAACCTCGACGAACGGTTCCGTACGCCCGCCCTCGCCCAGCCGCAGCTGCTGAACGATGTCCGAGCGTACATGCGGCGTCGCCGTGGCCGTGACGGCCATTACGCGCAGATTCGGGAAGGACGCCAGAACATTCTTGATCTCCAGATAGTCGGGACGGAAATCGTGTCCCCACTGGCTGATGCAATGCGCTTCGTCGATCGTGATGAGCGACAGCGGCGTTGCGTTCAGAATCGTCCGAAAGGCGTCCACGCGGAAGCGTTCCGGCGCAATGTACACGAGTTTGTACCGACCCGCCTTCATTCCTTCGAGACGCGCCTCCATCTCTTTCGTCGCCACCGTGGAGTTGATGTAAGTCGCCGCAATGCCCTTCTGGACCAACCCATCGACCTGGTCTTTCATCAATGCGATCAACGGGGAGACGACGAGCGTCACACCCGGAAGGAGCAAAGCCGAGAGCTGGTAGCAGAGCGACTTGCCCGATCCTGTCGGCATGATCACCACGACATCGCGTCCCGCGAGAACGGCCGCAACGGCTTCGCGCTGGCCAGGACGGAACCCGTCGTGGCCGAACCATTTTTGAATGCCCTCTTCGGGCGTGATTGTCTTCTGATTTTCCGTGTTCATCATTTTCCTTTCCGGCGCACGGACAACGGACCTGTCCAAACCGGCCGTAGCGCACGCGGGAATTAAAGCACAACACGGGAAAAAGATTCTAACCAGAAGACAACAATTCTAACCCAAAAACAACAACCCCCAAAAAAATTTTCAACGGCGCACCTGCGCGGCGCGGCGGAGGAAGCGCAGATGCGAGAAAAACGGCGGGATCGTGAAGAAGAACGCCAGCACGTCCGAAATCGGCAACGACACCCAGATGGCGAACATCTTGTCGTTGAACAGATAGGGCAGAAGCCAGATGCAGGGCAGCAGACACAGGCACTGGCGCATCATCGAGAGGATCGTCGCAGTCCAGGGATGTCCGATGGACTGGAAATACGTGGTGGCGACCACGTTGAGGCCGATGCACCAGAGCATGCAGTTCGACAGCCGCAGATCGCCCGCCGCCAACTTGAGGAAGGCCGCGTCCGTACCGTCCATAAAGATGCGCGCAATGGCCTCCGGCGCCACGATCTGCGCCACCGCCGCAATCGTCACGAGCACCGTCGTCACCCAGAAGCCGAGCAGCAACGTGCGCCGTACACGCGCATAGCCGCGCGCCCCCCAGTTGAAGCCGAGGATGGGGGCCAGACCCTGCTGCACGCCCAATACAGGCATGAAGAAGAGCATCATCACCATCTGGAAGATACCGAGCGAGGCGATTTGCGCCGTCGCCATCTTTTCGTCGCCGGCGGACCACTTCACGAACACCATCTGCATCGAGACGGTGATGAGACTGCCCATCAGCTGCTGCAGCGCCGGCGACAAGCCGATTCCCGCCGCACGCCCCACGAACTCGCGGTAGAACCGCACACAGCTGATGCGCAGACGCACGGCGCTGTGGCCGGGCCGATAATACGAAAACGCCCAGATGCACGAAAGGAACATCGCGATGTTCGTCGCCCAGGCGGCACCGGCGACGCCCATCGGCGCCAGTATCTGCAGAGAACAACCAAACAGATTGAAATGGATACCGAAGATCAGAATCGGATCCAGTACGAGGTTCGTGCCGAAGCCCACGACCATGCACATCATGCTCGGCAAGACCGCGCCTTCGCTGCGCATCGCCGCAGAAAGGCCGAACGCAAGATGCGAGAAGATGTTCGAAAACAAGACGAGCCGCAGATAGGTCTTGGCCTGTTCAAGCGCGCCGGGGGTCAGTCCCGAACCGCCCGTCGCCCGCAGAATCGGATCGAGGAAGATGAAGATGAGCGGCGGCAGCACGAAGAAGAACGCGAGCTTGAACGCCACGAGTTCGCCCAGAATCTTCTCGCAGGCCGAACGATCGCCTGCCCCCAGCTTCAGAGAAATGAGCGCGGCGTGTCCCGCGCCGACGAATACGCCGAAGGCACCGAAGACCATCAGGATCGGAAATGCCAACGTCAATCCGGCCATCGCGTCCTGTCCGCAGCCCTGCCCGATGTAGACGCGGTCGACAATCGAATAGAGGGCATTCAGCGTCATCGACACGAGCGCCGGCCAGGAGAAACGCGCAAGGAGGCGCCCCAGGGGCGCCTCTGCGAGGTCTTTCAGACGCTTTTCGTCCATTGGATCAGAAAATCAAGGCAACGTCGTCGCCAAGCGCCTTGCGAATACGGACCATTTCCTCGGACGAAATCGGGCACCCCGACAGCACAAGCGAATTCAAACGGCGCCACGGCGTCAGGTCTTCCGGCAGCTTGTTGATCCGGCACCCGCTGAAGGAGACGCTCTTCAGCGCGGGCAGCTGCACGAGCCAATCCGGCACGGTCGAGATCGGATTGTTGTCCAACACGAGATCCGTCAGCTGCCGACATTTCTCCAGGAACGCCGGCACTTCTTTGAGCTTGTTGCGGCGCGCATAGAAGGCCCGAAGGTCCGTGCACTTCCCCAGCGTAGCCGGCAGCGCCGACAGCTGGTTCTCGTTCAGGCGCAGCCATTTCAGCTTTGTCGCATCGCCCAAGGCCTCCGGCACCGCCGTCAGCTGGTTGCCGTCGAGGTTGAGATAGGTGAGCGCCGGCATCTTCGCGAGGTCGGCCGGGATTTCCTTGAGACCGCACCGCGCGAGATAGAGATGTTCGAGGACGGGCAACGTGAAGACCTCCTTCGGCACGTCGGTCAGCGTCCGCTCCGAGAGATCAAGCTCCCAGAGCTTGGCGAGTCCGGCGAGCGCCCCTTCCGCGAGCGGTTCCTTCCCTCCCCGCAGATAGAGGCGTACGACCTCCGCGCGGTTCGTCGCGGCCAGCGCCGCGAGCGAAGTCACGGGGGTGGCGTCAGCGGGACGACCCCGATTGTCAAAGCAACCAGCGCACACGGCGCAGATCGCCAACGCGCACAACGGGAGAATCTTCATCATGTCTTCCAGTCCTCTTGAATGTCCGACTTATTCGCCGGCCTTGATCTTGTCCCACGCCTTGATGTACATGTCGCGCACCGCAGGCTTGTCGTCGAAATCCTTCAGCACTTCACCGCGCTTGAGCGTTTCGGCATCGATGGCGATGAACGGCTTCAGCTTGGGATCGAGCTTCTCAAGCGCCTCCTTGACCGGCATCGGCGCGTTAATGCTCTCCATATTCGCCTTCGCCACTTCCGTCTCATAGCAGAAGTCGATGAACTTGTAGGCGAGTTCCGGCTGCGGCGCATCGGCGGCGATCACCATTTCGTCGAATGCGATCGTGAAGCCTTCCTTCGGCAGTGCGAAGCCGACCTTGTCGTTCTTCAGCAGCACCTGCGTCACATCGGACGAATAGCCGTGGCCCACGAACCACTCGCCCGACTCGACGGCCGTCTTGTACTGCTCGTTGTCGAACTTGGCGATGTTCTTCTTCCAGTTCAGCACGACCTGCACGGCCTTGTCGACCTCTTCCTGCTTTTCGCTGTTGAGCGAATAGCCGAGGCTCTTGAGCGCACCGCCGATCGTCTCGCGCATGTCGGAGAGGAGCGACATACGGCCTTTAAGCGGCACCGAGTCGAAGATCTTCCAGCTGTCGACCGGCGCCGTCCCGACCTTGTCCTTGCGATAGGAGATGCCCGTGTACGTGACCATGTAGGGCACGTTGTACTTGAAGGTCGGGTCCAGCAGCGAAGCCGCATAGGCCGGATCGAAGTTCTTCCTGACGTTCGGCAGCTTCGAGTGATCCAACTCGCGGATCATCTTGTTCTTGGCCATCAGCGGAATCTGATAGGAGCTCGGCATCATGATGTCATAACCCGTGGAACCCGCCTGCAGCTTCGCGTACATCGCCTCATTGGAATCGAACGTGTCCACCACGACCGCGCAGTTGTTCCGTTCCTCGAACTGCTTGATCACGTCTTCGTCGATGTAGTCGCTCCAGGTGTAGATATGGAGTTCGGGCTTGCTCGGTCCGCATCCCGCGAGGACGCCCAACGCGAGCGCAACACCTGCCAAGGACTTAATGTTCATCATCTTCCGGATTCCTTTCTTGTTCGTCTGTCTCTTGTTCGTCAATCAATTCTGCTTTTTCGACATTTTCGTCGGCTCTTTTTTCCGCCTCGGCTTCATCAAGCCGGTTCTCGTAGAACAGCGCAAAGACCATTCCCACATAGGGCACCACGAGCACCCACAGAATCTTTGCGAGGTATTCGAGGAGCACCTGCTGCAACTTGTCGGCCGCCAGATTAAGCAAAAAGGCAAAGAGGAAGAACCCCACGAAAACGAGAGACACCTTGAACAGCCGCCACCGATGCCCGTTCATCAGCCGTTCCGACTCGTTCAGACACTGTCGAGACGTCCAATCGGGATGGTCGATCAGCAGATACGGTGCGAGCGCATAGGAGAAAAGCGCCCGAACACCCGGCACGACTAAGAGAAGCATCTTGAGTCCGACCAAGGTCTGCTGCCAGAGGATCAGAGCGACCATCTTCCAGCCATGTCCCCAACCGCAGAGTGCGTGGGAAACGGAAAGTCCTCGCCGCGCGCCTGCGATTCCCATCGCATGCATGCCCCATCCTTTAAACCCTCCAAAATAGAAGATCACGAACAAGGGGGGAATCGTCAACAGCAAGCCCATAATCACCAACCGAGGATAGTGACACAACGTCTGCACAATCTCCTTCAATGCCGCAGGGTCATAGTCTTTCAAGAACGTCTGCCACGGCATCTCCTTCACCGCCGCAAGCACCTGCGGATCGAACATGCCTTTCAGGATAAAGTAGCCGACCAAGGACAGGATGACAGCCACGATCTTCGCCAACCAGCCCACGAATATCAGACAAAACGTCCCAAACAGAAACTTTCCGTAGACATCGCCCGTCCAAAGCAGATTCCACGCGTCTCGCCAAATCTCTCTTGCCGTTCTCATCGCGACCGTCTCACCACCGTCGGCTTACGCACCGAAGCACATGATCTGCTTTTCGAAACCGAACGTCATCGCAATCAACGCCGTACGGATCCACATGCCGTTGCGCATCTGACGCCAGTACATCGCCCGAGGATCATGGTCGCAGCAGGTGGCGATCTCGTCACGCCGCGGCAACGGATGCATGATGATGCCGTCCTTCGGCAGCAACTTGAGCTCCTCGGCCCCGAACTTGAAGAGATGCGTGTCGATCTTCGCGCTCTCGCCCTTGCTCTGGTCCCACTCGTCCTGGATACGCGTCATATAGACCGCATCGGAAACCGCCGTCGCCGCGCGCAGATCGTCCGACACGTCGAAGGACACGCCCTTCTCGCGCAGGATCGCCAAGACGTCTTCCGGCACCTGCAGCTGCTTCGGGGCCACAAACACCTGGCGGATGTTCTCGAAGTTCGTGAGCAGATAGCTGAGCGAGCGCACCGTGCGCCCGCGGAGGAGGTCGCCGCAGAAGGTCACCGTACGGTTCTTCAGACCGCCCTTCGTCTCAAACGAGCGCAAGAGCGTGTAGATGTCCAAGAGCGCCTGCGTCGGGTGCTGGTCCTTGCCCGAACCCGCGTTGAGGATCGGAATCGGGCGCTCGCTGTTCGAGAGTTCCCACGCCATGTGCTCGGCGAGGCCCTTCTCCGGCGTACGCATGATGATCAGATCGAAATAGGACGAAAACGTGCGGATCGAGTCCTCTTTCGACTCGCCCTTGAATTCGGACGACGTGGCGGCATCGCGCACGCTGCCAGTCGTGAGGCCGAGGATCTGACACGCGCTCAGGTGCGAGAGGAAGGTACGCGAACTCGGCTGCGAGAAGTAGAGCATGGCGCGCTTGTGGGGCAGGAGCGACTTGAGGTAGAGCGCCCCCTCCTTGGACTTCGCCATAAAGCGGATGCGATTCGCCAGCGCGGCCAGACGCTCCAGAAGACGGCGGTCGAACTGCTGCGCAAAAAGCGTGTGGTAAGGCGTGTCCGGCAACTCGGTATTCGCCAGATACGGCTTCTTCGCCTCAAGCGGCAACGCTTCGAAATCCGACCAGGAAATCTCCGTCAATTTCGCCATTTTCGCTTCTCTCCTTCTTCGTCAAAAGTAAACTGGGGATATTATAGCAAAATCAGACGGCGTTAGGGTGGAAAAAAAGAGGGCAACCCAACGACCGGGCAGACATTTTACCTTTTATGTTCTCCATTCTACAGTCGGACCTTGATGCCTTCGAGGCGGCTCTTTTCGCAGGCATAGCCGATGACGTGGCTGTCGACGGACGCGGCGAGCGAGCTGGTGAGCAGGCTTTCGTCGTGTTTGTCGACCGCCATGAGGAAATCGCGGAACAGACGGAGATCGCCGCCACCGTGGCCGTGGCTGCGGTCGACGACTTCCTGAACCTTCATGTTCCAGGTCAAGACCCGTCCCGTGACCAGGTCCGTCAACCGGAATTCCTGACCGTCGCCTTCGAGGGTTCCCTTCGTGCCCATGATGCGCGTGATCCGCGCACCTCTCGTCCCCAGACCTTCGTAGGAGAAGGCGACCGTCACCCCGCCTTCGAATCCCAGCGTGGCGGCATAATGATCGGGCACGTCGTTGTCGCAGGCAAAGACGCAGCGGGAATAAGGCGAGTTCTTGACTTTGGCGATCCGCACATCCGCCGGCTCGCCCCGTACCAGGTCCAGATGGTGGCCCATGTAGCCATTGCGCACGTACATCTTCTGCGCGGCGAAGATGCAGCTGTCCACATACGGACAACCCGCGAAGCAGTTCGCCGGCGCGCCTTTCGGACGATTCGCGGGCACGAAGAAGCTGAGCTTGCCTTCGGCGCTGACGGTCTTGCAGGGCTTGCCGATGAACCAGCGCATGATGTCGAGGTCATGGCAGCATTTGGAAATGATCATCGGCGTCGATTCCTTCGAATTGCGCCAGTTGCCACGTACGAAGGAATGCGACATGTGGTATTTTTCCACCAGCTCCGCATGCTGGATGCACAGCAGGTCGCCGAGGAGCCCGCGGTCGATGGCGGACTTGATCGCCACGTAGTACGGCGCGTAGCGAAGCACGTGCCCCACGCCGACGATCCGCTTCGTCTCACGCTGCTTGGCGAGCATTTCGAGACACTCCTGTGCGGACTGCGCCATCGGCTTCTCGACCAGCACGTCGTACCCGAGATCGAGCGCCTTGAGCACCGCATCGTAATGGAGCGCATCCGGCAACGTCACCAGCGCGATGTCGGCAAGCTTGCCGGCCTTCAGACAATCCCGATAGTCGTTGAAGCGGCGCTCCGCCGGAATGTTCCAGTTCTTTCCCATCTGATTGCGGCGGAACGGAATCAAGTCCGCCACGCCCACCACCTTCACGGTACCAGGGAATAGCTTGCCGTACCTCGAATACACATTGCCACGACCACCCGCGCCCAGTACCACCATCGTGTACTCCCGCGACAGTTCCGCGCTGATCGGACGGTCAGGATACACCAGCGGATTTTTCTCCGGTTTCGGCGCGTCCTTCGCCGTGCCGGCGGAAACCGCGGCCGCGAACATGCCGGCCCCAGCCAGAAAAGTTCTTCTACCAAGTTCTACGTTTGCCATGTTCCACTTCTCCTTCTTCAGTTGCAATTTTTCGACCGTCCCAAACGGCCCTTGAAATCCGAATAGCCGAACTGCCGCAGACACACGATGCGACCATCCTTCTTCTTGAGCGCAATGGACGGAAGCGGCATGCCGTTGAATGTGTTGTTCTTGACCATCGTGTAGATCGCCATGTCGTTGAAGACGAGTTCGTCGCCCGGCTTGAGACGACGGGCGAACGAATAGTCGCCGATCACATCGCCCGCAAGACACGTGGGACCGCCCAGACGATAGGTGTAGCGCTTCTCGCCCGGTTCTCCCGCACCCTTGAGCGGCGGACGGTAGGGCATTTCAATGACATCCGGCATGTGGCACTCGGCGGAAGCGTCGAGAATCGCGAGGGGCGTGCCGTAGTCGATCACTTCGCGGACGGTCGTCACAAGCGTCCCCGCATTGAGCGCGATCGCCTCGCCCGGTTCGAGGTACACTTCGAGATGCGGATAACGCCTGCGGAAATCCTTAAGCGTCTTCACAAGGAGGGCCACATCGTAGCCCGGCTTCGTGATGTGGTGGCCGCCGCCGAAATTCACCCACTTCATCTGCGGCAGGAATTCGCCGAACTTCCGCTCGAAATGCGGCAGCGTACGCGCCAGCACATCGGCGCCCTGCTCGCACATCGAATGGAAATGGAGCCCTTCGAGTCCTTCCAAATCCTCGGCCTTTACAAAGGCGCGCGGCACGCCGAGACGCGATCCCTCGGCACAGGGATTGTAGATGGCGTGCTCGATTTCACTGTAGCCCGGGTTCACGCGCAAGCCCGCCGAAGGAAGATGCGGGAAGGTGCGAAAGCGCTTCCACTGCGCCACCGAATTGAAGACGATGTGGTCGCACCATTTCACGATCTGGCGCATCTCCTCTTCGGTAAAGGCGGGATTGAACACATGGTTCTCGCGCGAAGGCATCTCCTCATGCGCCAGACGAGCCTCAAAGAGGCCGCTCGCCGTCGTACCATCCAGGTACTTCGCAACAAGCGGATAGACGTCAAACGCCGAAAAGGCCTTCTGCGCCAAAAGGATCTTCACGCCGGCGCGTTTCCGCACCGATGCAAGAATCTTGAGGTTCCGCTCCAGCCTCGCCTCGTCAATCAAATAATAAGGTGTGTTCATTGAAAGCTCCATCTCCTGTTTCACGCATCTCCAACAAGCCGCGAGGCGGGAATGATGAAATCAAAACCATGATCGGCCTCGATCCGAGGATCCAGTTCACCGGCATAGACGAGCGCCGTGCGAACCGACTTGTCCTTCGGCGCAGACAGTCGTTTCACCTTGCGTTCAACTTCCGAGATGATGCCGTAGGGGATGTGGCGCTGACGCTTGACTTCGACGACAAACAAAGACTTTTTTGTCTGTATCAACAGATCGACCTGCAATCCTTCACCCGTCTTCGAACGCCGAACATACGGTGCAGCAGAAAGAATGAGCGACCGATCAAGCCCCAGAAGCGGAAATAGTTCGCTTTTGTGACCGACAATCAGATTCTCGAATTGCAACCCCATGATACCGGGCCAATCCGGAAGCTGGTCAAGCGAGACGAATCGGAACAGTCCCTGCTCGATGGCCTGCCGAAACGGTTCAATGCACTTCAGGTAAAAACGGGTATAGTTGTCTTTGATGCGATACCGTTCCTGTCGCAACGGCTCTCCTGTCTCCAGATTGAGTCCGACATCCCGTCCGACAAATCCCGCATGCTGGAGATCCTGTAGCACCTGTGAAAGTCGTCCGCCCACCCGCTTGTGCATCTGGACGGCAAACTCCGAAACCGACACGGGCCGTTCTGATAAACGCAAGAGCGCCTTGCGACGAGTCTCCGTCTTGCGTCCGAATACACTCGAAAACATCTCGTCAAATTCCCGGAAAAGCAATCCGTTTCGCACAAAGCACATCCGACGCACGTTCTCCTCGACGGAAAACTCTGGATGAATCTCAAGCAGATATTTCGGAACACCACCCGTAATGGACAGGAAATCAATCCGTTCTTCGACCGACAAACGACTCCCCAACGGTCCCAGCAGTTCCATGCATTTCCCGAAAGGAAGCTCATCCAGTTCCAGATCCACCGAATTTCGTCCAACAAATCCCGTGCTGTTGAGAATATTCTGCGCAATCCACGCCGAAACCGACCCGCAGAATACGACAACCAGACGTTCATGCTTCGAGAAATAGCGATCCCATGCGATCTTAAGGATCCCGGCAAAATCCGGATTATAAGCACCCATCCATGAAATTTCATCCAGCAAGACAACCGTTCGCCCAGTAGAGGGAATGACAGCGTCAAGTGATTGAAAGGCCGCAATCCAATTGGCCGCACGAACACGCCTATGAGCATACACCGACAACTGATCGCAGAAATTCATGCGCTGTTGGCGGTCCGACAACCCTTTCCGAGGTGCCAACCCTTCCAAGACAATAAACGTATCCGCCGTTTTCCGCGCAAACTCCTCGATCAATGCGCTTTTACCAATGCGACGCCGTCCACGACATGTGACCAAAGAAGACGTCGCCTTACCCCAAAGCGAAATCAACGAATTTAACTCTTCTTCACGTCCAACAAACATAGAAACCTCTTGTGCTTGCCGACATTTTATCATTTAGTTGAACAGAAAGTCAAGGCCAGACGCGGACTTTCTGTTCAACTAAATCAATTTTCGGTCGTTAGTTGAACAGAAAGTCAGCTTCCAAACCATAGTTTCTATTCAAAATCACGGCACCTTGACGGGATTGAAGTTTTCCTGCCACGGGAGGCCCTGACGGTTCAATTCGTCCATGAACGGATCGGGGTCGAACTCCTCGCACGTATGAACGCCCTTCGTCGTCCACTTGCCCTCGAGGAACATCTTCGCGCCGATCATCGCCGGAACGCCCGTCGTGTAGCTGATCGCCTGCGAGCCGACTTCCTTGTAGCACGCCTGGTGGTCGCACACCTGATAGACGTAATAGTCGACCGTCTTACGGCCTTTCTTGCCGTGGAAGATGCAGCCGATGTTCGTCTTGCCCTTCGTGCGCGGACCGAGCGACGCGGGATCGGGCAGCAGCGCGCGCAGGAACTCGATCGGGACGATCTTCTGTCCCTTGAAGTCGATCGGGTCGATGCGCGTCAGGCCGCAGTTCTCGAGGCACTTGAGATGCGTCAGATAGCTCTGGCCGAAGGTCATGAAGAAGCGGATGCGCTTGATGCCCTTCAGGTTGCAGCCGAGCGACTCGAGCTCCTCGTGGTG
>JAKSOY010000076.1 GCA_024405255.1 Kiritimatiellia bacterium
GGGGGGGGGGGGGGGGGGGGGGGGGGGGGGGGGGGGGGGGGGGGGGGGGGGGTAGTAGCACAACGGGTAGGCGGGTGAGCCTCCTTGCTGGGGAACCGGCGAGTGTGGCGCCTATTCGTTGTGCTACTACCTTTTTCTAATAATATCAAATACATTCCCACGGAAGCGGTGATTTGTGCTAAAATATATGCCCCTATGAATAAGAAGATTAGAGTGAAAGTCGTCGGCGCCACCGGTTACGGCGGGCTTGGCATCATTGATCTGCTGTTGCGTCATCCGTACGCGGAAATCGGCGCGCTTGTGGCTCGCGAAGACGCGGGCAAGAAGATTTCAGATGTCTATCCGCATCTGGCGGGCTACTGCGATCAGATGATCCTCGCGGCGGATGATCCGGCCGCGCAGGGGAATTTTGACCTTGTCTTTTTCTCCACGCCGGATCGCGTGGGCATGGCGGATGCGAAGGCGGAGCTGGCGAAGGGGGCGAAGGTGATCGACTATTCGGGCGACTTCCGCTTCACGACGCTGGCGGCCTATCAGGATTATGCGACGCGTCTGGGGAAGGATCCGAACCATCTCTCGCCGGAACTGTTGGGAACAAACGTCTACGGCCTGCCCGAGCTGCATCGTGCGGACATCGCGAAGGCGAATCTCGTGGGCAATCCCGGATGCTTTGCGACGAGCTGCATTCTGGGTCTTGCGCCGGCGATGAAGGCGCATCTCGTGGCGCCGCATTCCGTGATCTGCGACTGCAAGAGCGGCGTGTCGGGTGCGGGCAAGAAGCCGAAGCCGCAGTTCCACTATCCGGAGCGCTGCGAGCAGATCAATGCGTACCGTTTGAGCGGACACCAGCATGTGTGCGAAGTCGAGCGCGAGCTGTCGTTGCAGGGCGGCGAAGACGTGAAGCTCATCTTTACGGCGCAGGTTCTGCCGATTTCGCGTGGCATCCTCTCGACGCTCTATGGCGATCTGATCCAGGACGTGTCGGAAGAGGATGTGCAGGCGATCTATCGCGACTTCTACAAGGACAGCGCTTTTGTGCGTGTGCTGCCGTCGACGGCGTCCACGGGAACGATGAGCGTGCGTGGAACGAACCGCTGCGAGATCGTTGTTTCCGTCGACAAGCGTGTCGGCAAGCTGCGCATTGTCTCGATCATCGACAATCTCGTGAAGGGCCAAGCGGGACAGGCCCTGCAGAACATGAACGTGATGTTCGGTCTGCCTGAAAACACCGGTCTCAATCTTCCGGGGATGTATCCATGAGTTCAAAAAAGAAGACTGAGGAACCCGAGAATCCCTTCCTCAAGAAGGCGTCGGGTCCGAAGCCGCCGACACGTGCGGCGATGAGAAGCCAGCAGAAGCATGGCGGACTTGGTCATGTGGGCCGCGGTCTGGGCGGCGGTCTTGATGCGCTCATCAAGCCGGCGGTGCCGTCTGCTCCGGCGCCCGTGGCCGAACCGGTCGTGGCGCCGCCTGTGACGGTGCCGTTTGCGGCCGCGCCGGCCGAGCCGGTCAACGAGGCGGAAAAAGTCTTCCAGGTGCCGCCGCAGGATATTGCGCGTTGTCCGTTCCAGCCGCGTACGGAGTTCCGCCGTGAAGAGCTGGACGACCTCGTGGAGTCCATTCGCGAGAACGGCATCATCCAGCCGCTCACGTGCCGTCGGCTGCCGGATGGCAAGTTCGAGCTCATCTGCGGCGAGCGTCGTCAGCGTGCGGCCATCGAGGCCGGTCTCAAGCTCGTGCCGGTGGTGCTGCGCCAGGTCGAGGACGATGTCGCGGCGGTGATGTCCATCACCGAGAACCTGCAGCGCGACAATCTCAATCCGATCGAAGAGGCCGAAGGCTATCAGTCGCTCAAGACGCGTTTCAATCTCACCTATGACGAAGTGGCGCGTCGTGTCGGCAAGAAGAACCGTTCCTCGGTGGCGAACCTGGTTGGCTTGCTGGATCTGCCGATGGAGGTGCGCGACTATGTGCGGCGCGGGGCGATTACGCTTGGACACGCGAAGGTCTTGCAGGGCGTACTGTCGAAGTACAACAATCCGGCGGAAGTGCGCGAGCTCGCAGATGCGTGCGTGGCGTTTGCCGATCCGCGTACGGGACGCCTCGTGCCCGGCATCACGGTGCGCGAACTCGAGCGTCGTGTGGCGCGGCTGCATACGCCGGTCGTCGAGCGCAAGCAGGGCATCCCGGACATCCCGGACGCCTATTGCCGCCAGCTTAACGAAGAAATCCACAAGCACCTGGGCTGTGCCGTGCGTTTGACGAGCGGCATGACGCACGCGAACGGCAAGCACGTGAAGGGCGTGCTGGAAATCGACTTCATCGACAACGACGATCTTGACCGCATTCTCGGCATGCTCGGCGTGAAAATGGATTGAGTTGGTGAAGCGCCTTTTCCTTCTACTTCTTTTGGGGGCTTGTTCGGCGGGATGGTCCGCAGTCGTCTTCAAGCCGTCAGACGCGCGGGCGGCCTATGGGGCGGCGGCCGCGTTGGTGCGAACCTGTACGCCGCGGGATGCCGGTACGGCTGGCGGGAGGCGAGCGGCGGACTTGATTCGCCTGCAGGCCACGCGGGCGGGGCTGACGGCGCGGCTTGATCCTTTCACGGCGCAGAGCCGCGATGAGATTCGGTCCTTCGTCAATGTGGTGGCCGAGATCCCCGGAACCGATCCGACGGCGCCGTGGATCGTCTTGATATCCCATTTCGATACGAAGCCGGGCATTCGGGATTTCCAGGGGGCCAATGACGGGGCGTCGACCTCGGGCCTGCTCGTCGCACTGGGGAGCGTGCTGATGCGCGAACGGCGGCGCGAGAACATCTGCCTTGTGTGGACCGACGGGGAGGAATGCCGCGTCGCCTATTCGGAGACGGACGGGTTCCAGGGGTCGCGCCATCTTGTCAAGCAGTTTCAAGCGAAACGTCGTGCGGTGAAGGCGGCGATCTGCCTCGACATGCTAGGCGACCGCGATTTGCAGATCGAGGTGCCCGCGAATGGTACGCCGTCTCTGCGGACGCTGGCGAAGCAGGCCGCGGTCAAGGCCGGTTTCTCGCGACGGCTGTCGTTTCAGGACGAATTCCAGGTAGGCGACGACCATTCGGCGTTCTTCGATGCGGGGTATCCGGCCATCGATCTGATCGATTTTACATTTGGGTCGGCGCCTGGACTGAACGACTACTGGCACACGCCGCAGGATACGTTGGATAAGATATCTTCTTCCAGTCTTTTCATTTCTGGACGAATTGTTGTTGAAATTGTCAATTTGCTGTCAGATCGCTGAAGGGTAGCGGTCAAGAAGCGTCCGTGTGGCCGTGCGGTCGAAAGACGTGCCATTATTTTTTTTTGAAAAAAAGTGTCTTGAACTTGTAACCTTTTCCTTTGAATTGCATAGACCTTGACAGAAGGAGCGATCAAATGAATCTAAACATCAATCGAGCAGGAGTTAATCCAATGACGACGATTCCCGTCGCCGCCGCGGTTCCAACGGCCGCGAAGGCGGACGTCCGTGCGGATTGGCCGACGGGGAATCTGAACGTCACGTCTGTTGCGAGTGAGTCGGTTGAGGGGGACATTCCGGATTCGGCGTTGCGTCGGGACGATGCGCTGGGGAAGTTGTTCGACCGTGTGTTTTCGTATCCGGCCCCTGAGATGCCGAATTTTGAGGAGTAAGAGCCATGGCAATTGATCGTGAAGAGATCGAGGCTACGCTGGCGCGGGCCCGGAAGACGGTGAAGCAGGCCAAGGCGCTTCTCGCCGAGGCAGATCTGCGCATTCAGGAGACGGATCGTTTCCTGGCGCAGCAGGGGTTGACGCGGGAGCAGGTGATGGCGATGCGTTTCACGCCCGAACAGCGGGCGCTGGCGAACGAGGAGCTCAAGCGGCAGGGGTTTGAACCGCTGCAGGAAGACGAGTCGGCGTTTGACAAGGGCCAGCAGGCGGTTTCGGAAGACGAGCCGGTAACGGCGGGCAAACGGCAGCTTAAATTCGGAACATTCATGCAGCAGTACCGGATTTGAGGGACAGCGGAAAGGAGAACGACCATGAGTAGTATGACAATCAGCACCGCGCCGAGCGCTTTGGCGGCGACGATTCCGCTGGTGGCGATTTCAGCAAACGAAGTCGCCGATCCGGCGATCAAAAACGCGGCGAAGCTCGCGCAGATCGCGGCTGGCGCGACGAACCTGATCGACGCCTATGCGCAGGCGCAGGAGAGCCGGGCGAAAGCGCAGGAGATGCTCGCGAAGGCGGCGGCGCTGGAAGCGAAGGCGGAACTCGCCGAAATCAAGGAGGACCTGGAGGATTTTATCAGGGAACTCGAGGAGAAGATCCGTCTGCTGGAGAAACTTCTCACGAAGGAAGGGGACGACGTGCAGGCGGAGGTGCGGCACGAAGAAAACATCGCCGCGCAGGTCGCGGCGTCGATCGAGGAGATGTCTGAAAAGGCGGAAAAGCTCGTGGCCGGCTTCGAGCCGCGCCGCGAGGAGATTCTGAACGAGAAGAGGGGGATTGAAGCATGAACACCGTGAAGACAGTCAATGACAATCTGCTGCGGGCATTGGCCACGCGGTTGGGGGCGATGGGCGAGGCGGCTGCGCCGACGGAGTCCAGCGGCCAGACGGGCGCGTTGGAGTCCGCGATCCTCAAAGGGCCGGCGCTGACGATTTCCGACATCCGTGCGCAGATCCGCGGGATGGCGGCCTTGCACAGCACCCAGGCGATGGTGGCGATGATGAACTCTGTCTATCAGACGATGAAGGACATCGTGGACAACCTCGCACCCTCCGACGAGGAGCGGTTGGAGAAGGAGCGCCGGATGGAGGAGCTCGAAAAGCTGCGCCGTCGTCTTGAGGACAAGGAGGTGACGCTCGAGGAGGCCGCCCGGAATTTCGAGAACATCGCCATCGCGGCGGCAGACCGGGCGCTGCTGGATGCGAACATGGCAACTGAGGCGCAACCGAAGGCCTGATCGGGCCGATGAAGTGGAATCTGGTGAAAAGGAGCATGAAAATGAGTGAAGCGATCGATACGCAGACGTTGACGGAATTGGCTAAGACCCTCGAAGGCGGCCTGGTGCCGCTGCATGAGCTCAAGGGCATCCGGATCGAGGAAATGGAGGCGGTCTACGCGCTCGCGCACGACTATTACCAGACGGGCCGCTATGAGGATGCGGAGACGCTTTTCCGCTTTCTGACGATGTTCGACCACCTGAACGAGAAGTTCTGGATGGGCTATGCGGCGGTGGAGCAGGTGCTCAAGCACTACGACAAGGCCGTTGCCGCCTACGCCTACGTGTGCGTCGTCCTTGATGTGCACAATGTGAAGGCCGCCTACTATGCGGCGGAGTGCTATCTGGCGCAGGGCGACCGGACGAACGCGCAGAGTTCGATCGACTTCGTGAAGGAGTATGCGGATGTGAAAACCGAAATGGGCCGCACGTTCCTGGCCAAGGCGAAGAACCTTCAGCCGCGCGTGGAGGCGTTGTCCGAAAGCAAGAAGGGGGGGTGAGATATGGTGACTCGCGTAGAAAGCAATTCCGAGGCGCGGCAGTACCTCGACAAGCTTCGGCAGCAGGCCTGGGGCAACGGGGTCGCCGGCGCGACAGACGAACAGGCGGCGAAGATCGCCTTCAAGCAGCTGTCGACGCTCATTGCGAGCGACAGCAGCTTGCGGGTCACGACAACGGCCGGCAATCGCACCAACGAGGTGGGGCAGATGGTCGGTGGCACGGGCATTCCCGAAATCGACAGTCCCGCCAGCGAGAAGAATATCCATGACAATCTCGAGAAGCTGCTGCTTTGGCTCCAGCTCGACAACGACGAACGCATGGCGCGCATGGCACAGGATCGCCTGGAGGGCGAGAAGTCCACGCTGCAGGCCCGTCACAACGACATGGCGGCGCAGATTTCGAAGAACATCGATGCGATTGACGAAGCTGCGAAAAAGCAGAATTTCATGAAGATCTTCGGTTGGGTGATGTTTGCCGTGTCGGCCGTCATCACCATCGCCTCGTGCGGTGCGGCCATCGGCGCGGCCGTAGCGGCGAGCGCGGCGGCGGCGGCCACCACGGTTGCGACGACGGCCGCGACGACGGCGGCCACTACGGCGGCCACCACGGCCGCGACGACGGCGGCCACGACGGCCGCCACGACGGCAACGACCACGGCGGCGACCCAGGCCGCAGCCGAAGTGGCCAAGGCCGCCGCACAGGCGGCGGTGAGGGCTGCGGTCAAGAGCTGCATCCAGAATGCGTTGTCGCTGGGCCTTTCCACGACGATGCAGGTGGCGCAGGAAACCGGCGACATGGAGAAATGGACTAAATCGCTGGCCAACAAGGTACGGAGCATGGCGGGATGCTCGAAGGCAAAGGCCGAGATGTGGGCGCAGATCATCATCGGCGTTGGCACGATGGTGGCTTCGATGGGCTTGGGAATTGCCGGGGCGAAAAACGCGGCCACGGCGTCTGCGAATGCCGTCAAGGCTGGCAGCCAGGCCGCGAGCGTGGGGGCGAAGACCGCCCAGACGCTGGCGAAGACCATCGCCGAGAAGGCCACGCAGTTTTCGTCGTCCCGATTCGGCAAGGCGGCGATGTTCACTTTGGGCATCGGCATGTCGGGCGGATCGGCCGTTGGGCAGGGAGTCGCGATCCGCGCGCAGTATAAGGCGGGCATGACCCAGGCGGATACGATGGACCTCGAGAACGCGATCAAGCTCATCGAGCAGATGATTTCCGAGAACCAGGAGGAACTTGAGCAGATTCTGGGACAGGAACAGGCGCTGATTGCGAAGATGTTCGCGATTATCAATTCGAAGATGGAAACCGAAAACGAGATTTCGAAGAATCTCGGCAATATGGCTTGAATGGAAGAGGTGGTATCATGGGAATCAACGGTATTGGAAATCCTTATAACCAGTCGAGTGTCTACGGCAAGGGCGAGTTGGAGTCCTCGACGACCTTGGTGCGCGAGAGCAACGAGGCAATCCAGCAAGGCAATGTGGTCGTGACGGAAGCGCGTGCGCGCGTGTCGTTCGCGGTGGCGACGCCGCAATTGGCGGACGCCATGAACCTGACGTTCGACGAGCGTCAGGAATTCATCCGGTCGTTCGAGGAGAAGGCCGCGAGCGCCACCGTGAACCTCGGCCACAAGTCGGTGATGCTCGACATCTACGCCGTGATGGAATTGATTCGCGAGATGGGGCAGAAGCTCCGCAACGCAATGCGTGAGATGCGCCAGTGCCAGAACCAGGCCATCCAGCAGAACCTCAAGAGCCAGGCGCAGATGCAGCGCGAAACAGCTTGGTGCCAGATGATCGGGGGCGCCATTGTCGGCGGTTTGCAGGCCGGGGCGTCCATCGTGGGCACTTTTAAGCAGATCGGCAGCCTCAACAAGCAGGCCGAGGTGGGCAAGAGCCTGGGCGCGGATATGGCGTCGGAGCAGCTTGACATGGCGAAGGTCGGAGGTCAGGAGGATCTGGCCCGGAAGCAGCTCGACTCCATCAAGAAGGATGCGCCTGCGGGGATCGACACCGGCAAGCCCCTGCTCAAGTCGGATAAAAACATGCCTGGCGATGTCAAGGTCGCCCGTGAGAAGATTGCCACGTTGCAGCAGGAGATCGCCGAGCTTCAGGGGAAGAAAGGCGGGGTGGAAGATGCGGTCGCCTCGGGCAAGCTTTCCGAACAGGAATTGGCTTCGTGCAAAGATCAGATTTCCAAACTGAGCGGAGAATCCAAGGCCAAAGGCGCCGAGCTGGAAAAGGCGGTCGCCGACTACGACCAGCTGGTGGAGGCCGACCCGGCGCGGGCGAACGAGCTGATGGGCCAGTACAAGGAGACCATCGCGGCCGATCGCAAGGAGCTGGCGGACGCGGTGAAGAGTCGGGATGAGCTCATAAGCCAGCATGCGCAGGAGCGGGCGGACTTGGACGATTCCGTCGAGCCGCACTACGACGAGGACTTCTATTCGAAATTAGACGCAAAGCAGGCGGGTGAACTGAAGGCCGCGTCTCAACGCGTGACCGATGCGCGCATGAAACTGGTTCAGGACTACCAAAATGCATCGATCGTCGTCGAATACGGCGAGACGGCCAAGGGACAGTCTCAGACACATGAGGCGATGCTGGCCGAGGTTGACGGTTACAAGCAGGAGTTTGAGAGTGCGCTGGATCGGGTCAACAACGAAAAACGCATCAACGGGAAGGCCTCTCCTAAAGCGCTGGTGGAGCTCGACGAGGCTAGGTACCGCTACAAGTTGGCGCGAGCGGAGCAGGTGCAGGTGTCCTCGACCTTCGACAAGCTCCCGCCCGATGCGCACCAGAAGGCCGTGGGGACGCTGACGAACGAGCTGGCCGTACTTACCGACAGAGTGAACGCCGGCATGAAGGCCGGCGGTGCCGAGAAGTCGGCCGCCTACGGCATGATGATTCAGAATGCTTCGAATGCGCTTCTGGGTACATTGGGCCAGAAGGTCGTGGAGGGCATTACCCAGATCAAGCAGTCGGAAATCACCGAGATGCAGGCGGACGAAAAGATGCTGGAGGAGCTACTCGACCAGCTCAAGGACCTCTTCGCCCAGGACCAGGCGCTCATCCAGAAGGCGCTCGAAATCTTACAGAGCGTGATCTCCAAGGAGTCGCAGTCGCTCGAGGAAATCATCAACGCACTGAAGGCCTAGCATCATGTCCTCATCTATTCGTATCGATCTGGATACAACCGGAGCGGCGGTCTACGGAACGCAGCTCCGGGATTATGCCATTGACGGAGAAATGGGCAAGACCTTTTCGGAGGTCATTGCCTTCGCGTCGCTTCGGCAGTCGCATTCGATTGAAATGGCCACGTCGGCGATTGCGTCCGTGGTGCGCGAGCGGCAGCGGAAGGTCAACGACCTTGCCGAGGTGCTGGCGGTTGTTTCGGCGGCCATTCCTTCGATGCCGAACAAGGGGGCGTCAGACGACCGCTGGAGCAAAATCAACAGTGAAGACATTGCCAACGCCAATGCGCTGCTGTCGAAGTACGGGCTTGCCACGATGTCGACGAACAAGGATGGGCAGATCAACTACGCGACGGCCTACCAGACGCAGAACGACATCCAGCTCAAGCTCGACAGCGAGAACAACGATCTTCAGCAGAATCTGACATCGTTGCAGTCGCTTGTCTCGAAAAGGGACAATGCGTTCTCAGTCGCGAACAAGGTGATTCAAAAGTGCAATGCGACGGCGCGTGGAACGATCAATGCGTTCGGCGCCTAAAAGGAGTGGGAAATGGAAGGTATTGAACGTGTTGCGGTCGCCGAAGAGCGGCTGGGAGAAATGTGGGGCGTCTCGGCCTACGACTATCGGCTCAACAACCAGCAGGTGGATCTTCAGGATCTGCTCGTGCAGATCACCCAGCAGCGGGCGACGGCGATCGAAGACGAAGTCAAGCCGCTGCAGACGATCATCAACCGCCGTAATGCGAAACTCGAGAAATACGGGGCGGTGCTGCAGGTGCTCACCACCATCCAGGCGCAGTTCACCGAAGATAAGACCGAGGCCTCTGCGGGTATCGGCTCGATCATCCCGCCCCTTGCCGACGAGGCGGAGTTCTGGAGCATCATGCATGAGATCGGCTATGACATCAGCGGTTCCGGCAGTTCGATCAATCTGAGCAAGTCCGAATGCGAAGGCTACGTTTCTCGTTGCAAGAGCAAGGTGGATGAAATGAACAACGACGCGCAGCGCGACATGACGCGACTGCAGTCCGTCGTCGATCGCCGTGACGAATCCTATTCTACTGCGACCTCGCTGATGACGGCGGTGAGCGATTCGCGCAGCACGCTCATCAAGAACCTTTAAGGAGATGACACGATGAGCCAGATTGAAAGCGTACAGGTGGGGTACAACCCCTACGGCGGCGCGGGGGCCGCGACGCAGGTCAACCTCTATAGCTACAACGGTTGCGAAGGGCTGACCCTAGGCCAGCTCGTGAACGCGATCTGCGTACGCGTGGGCGTGGCGCTGGAGACCGAAAGCGTGAACAAGACGAATGTTCTCACCTGGACGACACGTCGTCTGCGTGCGCTCGCGGAGACGCTCGACGGGGTGGTGAACGGCACATTGAACTACGACTCGGTTCTCTCCAGCGAGGGCTACGAGGGAATGAAGGTGCGGGACTTCCTCACGGGCGAGATGGAATACACCATCGCGCAGGCGGGGGGGGCGTCCGACGCTGCACTTCCCGCGTCGCTGGACAGCGTAACCGATCGTCTGACCTTCTTCGAACGGGTAAAGGGGAAGATCGATTCGGATACTTCGACCTCGCAGAAGGACATGGTCGATCTGCAGACCTACATCTCGCGGCGCGATGTCGCCTATTCGACGGCCACGAGCTGCGTTCGTACCCTTGGCGCGACGCTTCAGGGCACGGTCGCCAATTTCTGATGACAGCATTTTAGTGAAAGGAAGATGAAAAATGAATTTTACCACCGATGCAATACGTTTGAGCCTTCGCAATGCCGAAACCGGCAAGCCGCTGGAGGCAAATGTCTATAATGTGCAGTTCGACGACGGCACCTCGCGGGCGATGTCGATCGGCCAGCTGGTGATGGCCATCTGCCTTGCCCGTGCCACCGAGATGGAGGGCAAGGTTGTCGACATCATGGGGGTGATGGCGAACACCACGGCCAACATCGAGGCGCTGGCCGACATCGAGGCGAAGATCATCGACCAGAACACGGCCAACCTCGGGAAGATCACCGGCAGCTGGACGGTGGTCAACGCCGACGGCGAGAACGTGCTGTGTACCACCGCCGATAGCGTGCTGGCGGCGCTCGACGTGAATCTCGGTACTACGGTCGACGCAATCATCGACAACATCGAGGCCACGCTCGATACGATGAACACCACCTCGCAGGAGCAGATGATCACCCTGCAGAGCCAGACGAACAAGCGCGACCAAAGTTACGAAATGATTTCCAACGTGCTCAAGAGCATGTACACGGTGATGAGCGGCATCGTAAACAATGTTTGACGGGTTGACGGCGAGAAACGTCGCCGAAGGAGACGAGAGATGAGTGGCTCTGTCAAGAGATGGCTGGTGATGGCGTGTGGGCTCGGCCTCGGCGCCTGGGCGTGGGCCGGAACGACCGACGTGCGGACGTTCAGCCCACCGGCGAAAAGCACCTATACGCTGGGATCGGCGATCTATCGCCTCACGGCGGATCGCACAATCGATTTCTCGTCGGGTAGCCCCAGCGGCGTGTCGCCGGTGCATGTGGGCACGGACGACGGTTCGTGCAGTATCATCTACATCCCCGAGGGGCGTACGCTCACGCTGAAAGGGAAAGACGGCAGTAAAAGCACCGGTGCCGGCCCTGGTATTTTTGTTCCTAATGGGACGTCTCTGGTCGTGTTGGGGGCTGGTACCCTAGTTTGCCAGGGAGGTGATGCGGGCAAAGGTTCGAATGGAAATAAAGGCACTGTTGATGGCTATGTGGATTACACTTGGGGTAGGTGCGGGCATGGCGGCAGCGGTGGAGCTGGTGGCGGCGGAGCAGCCCCCGGTATCGGCGGGAGGGGTGGCACTGGTGGTGCCGGTGCTCCTGAAACGACGACGTGCGCAGTGAAGGATACAAAAGGCGTATGGGAGGAAACCTCTACTGGTGGAAATAAAGACGGTGTGGCCGGTAAATCAGGTGAATGCGGAGCGGCATCTGGCAAGGTGTTTGTGCTTGGGCGCGTTTCGGTTCTATCTGTGTGCGGACTCGCGCAGAATGGCGGCAAGGGCGGCGCTACGACTTCCGGAGAGGGGGACGACTGGTCAGATTCCTGGTTCGCTGGCGGTGGCGGCGGCGGCGGTGGCGGTGGCGGCGGCGGCGCACCGAAAAGTGCGATTGGGGGCGGTGGCGGCGGTGGCGGTGGCGGCGGAAGCGGTGCTTCGGGGTCTACTTCGTGGGCAGATTCAACGTCCGCGACTTCGGCCGACTACCGTGTACATGGTCATGGCGGTTCGGGTGGATATGGTGACGACGACTCTCGAAACGGCGCGAAGGGAAATGAAGACAGTTACTGCAGAACCAAACACGGCGTCACCCCCCACGCGGGTGGCGGCGGCGGTGCCTATGGTGGTACGGGCAAAGACGGTCCGGTCTATTTGCTGAATGACCTCGGCGCCAGCATCTCCAATGTGACGGAGGTGGTGGGAAATCTCAACATCGTCAATGAAGACAAGTGGCGCAAGAACAACTACAAGGATCTGCCGCCGGAGGTGGTCTTCACGATGACTTTTGTCGCTTCGAGCGAATCGACGACGACGATGAACATCCTTTACGGAGGTACGTATCCAACCCCGAAGATGCCGGCGGTACGGGAGGGCTATCTTTTCAACGGCTACTTCACCGAGCGCAATGGACAGGGCGACTGCTGGTACAACAGCAACCTTGATTTCATGCTGGGGGACACGATGGTCGACACACCTGCCGATGTCACGCTTTACGCGTCGTGGCGCCTGATCGGCGGCGGTGAGCAGATCGTCGTGAAGGATGGACAGACGCTTGTGATCGACGAATACTCCGGCGCGGCCGAATATCTGCAGAACATGGAAAAACACCTCATCTTGATCGAGCGGGGCGGTTCGCTGGAGCTGCGCAATCTCTCCTTCCGCGGCGGCGAGGGCGCGAAGGTGGGCTTGATCTACAACGAGGGGCGGTTGATGGTGTCGAACTGCGCCTTCCGGGCCTGCACGTCGATGAAGGGCTGGGGCGGGGTCTATTCGGACCGTCCTGGCGCCTGGGCGCGCTTCTTCGGCTGTACGTTCAGCGAGAACCAGGCGCTGGAAGGCGGTGTGATCGCCGCCGACGGTTCCGATGTCGCGGTCGTCTCCTCGACCTTTCGCGAAAATCGTTCGCTGACAACATGTGAGAAGCTGCCCGGCGGCGCGGCAGTCGTCGGTGTCGGCGGCGCCCGGTTTTCGTTGCTATCCTGTACGTTCGTCAGCAATGACGTGGCGCGGGCAGCTTCATCTTCGGCGGTGCTGGCCATCCATCGGCTTGACCCCGTAAGCATGCTCGCCAACAACCTGGCGACGATTCCCAAACCCGCCGAAGTGCTGCTTTTCGAGGAAGAGGGCGAGCCCGACGTTCAATTGTCGAACAACCTTTTCTTCGACGCTTCCGAGGAAAGTCTGCTGAGCAGAAAGAAAACGCGTCTGATGCGCGGCGTTGAGCATGAATACTACAATCCCATGGGGCGGGCCCGTCAGGTGGGAATCGCCGATCGTCTGGCGCGTACCGACGACTGGAGCCTGTTTTCCTACACGGGAGTCGATGACGAACATCCGGTCATGATCGACGTCGACCAGCTCGAGCAATATCCGATCGCCGGTCGTGTAGGTGCGCGGACCGGCAACACCCTCCAGCATTTGATCGACACGCACGACCTATCTACGGGGCCGCTCGTGGTGCCGCCGGGGCGTTACGATCCGGTGGTGGTCTCGAACGCGATCGAAATCGTGGGCCTTGACCGTGACAACTGCATTGTCGACGGTGACGCGGAAGAGCCTTGCGTGTTGTTGACGCCGGAAGCGGAGGAAGCCTGGTGGAAGAACTTCACTTTCCGCTATGGCGTCAACATGTCGGGTGAAGGCGGCGCGTGGCAACTTCAGGACAGCGTGCTCTTGGGTTCGGCGAGCAATTGCGTGTTCCAGTCGAATGTCGCCTCCAACGGTGCGGCGCTGGCGACGGCGAAATACGTCTGCGATTCGCTCTTCACCAACAACACGGCAGTCGCCAGCGGTGGTGGCACCTACCAGTGCGGGCAGGTCGAGCGTTGCAAGTTCATTGACAACATTGCCGGTCAGCGCGGCGGTGGATCGTGTACCGATGGCCGGGTGCTGGGGTCGCTGTATTGGGCCAACCAGGCGCCGAACGGCGGCGGCGGCGCGAATTCGACTTTCTACTGCTGCACGTTTGCACAGAATGCTGGGTCGACGCCGGTGCTGGGTGCCGCCTACGCTTCGCTTTTGTATGGGTGCGCCGTCTACGCGAGCGCGTTGCCGACGGACGACTCGAGCTATGCAGAGTTTTCAGGAATTGTGACGAAGTCACACTTCTTCGATGCCGCCGCCGGCGATTTCCATTTGCGGATTCGTGAAAACCACCAGCCCGTCAACCATGAGCAGCTGCGGATCACCTCCGCCAGCATCCGGCAGATGGCCGAGCAGGAGAACTGGCGCGATGTCGAGGGGAACCCCTACGTGATTGCGAATCCGGTGACGGGCGAGAAGTTCATGTATGGTGGCTGCTATGCGTTCGTGCCGTTCAAGACGAACGGACTTGTGGTCAACGGTGCGGACGAATGGTACGATTCGACGAACTTCAAGACGTCGCTGCGCGAAGCGGTGGCGGAGGCGATGACCTACGCCCAGAGTACGAACATCGTGTCGGCCGGGTCGACGACGAACGAGCTGGTCATCACGTTCGACGAGGCGTTGTTCACCGACGAATGGGGGATCGCGCATGATTCGGTTACGATTCCGTTCGGCGAGGCGCAGATCGACGTCGACGGATTCACCAATGCGACGCTGGTCGTGCGCGGACCCACCAACCACGTGGTCTGCCTCGATGGACAGGGCGACTACCGTGCATTCCGCATCGCCCGAGGCAATCGCGTGCGTTTTGAAAACCTGACGTTCCAGAACTGCTATGGCTCGCTCTTCGGTTTGCCGCAGGCGACAGCAGATGGCGGAGCTGTGCAGAATGCGGGTTCCCTCTCGGTTTCGAATTGCGTGTTCCTGTCCAATTCGGCAGGTGGGATGTCATACGCACTTGACAAGACGCCCATCGGATACGGGGGCGCAGTGGCGACGCTGTCTGGCGCCACCACCACGGTGTATGCCGCGTCGTTTATCCAGAATCGTGCCGTACGAGGCGGTGCCATCTATACGTACGATGGCGGTGCGACGCGGGTGTTCCATTCGACGTTCAACGACAATGCCGCAGTGGGGGCCTCGGCGTCGTCTCCTGTGGGCGGGGCTGTCGCGAACGATCCGGCGCAGACGAATTCGACGCTTTGGATTGTCAATTGCAGCCTCGCGGGAAACAAGGTTCCGGGACGCTACAAGGCTGGCGGTGCGATCAGCTCCAAGGCGGGTCTTGTTCTTTTGAACTCGGTTGTCGTTGGGAATACGGCGTACGACGAGCCGAATGACATTGAGGTGACGTCGGGTGGATCGGCGAGTTTTGTTCACACCGTCTTCGGGCGGCGCTCCGAGACGAACGACAGCTATCGTGTGGCGTGGAACGACGATCAGATCGTTTCGGGTCTGTCCCTTGACAAGGTGTTTGCCGTCACGAATGCCGTGACCGCTGAAACCTGGCCGAACCAGTGGATCATGCCGATTGATTCGAAATCTGAGATTCGTACGAACGACTTCCCTGCCGTGACGGTCTGGCTGTCGCGCGACGGGAATTCGCTGGGTTACAGTTTTTCGCCCACGAATAAGTGCGATCATGTGCTTGTCGGCACCAAGAGCAGGTTGGTGTTGCAGGGGGCCCATTTGCAGATCGACCAGATTGGCGAGACCTATGATCAAGTCGTGCTGGGAGCGCTTGTGTCCGACTGGTCGAAGCAGGATCCCAAGGACGACCCAGATGATCCAGACGATCCGGACGACCCGGATGACCCGGTCGACCCGGACGATCCGGGAAGCGATGAACCGAAGGACGATTCCGTGGTTTCACGCGCGACCTGGAAGGGGAAGACGCTCTATTACAGCTCGGTGGATGCCCTGCTTGCGTGGGTGCAGCCGACGGATACGGTCATATTGAAGAATCCTGAGGACGAGGAGACCATGTTCGCGCTGTACGACGCCTTGGATGCGAAGGCTTCCGAAGTCGGTTGGGTGTCGCTGGAGACCGAAGACGGTATCACCTATTCGTTCGCGCTTGTCGCGGATGTGGTGCGCCCGACGGCGGAGGCCATCGACTTTGACGTGAGCGATCCGAACGTGGTGAAGGTGAGGCCAGGAAATGTGATTCCCGGCCTGTGGTACGCGCTCGTGGGGTCGGTTGCGCTTGACGAGCCTTACTCGGTGGTGGGGGCGTGGCAGCAGGCCGATGCCGAGGGAACGTTGCCAGAAGCGCTTGAGGCGCCGCGCCTGGGCGAGACGGGATTCTATCGAGTGGTGGTGGCGTTGTTGCCGTCGGAGGAATGAAGATTATGAAGACGATTGTCAAAATGTCAAAATACTGGATCTTCGGGTTGCTGATCGGTTGTACGACGCTGATGTCGGCGCGTGCCGACACGAACACGACCTACACGGTGTCGTTCGAGAGCTACGAGGTGCGCGGTACGACCTATTCGGTGCAGCCGATTACGGGTTTGCATTCGGGCGATGCGCTGACGAAGTTGAATCCTTCGACGCTTCATCCCTGGTTGCTGGGATGGGCGGATGCTGCCGGTACGAAATACTACGATGAAAATGGTGTGGCGTTGCTGTCGTTCACGGGTGAGGCGGACCTGACGCTGCACGCGTTGATCGATGCGCCGTATTTTGTCCATCAGGTGACGTTTGCGGACTATGTCGTCGGCGGAAAGACCAATTCCGTCCCCCCTTTGACCTATCGGGAGGGCGATACCATGACGAATCTCGTCTCAGGGGTGGCCGAGTGGGTGCTGGGCTGGTATACGGCGGAAGACGGCAAGGGCGAGCAGTATTACGACAAGGAAGGCAAGCCGCTGATGTCCACGTTCAAGGCGCAGGCGGACGTGACGTTGTACGCGAAGATCGATCCGCAGTATCTGCCTCTCGGGGTGTACGTGAATGGGCGGGAACTCGATCCGATGACGGAAGAAGGCCGAGAGGGCGAAGGGTGGTCGTACGATGCCGACAATCGCCTCGTGACATTGAGTACCGCCGACGAATATGTGCTCTCCGGTTCCAATATCATCAGTAAAGTCCATTTCCTGGTCGTAAACAATGCAACCGTGGTGTTGTCGAATCTGGTGTTGCAGACCTCTTTGTCGTCTCGCTCGGGATTGATCGAAGTGGCTCGCGGGGCGGCTGTTGATATGAAGTTGTCTGGTGAGAATTCCCTTGTCGCCCAAGCTGAAGGCATCGCGGGAATCTTCTGTCCAACGGGTACGACGGTGAAGCTCTGGACGGATCGGAAGCGTGATGTCTCGTGGATGAACCCTACGAATACATCGTATCTTGGCGTTCTGACGGAATGCGAATATGCCAAAAAGGATCTCTCGGTACAGGGTGGGGTGTTCGCCGCGGCAATCGGCGGACGCAAGGCGACGGACGGCGGCGTTTCGGGTACGATCACCGTTCAGAACTGTTCGATCTGGGCAAGTGGAGGGAGTGGCGCCTGCGACATCGGTGCGGGCGATTGGTCCCTCCCGGCGGGAGGAACCAATGCCTGTGGAACGGTCCGTTTCCTCGGATACCCCAATGTGCGCCCTGTCGTTTATGTGAATGATGCGCGTCCGAAGGTGTGCCCGATTCCGCACGGCGACTGGGAAACCCCGCTCTTTCCACGGTCGGTGGCCAGTCGGATCGCACCTGGGGAAACGTTTTACAATGTGTTTTGGTTCTCCTATGGAACCACGCGCGTGAAGTCCACCGTCTATTACAGCAGCAGCCATGTGGTCACCAACGAAATGTCGTACACCGTGACCCACACGTTGCGTTGACTGACTTCGGTTTTTGACCGAGGTGGGAGGGAGCCAGTTTTTTTTCGTTTCTGCACTTTTAACGAAAAAATACCCTTTGCTCCTTCACACATGACGGATTTGTGCTATAATAAGAACGATTTGTCCTTCAAGGGGGGACGAATCGTTTTGTGTCATTTCAAATAAAAGGAGACAAGATGAAGCTCTCGAACGAACAATT
>JAKSOY010000077.1 GCA_024405255.1 Kiritimatiellia bacterium
GACGCCGACAACGATGGGGATGTGGATGCGTATGTCTCGTCTTCGGTCGAGCGCGTGGAAGGTGACCGCTACAAGTGGCACCTCTATCTAAACGGGAAGGACGGATTTGTCCGTGCAACGCACCGGATTTCGAAGCGGGCGCGAGAGTTCGACGACGCGGCATTTGTCGAACCAGAGGAGGTGGCTTCACGCACGGCATTCCACCGGGTCGTCCGATACGGACGATTGCCAATGCTGGTGGTTCTTGAAAAGATCGGGAAACGGTTGCATACGCGTGGGTTCCTGAAATACGTGACCGAGGAGGAGCGGCGCACCCAGCCACATATCGGATCGGCGCTCTATGACAAGAAGAAGGGTGAAGCCTATCACGAATGGTGCGAGGACGTGAACGCACGCCTGGGTTATATCCATCCGTTCGACCTACGCGAGCTTGTCGATGACTTTTCCTTCTTCCGACTTGAACGTCTACCCTGCAGAGAGTTCCCCGAAGGGGAGGCGTTCCTGGTCCCGTCAAGTAGTAGCAAAGGGAAATAGAGAGACGATCGTTGCTGTGCGTGGAAGGGGGCAGTTCAGGACGTAAGATCGGCTTGCTGACAGAAGACGTTCGGTTTGGAAACAAGCTCTGCGCATTTGTTCCAGGCGAGAACCTTGATTCGCGTTATCTTTTTCTCTATCTTCAGTCGCCGCAGTTTCAGGAACAGTTCGCGGCTTTGCAGAATGGCCCCCGCAAGGGTGCAGGCGTTTCGCAAGTGAAAGAACTGACCATTCCGATGCTGGCATTGACGAAACAGCAACAACTTGTTGAACGAATAGACCTCCTTTGTTCGAAACTTCATTTTGAATGATGGATGGACGAGGTAGGGGAAATGGGGGCAGGTTAAGGGAGCCGACTCGGGGTTTCTCAATGTTTCGCCGTTCACGCCTCTGAAATTGTGATATAATATCACACTTCCAACAAAGAGGTAGTGTTATGGCTGAATTCAAACTGACAGATCCCTTCGGGACGGCGCCCACGCGGGCTCCGTTCACGCAGAGTGTTTCCACGGGCGTTCCTTGGCATAATTTGCCGGTCACACGGGAGTATACGCTCGGTCAGCTATTGGATCAGACGATTGCCCGTTGCGGCGTGAACGATGCGGTGGTGTATGCCGACCGCGACTACCGGTTGACTTGGTTCGAGTTCGGCGAAGAGGTGGACCGTCTTGCGCGCGGCCTGATGGCGCTGGGCGTGAAGCGCGGCGAGAAGATCGCGCTGTGGGCCACGAACGTGCCGCACTGGGTGGTGTTGATGTTCGCCGCGGCGAAGATCGGCGCGATTCTGCTGCCGCTGAACACGAACTACAAAGAGCACGAAATGGACTTCGCGCTCAAGCAGTCAGATACGGAGAATCTGTTCATCATTTCGGGTTACCGCGACTGCAGCTACGTGGATGTCATCTACACGCTCGTGCCGGAGTTGCGCGAGCAGCCGCGCGGCGAACTGAAGAGCGAGAAGTATCCGCACCTCAAGCGCGTGATGTTCCTCGGCGGCGAGAAGCACCGTGGCATGTATTCGCTCAACGAAGTGATGTCGCTCGCGGTCGAAACGCCGATGGACGACTACTACGCGCGTCAGCGCGAGGTGGATGTGAACGACGTCGTCAACATGCAGTACACCTCGGGTACCACCGGTTTCCCGAAGGGCGTGCAGCTGACGCATCGCAACATTGCGAACGACGGCTTCTGGATCGGGGCGTGTCAGAACCTCTCCAGCCGCGACCGCGTGTGCATTCCCGTGCCGCTCTTCCATTGCTTCGGCTGCGTGCTGGGCGTGATGAGCTGTGTGAACCACGGTGCGACGATGGTCTTCCTCGAGAAGTTCGATCCGATTCAGGTGATGATGTCCATTGAACGCGAGAAGTGCACGGCGACCTATGGCGTGCCGACGATGTACATCGCGATGCTCGACCATCCGCTCTTCTCGAAGTTCGACTTCCATTCGCTGCGCACGGGCATCATGAGCGGTTCGGCGTGTCCGGTGCATCGCATGCAACAGGCGCAGGAGCGCATGTTCATGAAGGAGATCTGCAACCCGTACGGCCTCACCGAGGCGGGTCCGGTGATGACGATGACGCGCTATTTCGAGCCGTCCATCGAACGCAAGTGCCAGACCATCGGCCAGGCGATGCCGGGCATTGAAGTGGCGATCATTTCGCCGGAGACGGGAGAGCTTGCGCCGCTCGGACAGGACGGTGAAATCTGCTGCCGCGGCTTCAATACGATGAAGGGCTATTACAACATGCCCGATCAAACCGCGAAGTGCATCGACAAGAACGGCTGGCTGCATTCCGGCGATATCGGCAAGATGGATGCGGACGGCTACTACTACATCACGGGCCGACTGAAAGACCTCATCATCCGCGGCGGCGAAAACATCTCGCCGAAGGAGGTCGAGGACTTCCTCGGAACCATGCCGGGTGTCAAGGACGTGGCGGTGGTCGGATGCCCCTCGAAGAAGTACGGCGAGCAGCCGGCGGCCTTCATCATTCCGGCGGACGGCGTTGAGCTGCGCGAAGAGGACGTGGCGGATTTCTGCCGCAACAAGATTTCCTGGTTCAAGATTCCGAAGTACGTCCATTTCCTGGATGTCTTCCCGATGACCGCCTCGCAGAAGATCCAGAAGTATAAACTGCGTGACCTCGCCCACGAACTTTGGCCGGACGCATGAGCGAGTGGAAAATGTAAAATGTAAAATGAAAAATGGTAAACGGAAAATGGGGAATGTTCGATCGGGAAGGGGAAATGAAAGATGAATCGAATCACGACCACTGCGTCGGATTCACTCGACATCGCCGCGCGCGTGCTGAACGCGGGCGGCGTTGCCGTCATTCCGACGGACACGGTTTACGGGCTCGCCGCCCATCCGGCCTTCCCTGAGGCCGTCGAACGTCTTTACACCATCAAGGGACGCGAAGCGAAAAAACCGATCGCGCTGCTTGCGGCGGATGCGGAGAGCGTGCGGGCGTTTGGATACGAGGTGCCCGAGTCGCTTGCGCAGCACTGGCCGGGTGCACTCACGGTCGTGGTGGGTCTGGAGGGGTTCCGCGTGCCGAACCACGACTGGACGCGCGAACTGCTGCGTCGCTGCGGCGGCGTGCTGCGCGTGACCAGCGCGAACCTCTCGGGGCAGCGTCCCGCCACCGATGCGCCGCAGGCGCTGGCAGATGTGGGACTTTCGGCAGATCTCGTGGTAGACGACGGCATTTCGCCGGGTGGCGTTCCGTCCACCGTGGTGCGCGTGTTGGCGTCTGGTGGAATTGAGGTTCTGCGTGACGGCGCAATCAAATTGTAAGGAATGCCATGGCAGAACTGAATGAGACCCCGTCCGGCAATCGCATTCGCATCGCCTTTTTCGGACGACGCAACGCAGGAAAGTCCACATTGGTGAACGCGCTCACGGGCCAGGAGATCGCCATCGTCAGCGACGTGGCGGGAACGACGACGGATCCTGTTTCCAAGGCGATGGAAATCCTGCCGTTGGGCCCGTGTCTGATTACCGATACGGCGGGACTTGACGACGAAGGTGCGCTTGGGGAAGAGCGGGTGCGCCGTTCGCTTGAGGTCCTTGAGAAGACGGATGTCGCCGTGTGGGTGGAGGCTGGGGAGTCGTCCGACGGTGCGGTCGAGGCGCGTTTCGATGCGGCGTGTGCAGCGAGGCAGATTCCCGTTTTGCGGTACCGTCGCAGCGATTCGGTCGAGGCGCTCAAGGCGAAGATCGCCGCGATCAAGCTGGCGGATGCGCCGCGTCCGCTCGTGGCGGATCTCGTGCGGCCGGGCGACACGGTCATTTGTGTGTGTCCCATCGACGCCTCGGCACCCAAGGGACGTCTCATTCTGCCGCAGCAGCAGGTCATCCGCGAGATCCTCGACGGCGGAGCCTCGGCGCTCGTGTGCCAGCCCGCGCAGCTCGCGCAGCAGTGCGCTGCGGTGAAGCCGAGTTTTGTCATCACCGATTCGCAGGCGTTCGGCGCTGTGGCGCAGGTGGTGCCCGCATCGATTCCGCTGACGAGTTTCTCGATCGTCTTCGCGCGTGCGAAGGGGGATCTTGCCGCCTATTGTGCAGGAGCTGCCGCTTTGGGGGCTTTGAAAGACGGCGATCGGATTCTTGTGGCGGAAGGTTGTACGCATCACCGCCAGTGCAACGACATCGGCACGGTCAAGTTGCCGAAGGCCGTCGAGAAGAAGACGGGAAAGAGACTCGTGTTCGAGTTCGCCTCGGGGAACGACTTCCCCGAAGACCTTTCGCGTTTTGCGCTGGTCATCCAGTGCGGTGGATGCATGCTGACACGACGGGCCGTGCAGGCGCGCATCGCGCGTTGTCGAGCCGCCGGCGTGCCGATGACGAACTACGGCGTCTGTCTGGCGGCCTGCGCGGGCATTCAGGCCTCGCCTGAAACGTGTCGGATTGTGCGCTGAAGGAGAATGGAAATGTCCCCGGGTACGAATCGTTTTCTTCTGTGGTTGAATTGGCCGGTGGGCGCGTTTCGTTTGAACGCGTCCAGCTTGTCCGTCTTCCGGTCGCTTGTTCGGGGCGAGGTGAAGGTGGTGCGCAGCGAGCGGACGTTTTTGCGGGAACTGCCTGAAGCCACGCATGCGATTGTCTGGGAATTCAAAAAGGAATGGTTCGCGCGTGCGCCGAAGCTGCGCGTGCTGGCGACACCCGGTGCGGGACGCGAGCTGCTGCCGACGGATGCGGAACTGCCGAAGGGCGTGGTGCGGGTGAATGGCGCGTTTCACGGCGCGATCATGAGCGAGACGGTGATCGCGTTCATGTTCGCGCATGCGCGCGGTCTCTATGCGGCGTACGACTGGCAGTGTACGGCGGCGCGCGGCGAGTCCGCCGAGAAGGGGGGCGACCCGCTGTGGCCGCGCGGGGCGATGAGCCCGCATTGTACCTGTGTGGCGGGTACGACGGCGGTGATTCTCGGATACGGGAAGATCGGACATGTCGTCGGCGACAAGCTGTCGGCGCTAGGGGTGCGCGTGATCGGGATTCGGCGTCGCAATTTTGCGGACCTCAAGCCCGCGCTGAAGACGGCCGACTGGCTCATTGTGGCGTTGCCGAGCGACACGGGTACGGACAATCTGGTCGATGCCTCCGTCCTGCGTGCGATGAAGCGTACGGCGGTGTTGATCAACATCGGCCGCGGCAATGCCGTGGATGAAGAAGCGCTGGCGCGGGCGCTCGTGTCGCGACGGATCGCCGCCGCGTATCTCGACGTGTTCAAACACGAACCGATGACGGCGGGAGATCCGCTGGCGGGGGACCTGCCGGGCCTTGTGCGCTTGCCGCATGCATCGGCGTTCGCGCCCGACTATCTGCCGCTCTTCTTTCGAGAGCTCGCCGCCGCCGGCTGGTTGGAACGATGAGGACGGATGTCGCCTCATTTGATGATTGACAGCTGACGGCGGGATGGAGTATACTCTTTGCATGGAAAATATTTATCAAGTGACCAGCGTCGAGCAGACCTGGGATGTGGCCCGTCAGTTCGCTTCGGAACTGAAGCCGGGCGATATAGTCTGTTTGGAAGGCGATTTGGGTGCAGGTAAGACGACGTTCACGCAAGGCCTCGCGGCGTTCCTTGGTGCGAAGCGGGCGGTGACGAGTCCGACGTTCTGTCTTGTGGTGGAGCATCCGACCGAAAAGTTCCTTTTGGTGCATATGGATCTCTATCGTCTGCAGGATGCGGACGACGTACTCACGATCGGCTGGGAGGACTATCTGGCGCGGGGTGCCGTGTTGTTCGTCGAGTGGCCGGATCGTGCGGGCGATTTGATCCCTGCGAATGCGTGGCATCTGTCGTTTACGCTGGGCGAGACGGAAGAGAGCCGCACGATTACGTTCCGGCGTGGTTGAATTTGAAAAAGAAAGGTACTACTATGAAGAAGACTCTGTTGGTTGCATCCTTCGCATTGGTTGGTTCGCTCTTGGCGGCGGTTCCGAGCAAGACGACGTTCATCGCGCATCGTGGCGAATCGTACGATGCGCCGGAGAATACGTTGCCGGCTTACAAGACGGCCGTTTCGCGCGGGTTCGGGTTCGAGTGCGACATCTATCTGTCCGCCGACAAGAAGGTGTTCACGTTCCACGATACTACGCTGACGCGCACGACGGCGGGCGCGTGCAAGAAGCGCTGTGCCGAGGCGAACTGGGAAACGGAAATCTCGAAGGTCGACGTGGGCGGCTGGGGCAAGTGGAAGGGGTCCAAGTTCTCGCCGACGCGTCCGGCGCTGCTCGAGGAAGTGCTGGCTCTCGCGGTCGACGGACGCCAGATCTACGTCGAGGTGAAGCCGGGTCCGGAGATCGTGCCGTACATCAAGGACGTCTACAAGAAGCAGACGAAGGCGAACGAAAAGAACACGCTCTTCATCAGCTTCAACAAGGAGACCTGTTCGGAGCTCAAGGAATTCATGCCGGAATACAAGGTCTATTGGCTCACCGACGCAACGCGGGGCAGCAAGAAGGCGAAGACGCTGCGTGGCGTGACGGCGAAGGAGGTCATTGCGACGCTGCGTTCGATCAAGGCGGACGGCGTGGATATCCAGTTCGATCCGCGCTACATCACGGAGGCGTTCATCAAGGAAATCCGTGCGGCCGGTTTCGAGTGCCACGTGTGGACGGTCGACAAGCTCGAGAAGTCGCTCCTCGCGTTCAATCGCGGTGCCCAGACGGTGACGACGAACTGTGCGCAGAAGCAGCTCGACGAATATCAGAAAGGAAAATAAATGACGAATCGCCGCGAGTTCCTTCAGACGACGTTGGGGATGGGGGCGATGGCCTTGGCGGGGCGTGCATGGGGCGGCGAGACCGCGCCGACGCGTCCGCTCAAGGTGTGCGTCTTTTCGGATCTTCATTACTGTCCCGGTGTCTTCGTCAATGACACGACGGCATTTCTCGAGCAGATCCTCGCTCGTGCCGAAGCCGAGAAATGCGATATGGTCATCCACTTGGGCGATTTTGTCCACGATGTGAGCAAGCCGTATGCGAAAGCGTTCTTGAAGACGTACAACGAATTCAAGATTCCGACCTACCACTGCCTGGGCAACCACGACCAGGAAGGAACGACCTACCAGCAGACATGCGAAGCCTATCGGATGCGCGACGGACATTATTTCTTCGACCGTGGCGGATTCCGTTTTGTCGTTGCCGATCCCAACTACTGGCGGAACGAAGAGACTGGGGCGTATGTGCATTATCAGCGCTTCACCTATGGCGGAGGAAAGAATCGTACGCTCAACTGGATTCCGCCGGAACAGCTCGACTGGTTGCGCGAAACGATCGAGACGTCGCCGAATCCCTGCGTGGTGCTGTCGCATCAGAGCTTTGAGCGTCCGACGAATGGCGCCGGCGTGCAGAACAAAGACGCCGTGCAGGCGATTTTCAATGCGGCGAATGCGAAGTGTCCGGGGAAGGTTCGGCTCGTCATGAACGGCCATTTGCATACCGACTATCTGCGGCTTCTGGACAACATCCTCTACTGGGATGTCAATTCGGCGAACTACGCCTGGTTTGACAAGACGCATACCTGCTACCCGGCTGATTATGTCAAGACGCATCGGCTCGCGAACCACAACCTTGGTTGGGCGCGTCCGTTGTCGGCGATTCTGACATTGACGCGCGAAGGGGGCGTCAAGATCGACGGCGCGAAGGCCGACTGGCTCTATGGTGTCACGCCTCAGCAGGCGAATCTGGCGCGCTTTGATGCGAACGGCCGCTTTTTCACGCCGACGATTCAGAGTGCCAATTTCAAGTTTGTCTATGACTAACCGTTTTGAAATTAAAGGAGAAACGATCATGCAAGTCAATCGGAGAGAATTTGTGGCCGCGGCGGGTGCGTTGGCGGTGGCGCCGACGGTCCTGGGCGAGGCGAAGAAGATTTTCAAAGTCGGACTTGTCGGTTGCGGCGGTCGCGGCACGGGGGCGATCCAGAACATCATGGATGCGGCGAAGCGGCTTGGATGCGAGGTGAAGCTGACGGCGGCGGCGGACTTCTTCCCGCAGAAAGCCAAGGCCATTTGCGCCAAGTACGGTGTGGATGAGAAGTTCGCGTTCGGTGGTGCGAACGGCTACAAGAACGTGATTGCGACGGATTGCGAAATCGTCCTTCTCTGCACGCCGCCGTTCTTCCGTGCGCGCCAGGCGGCTGCCTGTGTTGCGGCGGGCAAGCATATCTTCGCGGAAAAGCCGATTGCAACGGATCCGCGCGGGCTGCGCGAGTTCTTGCAGGTGGTGGCCGAGGCGAAGGCGAAGAAGCTGTCGATTCTCTCGGGCACGCTTCACCGCCATTCCAATCGTTTCCTGCGCCAGATCGGTCCGATCCGTCAGGGGGCCATTGGCAAGATCATGGGCGGACGCGTCTATCGCTGCCATGGTTCGATGTGGGTTCGTCCGCGTCGTCCGGAAGATACGAACGCCTCGTATCTCGCGAACAACTGGTATCACTTTTGGGAGATGAGCGGCGACCAGGTGACGGAACAGGCGATTCACGAGGTCGACTTGGCGAACTGGTTCATCGGACGCTTCCCGCAGAGCGCGTTCGGCATGGGCGCGCGGTGGCGCCGTCCGGCGGGCATTGGCGACATCTACGATGAAATCGCCATCGACTACGACTATGGCGACACATTGCATGTGACCACGTTCGGACGTCACATGGATGGTTGCGCGAATCCGTTCGGAACGGTGCTCGTGGGTACCGAGGGCGAGATTTCCGTGGGTGGAAAGATCCGGCGTTTCGACGGCAAGCCCGTAGCGGAAGACCTCAAGATCATCGAAGGCCGTCATGACAGCGGACTCATCATGGAGCATGCGGACTTCCTTACGGGACTGATGACCGGCAATCTGCTCAACGAAGGCGAGCAGGTGGCGATGTCCACGGCAACGTGCATCATGGGTACGCTGGCGGCCTATTCGGGACGCCAGGTGCGGATGAAAGACCTGCTAGAGAACGAGCGGTCCGAATTCTTCAACGGCTGGAACGCGGGCTTCACCGCGCAGCTTTTCGAAGAGACGAACGATGTGCCGATGCCCAAGGAAGGCACGGGCATTGTTCCGGGGAAGGGTTGAAGAAACGGAGAGAACGCAGATGATCAATCGACGTGAATTCCTGATGGCCACGGCGGTGGCGGGTGTGGCGGCGGCGGTCAAGGCCGAGCCGCCGGCTCCGGTGTTCAAGACGCAGCTGAAGAAGGCGCTGATTCGCAAGCGTTTTACGGAAGAGGTGCTGGCGGAACTGAAGGCTGCGAAGTTTCCGGGTGTTGAACTGATGGACAAAACGGTCGATCTGGCCACGGCGCGTGCGGCGCGCCGGTTGGCGGAGGAGAACGGGTTCAAGATCCATTCGTTCATGGGTGGCTGGTACGAGTTCAATTCGGCGGATGCCGCGAAGCGTAAGATTGCGATTGAAACGGCGAAGCGGGATGTCTGCGTGGCGGAGGCCTACGGGGCGCCGGTGATGCTGATGGTCGCGGGCCGAGTGGGCGGGCCGATGCCGAAGCCCTCGCAGTTCGACCTCGACTTCGATCCGCGGACGTTGGAACTTCGTCGTGCGGCCAAGACGGGAGATTTCGCGGCCTATGTGAAAGCGCAGAACGATGCGACGAAGTACGCGCAGGATGCCGTGCAGGAAATCATGCCGGTTGCGGCGGCGCATGGCGTCGTCCTTGGACTTGAAAACGTGTGGAACAACCTCTGGGTGAAGCCGGCGTTTGCGTCTGCCTTCATTCGTTCCTTCCGCTCGCCGTGGGTCAAGAGCTATTTCGATCTTGGCAACCATGTGCGCTATGCGCCTGTGGAAGAGTGGTTGGCGGCACTGTCGGACCAGATCGTGAAGCTGCACATCAAGGACTTCAAGATCGATCGTTCGATGGGCAACGAAGGCAAGTTCGTGCGTCTCGGCGAAGGGTCCATCGATTGGAAGAGCGTACGCCGTGCGATCGACGCCATTGGCTACAATGGCTGGGTGTCAATCGAAGAGGGCGGTTGGACTTCGGCCGAATATTCGTCCATTATGGATCGTTTCTCTGCGGGAACGTTTTGAAGGGCGTTCTCGAGTTCGCGTTGAAAAAGGTTTACCATCAAAAAGGAAATGACGAATGAACATCACTAAAGTTATGGTACGTACGCTCGCGCTTTGTCTGCTCGGGCTTTGTGGAACATCGTTCGCAGCGGAGGGACAGTGGACGGTCGAGCGGGCGAAGGCCTGGCAGGCGAAACAGCCGTGGTACTGCGGTGTCAACTATATCCCGGCCAACGCAATCAACTACACGGCGATGTGGGATAAGACGAGTTTTTCGCCGGAAGTGATGCGGCGGGAATTGAAGTTGATGACGGACCTGGGCATGAACTGCGTCCGTGTGGTGCTTCAGTATGCGGTGTATGCTGATGACCCCGCGTATTTTCTTGCCGCCTTCGACCGTTTCCTTGCCATCTGCGACGACGCGAAGATCCGCGTGATGCCGATCTTCTTCGACGATTGCGCGTTCGGTGAAAACCGGGATCCGGTGCTGGGGGTCCAGTCCGAACCGCTCGAAGGGTGGTACGCGTGGGCGTGGAGTCCGTCGCCGGGGCATTCGATCGTGGCCGATCCGCGTGAGCACGGCAAGCTCGAGAAGTATGTGAAAGACGTCATGATGGCGCATAAGGACGATCCGCGCGTGTTTTTGTGGGATCTTTACAACGAACCGCGTCCGGGACAGAAGAGCCGTACATGGCCGCTTCTTCGGAAGACCGTCAAATGGGCGCGTGAGGTGAACCCCTCGCAGCCGTTGTCGATCTGCGTGTGGTGTGGGAACAAGGAACAGACCGAGTATGTGCTGGCGAATAGCGACGTTGTGACCTTCCATTGCTACAAGGATGCGGCAAATACCGAAAAGCAGGTGAAGCATCTGCTCGAGACAGGACGCCCGGTCATCTGTACGGAGTGGTTGAATCGCACGTGCAAGTCCCTGGTCGCGGACTGCCTGCCCATTTTCGCCCGAAACAACGTGGGATGCATCCACTGGGGGCTCGTAAACGGCAAAACGCAGACGAATCTGCCGTGGGGACATCGTCCGGAAATGCTGCCCTACAAGGGCCCGTGGCAGCATGACATTTTCCGTGGAGACTACACGCCATACGATCCAGCGGAAATCGCGATCTTCAAGACGACGATCCAGCAGAAGAACGTTGCGAAATAGGGACAGACCCTTAATCGCAAGGGCCTGTCCCCAACGCAAGGGCCTGTCCCCAGCGCAAGGGCCTGTCCCCGTTTAGAACAACTGATCAAGCAAGAGATCGGATGAACATTCTTGATGCGGATTGCCCGTTGTTTTCTAGAGAGCTGTTGACACCTTGGCGGTTGGTGACGTTGGTGGGCGGCCTTGCGGTACTGGTTCTTGGCTCGGTCGTGTTGCCGTCGGATGATTGGGATGTGCCGATTTGCTTTGTTATGGGCATCCCTGCCTATGTGCTTGCCCCTTGGGCGTTTCGACAGGTTTGGTATCTGCGCTGGAAATGGTTGCTTCTGGCAGCATTAGCGTTTTGGGTGACAGTCGACGGTTCCTATACACTCTATTGGGGACTACGTGGTTTCCCGAATCTACCCGAGTTTCGTCCAGCGAACTTCGTCTATTGTCTGCCGTTGTTCTGGCTTGCTGGTTTCGTCTGGAACCTCGGACGTCGTGGCGAGCGGTTCAGTTGGCTTTTGTCCGAATGTTGGCGGCCCGAATGTCAGGGGCCCGACAATCGGCATCCCGATGGCCGGCAGTCCGTTAGTCAGCAGTCCGAATGTCTGAAGCCCGATGGTCACCTGTCTAATGGCGGGTTGCAGAAATGCCAGGAGGGTGCGTCCATATTGGCCCTCGCGGGGCGAATCGCCCTAATGTTCGTCGTGTCAAGCCCGACCCGCCTGTTGATAGAGGCTACCCTTGACATGTTCTCTCGGTAACCACTAATTTTAAGTAAGGGTCTGTCCCCGTAATTGTGAGGGTCTGTCCCCATGTTTGTGCGGGTCTGTCCCTATTGCCCTTGAAAATATTTTAAAATAACCCCCTTACAAAGATGAGGAATTATGGTACAATGTCGTTGCTTCCGGGAATTGAACCCACGGGCACGTGGTGAAGCGGGAGCCATCGTTGATACGAGGTCACCCTGAGGGAGCTACGGCGTTGAAGTCAGGCCCTCGTATCGCCGTCGTATGTCAGGGCGAGCTCGCCCGCGCGCTGCACACTTGGGCGTAAGCGTCTTCGGCACCGGCCTTTGGGCAAGGCCAATTCCGCAAATGCCTGTCCGGCCGCGTGGTCGGACCTTCTAACCATTATGCGGAGAATCAGCCTATGGCCCGAAAGAACAGAATTGTTGTCGAGGATGGAACCTACCACCTTGTCTCTCGAATTGCCCACCGCGAGTTTCTGCTTGCAGATCCTTTGCTCAAGGACCTCGTCGTCGATTGGATGTATGGCATCGCCGACTTCTGCGGAATCGAGGTACTCGCCTGGAACATCCTCGACAATCATTTTCACATTGAGGTGGAGATGCCGCAGGTTCCGAAGGAGTATTGGACTAACCCAGACCACGCTCCTGAGGTTGCGGCCTTCTCGTTGCGTCCACCCGAGTGTCACGCGCCGCGCTGGACGCCCGACCTTGCTGACATCGACCGCCTCCATTCTGCAGGGACGCCTCTTGTGATAACCCCCGGCGGGGATGAACCTTCCGAGTCGGCCGTTGTCGTTTCTCTCTCGAACGGCGTGCCTCTCGTGTCTCTGCCCCGGCCCGAGACAGGCTTCGTACTCTCCGACGACGAGATGATCTTTCGTCTTGGACGCCTTTCGTTTAATCATTCTGACCGCGCGGCGAGGACGGCTCGCCGCTGGGTACGGCTTCGAACCGAAGGCCGTCATGACGTGGTCGAGGCTGAGAAGGACGCCCTCTGCCGCCGTATGTACAACATATCCCTCTTTATGAAGGAACTCAAGCAACGTGTCTCCGAGTACTTCAACCGTCGGCTCGGCCATTCTGGCCAGCTTTGGGAGGGGCGGTTCTACTCCGGCCTCGTCGAGGACGACCGTCTTGCGCGTATCTTCACCACGGCCTACATCGACTGGAACGCCCCGAAGGCTGGCCTCGCGGAGGATCCGTCTGGCTGGCGCTGGTGCAGCTACTCCGTCGCATGCGGCGACGGCCCTTACGCTGAACGAGCACGGAAGGGCTACGAGAAGGCTCTCGGTTGTCCCTGGGAGGAGGCGCGGCGCATCCTAGAGTCGATTTTCATGGCGAAGCTCCCTGAAACCTACGATCCGAAGGCCGATCAGACTCACTATACCGTGGTAGACCCCGACGGGAAGGAGCGGAAGGTTGCCCTTACGCTCGCCCAGCTCATCAAGTCGGAGGCGAAACGCCTCTTCCGTGGTGGTTTCTTTGGCCGGAACATTGCGTTCGTGAAGGAAACAGCGCGGAAGTTACCAAAGAAGTTTCCGATACCGCATGGACGCGAGGTCGAGTTCCTAAGTCGTTGTGACTGGAGTCTTCCAATGGTCGCATGACGCCCCCTCCGGCTGTTACCCCACGCCAGGAGCGTGCGAAACCATCCCCAAATTCAGATAGGAAATTGACGAAAGCAGATTCCCGAAGGGAACCTGCGGCGGAGTATTTCCATTGTGTGTCGAAAACCCTTCGTTTTGTAGTGGAATCATCCAATTTTTTATTGTCATTGGTCGTTTCTTTGAGTCGAGAAACGGTGTTCTTCCGTGTTGAAGTCACACAGCGTAAAGGTGTTTGTGCCAAAAGATCTGTCCCCATTGTATTAGGGTCTGTCCCCTTGGGGTTTGTCCCCTTGGGGTTTGTCCCCTTGGGGTTTGTCCCCTTGGGGTTTCCCTGTTGCCATAGGGCCTGTCCCCTGGGGGTGAGGTGCTTGATTTTTGGTTGGGGCAAATGATATAATATTTGGGAAATGATTTATTCCGAGAGAAAGGTTTGGTTGAGATGAAGCGGATGATTCGTGCACTGGTGTTGGCGGTTGTTGGCATTGCTGCTGTCGTCGGGATTGTTGGGTGGTCGGTGACAACGGGCCGCCGGACGGATGTTTCGACTCGGGTGGAGCGCAAATCGCTTCGGTTCTACAAACAGAGTGGAGAATGGTTTGCTGATGTCGCCGGACACACCCAGGCGCAGAACCAGATGGTCGCGGGAGCGGATACGTTGCTGGAAAAGATTTCGGGCGGCAGCTCGGAGGTGACGATGGTGTTTTCTTCCGATCTCAAACAGCCGGATCCGTGGCAGCTCTGGCTTCATCTGGTCGAACATGATAAATACGGTGCGACCTATCGCGTAAAACGTGCGAAGGGGGAGGGGTGGTCTTTGGCTTGGCTCTGTAACGTTACGCATGATGTTTTTGGCGGCGAACATCCGCAAGACATCTACATTCATTCGTTCACGGTGAAATGAGAAGGGGAGAAGCTGTAATGGGGCAGAAGAATGATCATGTCGGCATGCCTTGGACGGTTCGAATCGCCCTTGGGTGGTTTGTCTTGCTGGCGATTGCCTGTTGCGCTCCTTTTGTGTTTTGGCTTTGCCCGCTGTTGCTGTCGGGCGATGTGCAGGAGGCTCTCTGGAATCTTGTTCCGTGTGTCGGCTTGATGGCGCTTGGTGGCGGATTCGTGTGGGCGATCATCTGCGGTAGACGAATTTGGGTGACGGTTCCGTATTTGTTCATTGCCCTGCAGTTTGTTTTTATCATTTTTCCTTCTGAATCTTGGGTTGGACCGGAATGTTACATCATCTGGGCGGCGGCCACATTCGGACCGCTCGTGATGCTCCATTTGCCTTCGTCCAATCGCTGGTTTGCAACGTTTCCGCTTCAAGAGAAAATGCGTGTCGGTTGTATGGTGCTGGCGGTCCTCCCGATTGTCGGCTGCCTGTGGGGGGCCATCGATGTGGCACCTCGTCCGTACGCTTCGAGGGAAATGCATGCACAGATGACATGCGGCCGGAATGTGTTTCTCCTGCTGACTCGGAATGAGCATGCCAGACAGAAAGGAAAAACCTGGATCGACCCTGGTTCGTGCAGCAATTCCGTCGAGTTCGTGGAAAGGCTGTGTGCGAAGTTTGATGGCGTGGAGCACTTGATTCATGCGGGCGGACAATGGTCGTTTGCGATCAATGTCCCCTCTGAGGTGTCGGACTCGTTCCCCGTGATGATGTCCGCCAATGTGGATCCCGCACAATTGCCGCGCGAGTGGGATGGGGTGACGGACAAGGATGTGCATCTCGAATTAAAACGTATCGACGGATCCGTGCCGATGGATTTCGACGACAAGTTTATGGTCGTTGTTCGTAAGGGTGGTGCGGTGCAAATCCTGAAGCGGAAGTATGCGACCCGGCGTCTCGTTCTGGGCGATACCCCGTATAGGCTTGGAAAGGACACCTGTTTCCTGACGCCCGCCGGAAAACGATGAAGTTTCCCCTATGGTCCCCTCGGATCGTGTTAATGTTTTGAGTTGTGGGGATGGTGGTGATGCGTCGCGAATAGACGGCGTCCGCTCAGTACGGGCACGCCGAGATGGTAGCGAATGGCAATGGCACGCACGACGAAAATGACGGCGATGCAGACGATGGCGCTGATACGTCGTTCGATGCCGAAGGCATCAAGCGCGAAAAAGGCGAGACAGCCCACCATGCAGGCCAAGGCGTAGATTTCCTTGCGGAAAATAAGGGGTACTTCGTTGATCAGCACATCGCGCATCACACCGCCGGCTGCACCGGTGATCGTGCCCATGACCAGGGCGACCCACCAGGAATGTCCCAGAGAGAGTGCCTTTTCCAGACCAATGACCGTGAAGATCGATAGGCCAATCGTGTCGAAGACGAACCAGGTGATCTGTTCTGAGATGACTTGCCGCCCGAAAATCCAAACGGTGACGAGGGCGACGAACGTGCAGACCATATAGCTGGGTTCGGTGAACCAGAACGGAGGCACGGAGAGCATGACATCGCGGATGGTCCCACCACCCAGTGCGGTGACGAATCCGATGACATAGGCGCCGAAAAGATCGAAGCGCTTGATCGAGGCCAGTCGGATGCCGGAAATTGCCGCGGCGAACGTGCCCACATACTCCAAAACGACGAACAGCGGATCGGTGCCGCCGAAGAGCTGCCCGAGGTTGAGATACCAGTCGATGAGGGTTTGCGTAGTCTTGTCTCCTTCTCTTGTAGGAAAGCGGATACAATTATATCATAATTTGACATTCTGGGATTGTTCGATTGTTCGGATTGTTCTGATTGTTTGGATTGTTCGGATTGTCCTGATTGTTCGATTGGGTGATTGTTCGATTGTTCGGATTGTTCGATTGTTCGGATTGGTTGATTGTGTGATTGGTTGGATTGTTTGTGGGACACATGAAAACCGAATGATGCAGATTGAATAGTAAAGGTTTGACGTACGGCTGTGGTTCTCATAAGATGAAACGAGGTCGAAAGTGTTGGCCCTGTGGAAGTGTTGGCAATAATCTTTTTTCCCGTTTCCGTTGATTTTGATTGAGTAGAGAAAAAGGTGTAGTTGGCGAGGGTGTATGGTATAATAGAAAGATGAACAAGAACATACTGTTTGCTATGATGAAACGATTTGAGAACATTCTGGTGCGGCTTTTGGTCGTTTTTGTTTTGGTCGGGACATTTTGTGCGCGGGCCGATTTGCGTTCGGAAGGATTGAAGAGCGCTTCGCGCATGCTGGTGGTGGTGGTGGGGCCGGATTGGAATCCCGCGTCTCCGAAGGTACGCACGACCTTTGCGTCTTCGTCCTTCCGGCAGAATTTCCCGAAGACGCTCTTCGGCGAATATGTGCATAACGAGGCGACGAAACCGGACACCACCACCCAAAAAGGCAACGCCTGGGTGAAGTCGCTTGTGCCGGCCATCTATCGCTATCCGACGATTCTCATCTACGACGCGAAGGGACGTTCGCAGGGGCGGGTGGAGAACATTCCGGCCGACCTCAATGGTGCGGAGCTCGCCCGCCGTGTCAAGGCGCAGATCGCGTCCGTGGAGGCAATCGTCGCGAAACTCCCCACCGCCCCGGGTGAAAGCCTCGCCGCCCTCCAGCCGCTCGTCCCCGGGCTCGTCTTTGTCGACCGCCGTAAGAAGCGACAGGTCAACTGGTATGGAGACGCCTGGCAGAATCTGCTCAAGCTCGATCCCGAGGACAAGCAGGGGTGGCAGCAGCGGCTCTTCATGGGCAACGGCATCGGCGAAATCTCGCGCGGCACGGCGCTCGTGGGCTCGACGAACACGCAGACCGTCGCCGAATTCGAGAAGCGTGCCGAGAACCTTTTGAAACAGAACCTCTCACCCGAACAGAAGCAGGCGATTCTCCTGGGGCAGTTCGCGCGCATCCGCAAGGACAAGACAACGGCGGCACGTCAGGTCGAAATCCTGAAGCGCGCACACACCCTCGCGCCGTGCTCGATCTGGGGATGGGCGGCATTCAACTACCTCGCTGAACGCAAGGTCAATGTGCCGAAGAAATGGGATATCCTCTCGCGCGTCGAGTACGGCAAGGGCGTGCTCGACTACCAGCTCAAATCCTGGAAGAAGGTTGACCCGAAACCGTCCGACGGCAGTCTAGTACTCACCAATGATTTGCGGACCGTCCGCACGGCGCTGAAGCATCCGCAGACGCTGAACGAGACTGAAAAGCTTGCTGTCATCCGCGCGAGCGTGCTCACGGCGATCGGTCCGGCGGCCTTTCGGTCCGTG
>JAKSOY010000078.1 GCA_024405255.1 Kiritimatiellia bacterium
GCTGCGAGAAACCCCGCACCCGCTGCCGGAGCGATGGTTTTATGGGCAGACACTAATTATGAATATAGGCAAATTCAAAAGCATGTTATTGATCGGCGAGACGTCGACGGTTGAGTTCAAACGGTGTGGGAATGAGGTCGAGCATGATGTGTTCGAGTCCATCTGCTCGTTCTTGAATCGCTTCGGGGGTGACATTTTCCTCGGGGTGTTGAATGATGGAACTGTCGAGGGTGTCAATCCTACGAATGCGGCGGCGATGATGAAGAACATCGTCAATGTCGTCAACAACCCGAATGTCTTCAAGCCTTCGCCATACATTGAGATCGAATCATTTGATTGGGACAGCCGAACGATTGTCCATGTTCATGTACCAGTGAGCGGGGATGTGCATTCCTATAAGGGCGACATTTTCGATCGCATTGGCGAGGTCGATGTGAGGGTGCGTGCCACGGTTCAGATTGCAGATCTCTATATGCGAAAGAAGGGTATTTGTACCGAGCGAGAGGTCTATCCCAATTTAACGCTTGATGATCTACGGACAGACCTCTTGCCGCGCTTGCGAATTGAGGCTCAGAACCACATTACGGACGGGCGTCGGCATCCGTGGATAGATATGAATGATCTGGAACTGCTGCAAAGTGCGAGTCTCATTGGCGAGGATAAGGTGACTGGGCGGACAGGTTTCAATCTAGCGGCGGTGTTATTGTTGGGAAAGGATGAGACGTTGGCACGGATTTGTCCGCAATATGCAACCGATGCCATTTTCCGAGTGGTAAATGTTGATCGTTATGACGATCGGAAGATCGTGAAGACCAACCTTCTTGAAAGTCAGGAAGAGTTGATGCTGTTTGCCCGTAATCATTTGCCGGATCCGTTCTTTCTCGAAGGGAGTCTTCGTATCAGTTTGCGCGAAATCATCGTACGTGAGATGGTGACAAACATTCTTATGCATAGAGAGTTTACGTCTTCTGCGTATTCGCAGTTTGTAATTGAGCGTGAACGCATGTTTACACGTAATCCATGTGTGCCGTTCCATGATGGCGAAGTGAGACCCGGAAAATTCAGTCCGAGAGCCAAGAACCCGATAATAGCGGCATTCTTTAGAGAACTTGGGCGCGCTGATCAGCTCGGGTCGGGTGTTCGTAATCTCTTCAAGTATTGCGGTGAATATGGTGGCGGCGAGCCCCGTTTCGAGGAAGGGGATGAGTTTGTTATTTCAGTTTCACTTAAGAAACTGGATGCAATAAGGTTCCCGTTTGAAAAACCGCACATTGACCAGGAAAAACCGCACATTGACCAGGAAAAACCGCACATTGACCAGAGGGAACCGCACATTGGTGGCGGTGGTGTGCACCTTGAGGAACTCGTGTCGGAATTTGAGTTGAGTCGTCCCACTGCCGAACATATCGTTAAGCTTTATGGCAAATTTGGCGCGGTGCATGTTTTTGGTCGTCGAGAGGTGATGTCTGTTACTGGGCTTAAGGAGAGGACGGCGAGTGAATTAATAGGGCGGTTGTTGAGGAAGCGACTGGTTGATACCGTTACAGGTCAAGGCAAAGGCAAGTATCGGTTTCGTGATTTCACGCAGGAGGTTCAAGGATGACGATTGAAATTGAACGAACGGTTCAGAATCGGGTGATTGCGCTTCTGCGCACGAAGTTCGGCTACGGGTATTGGGGAAACCTCAAGGAGCAGGACAATGGCAATATCAATGCCGCCGTGCTGGAGGAGTTCCTGGCCAATGTACAGAAGTTGACGAAGTCGCAGATTTCGGGTGTCATCGCCAAGCTCAAGCAGACTGCGCATTGCTCCTCCAAGGCGGCACTTTACAATGCCAACAAGGAAGTCTACCGTCTGCTTCACTATCCCGTGCCGATTCCGACCGAGCCGGGTAAGCCGATGAAGCAGGCATGGCTGGTCGACTGGCAGAATCCGCTCAACAACATCTTCTCGATCGCCGAGGAGGTCAGCGTTCCCATGATCGGCGGGGAGGTCAAGCATCGGCGTCCCGACGTGTGCCTTTACGTGAACGGCATTCTCTTCGCCATCATCGAACTCAAGAAGGCGACCGTATCTGTCGAGGAGGGCGTTCGGCAGAACTGGCGCAACCAGCAGGACGGCGAGATACCAGGCTTCTTCTCGACGACGCAGCTGCTCGTTTCCGGCAGCGAATCCGAGGGCGTGAAGTACGGGACGACACTCACGCCGCCGAAATACTGGTTTCAGTGGAAGGAGCCGTGCGGAAAACCGTGTGCGGAGAGTACGATCACGCCCGCCGAGGTCAAGAACGCGATGGACCGGGCGATTCTTCAGATGTTTGAGCCGAAGCGATTCCTCGGGCTTGTCCATGACTCCATCGTGTTCGACGCGGGTGTGAAGAAGGTGATGCGTCCAAACCAGGTCTTTGCGCTGGATGCCGCCAAGCCGCGGATTCAGAAGAAGGAGAGTGGCATCATCTGGCACACGCAGGGATCGGGCAAATCGCTGATGATGGTGTGGCTCGCGCAGTGGATTCACGAGACGCAGAAAGATCCACGTGTCGTCATCATCACCGACCGTGACGAACTCGACAAGCAGATCACGAACGGATTCCGCGAGGCAGGGGAGAAGCCGCATCAGGCCGTGAGCGGCGACGATCTCATCAAGACCCTGAACACCAGCACCGATTGGCTGGTGACGACGCTCGTCCACAAGTTCGGCATTGCACGCAATGCGACCACCGAGAAGCTGTCCGCAATCGATAAGAAGTTGCGCGGCAAGCCGACGATGGCGCAGTACATGGAGCAGATCGCCGAGCATCTCCCTGCCGGTTTCAAGGCCAAGGGCAATATCTATGTGTTCGTCGACGAGTGCCATCGAACGCAGGGCGGCATGCTTAACAAGGCCATGAAGAAGATCATGGGCGAGGATGTGATGCTGATCGGCTTCACGGGTACGCCGCTCTTGCGCGTCGACAAGGGCGAGCTCACGTCTGCCGCGAATTTCGGAACGTACATCCACACCTACAAGTTCGACGAGGCCGTCAAGGACGGTGTCATCCTTGATCTGCGTTACGAGGCACGAGACGTCGAGCAGCAGCTGAAGGAGGATGTCACCTTCGATTCGCTTTTCGAGGAGTCGACGAAGTCGTTGACGCCACGAGCCAAGGAGGACCTGAAGACACGCTGGGCGAATATGCAGAATCTGTTCTCCTCCAAAGACCGTATGACGCGTATCGTGACCGACATCTGCAAAGACATGACGCTCAAGCCAGCACTCAAGAACGGGTGGGGTAACGCAATGCTCGTCTGCGAGAACGTCTATCAGGCATTCCGCTACTACGAGATGTTCGAATACAACAATACGCCGCTCAAGGGACGGTGCGCGGTTGTGACGAGCTACGATGGCAAGGCACCGACGCTCGCGGAGGGCTATACGGGCGAGATGGCGACCGAGGCCGAGTACAAACAGAAGATGGCCAAGTATATGTTCGATGGTCGCACGCCTGAGGAGTTCGAGGAATGGGCGAAGCACTGGTTCGTCACCTATCCGGGGGCCATGAAGCTCCTGATTGTCGTGGACAAACTGCTGACCGGTTTCGATGCGCCAAGTTGTACGTATCTGTACATTGACAAGAAGATGGTCGATCATACACTCTTCCAGGCGATCTGTCGCGTGAATCGTCTGAATGGCGAGAACAAGGACTTCGGGCACATCGTCGACTACAAGCATCTCTTCGAGAACATCCAAGGCGCGATTGAAGACTATACGAACGGGGCGTTCTCCGGATATGACAAGGAAGACATTGCCGGATTACTGACGAGCGATGTTCAGGCCGGTCGGCAGGGGCTTGAGGACGCGCTCGAGAAGTGCCGTGCGCTCGCCGAGCCGGTAAAGGCCCCGAAGACGATTGACGAGTATTTCGACTGGTTCTGCTACGATCAGGTTGCAACGCCGGTGGTGGATCACACCGACGAGCTTCAGAAGAATGCGCAGAAACGCGAAGACTTCTACCAGGCATGCTACGCCGCCGTGCGGGCTTTTGCCGCTATCGCCGTCGACATTCGGAAGGTCTACACGGATGAAGAGGCGCTTGTTCTCAAGAACGAGGTGAAGGACTTCGATCAGATTCGTGAAGCCATTATGAAACGCTGCGGCGATTTCGTGGACCTGAAACAATTCGACGCCGAGATGCGGGCCTTGCTGGACGACTATGTGACGGCGGCACACGCGACGAAGCTTGGGAACCTCGACAACTTCTCGTTCCTTGATGTTATCAAGAAGGACAAGGACGGGAATGCGGTGTTGACCGATGAAGACGAGACTGCGGCTGCGGGAGGCGAACGCGGCGTTGCCGAGACGATGGCGGCGAACGTCCGGCGTTACGTCTTCCGTAAGCGTGAGACGAATCCGGCGGAGTTCCGAAAGTTCTCCGAGCGGATCAACCGTCTGCTCGCGGATTACCTGCAGGAAAAGATCGAGTACAAGAAGTTCCTCGAGGATATGATGAAACTTTGCGAGGAGCTGAAGGCCGAGAAGGAGAGTCGCGATCCGCGAATCGACACCGAGGCTAAGAAGAACCTGCTGGACAACTTGGGCGGGAATGTCGAATTGGCGCTCAAGGTCTATGAGGCGGTTGTCGCTTCGGTCAAACCCGGCTTCAGGACGAACACGGTGCGTCGGAAAAAGGTCGAGCATTCCATTGCGATTGCGCTCGCAGGGACCGATTATAAATCGTTGGACATCTATCGCATTGTCGAGAGACAGTCGGAGTTCGATGGCGAGTCAATGGATATTGGTACGGAGTTGATGTAAATGACGGTTTCGGGTATAGCAGTTGAGGTCGAACGAAAGGCGATCAAGCACACGCATCTATCGGTGTTCCCGCCGGATGCGCGGGTTCACGTCAGTGCGCCGCTTGACTTGTCCGATGCCGACTTGCGGAGTTTCCTCGTTTCGAAGCTGTCTTGGATTCGCAAGCAGATCGAGACCGTCCTTGCACAGCCCCGCCAGACCCGACGTGAATACGAAAGCGGCGAGAATGTGTATCTTCTCGGTAAACGCTACCGGCTTCTGGTTCGCAAAGGCGACGAGACCGCCTCGGTTCGTGTTGAAGGTAAGAACGTGGTCCTCGCAGGACGCGGCTTGGAGGCCCGTACAGCACGAGAGGCCCGGATTGCCGAATGGCATCGCGAGGAGCTGAAACGTGCCCTGATACGCCTTGTGGCGCGTTGTGTGGCGATTGCCAACGAAGATGGCGAGATCGTGTTCGGGGTTCGGCGGATGCGGAACCTTTGGGGGTCGTGCAATGCCCGGAAGCGGAGAATCTGGTTCAATCTCGCCCTTGCCCGTGTGCCGATCCGGTGCATTGAATACGTTGTGACTCACGAACTCGTCCATCTAGTCGTTCCGAACCATTCGCACCTCTTCGAACAGAAGATGGACCAGTGGTTGCCACGTTGGCGCGAAGCCCGCAAGGAACTCAATGATTTCATCGCCCTGCCGTTGGGCGAGGAGTAACATGGAGGAATGTGTATGAGAAAGGGCCGTTTCATTGTGTTTTTGGCTGTTGAACGGAATGGGCGTCTTGATGATCTGGAAATGATTTTCGAAAGCATCCCTCAGACGTGCGTTGGTATCGGCGAAATGGCTGTGGCACGGCGGATGTGAACGAATATCCTTTGAGGTCTGCGACGAAAAATGATACAATATCGCGGACCTTGTGAGGAAACGAGTATGAATCTTAATGGTCTCGAGGAAAGGAACATGATGATGAACGGTAAGATCGTACTGGAGGACGAGCGCGAGAGATTCAAGCTTCGCTATGTCAAGCGCGGCAGCATTCTCCTTAAGACGGATCTCTGCGAGAAGACAGAACGAAAATGAAAGAGCTCATAAAGCTCATATGTGTCTTTACGACTATTCTCGTTTTGGGGCTGGTCGGATTGAGCGCGTTTTTCTTCGTCGCGGGGCGGGACATCGATCCGCCGGATGTGAGCGACGTGTTGCCGCCGCCGGTGTCGCCGATTGCCGAGGCGGAGAACATGGTGCCGATTTTGATGGCGGCCACGAACCAGCTGGCGCTGACACAAGAGGACTCGCATTTCATCAGCAATTGTTATCGGAGGGACGGTTGGGATCATCGTCTGTGGAACGGTGAAAGGGGGAATCGTCCGCTGACGGCAGAAGAATCGGCCGCCTGGGCCGATCGCATCCTGGCAACGAATGCGACGCTTTTTGCCGTGTTTGACGAGGCGGCGAAACGTCCCCGTGCGCAGTACCCGGCCGATCTTGTTGCCGCGTTCACGAATAGGTGGCATGGCAGTGAGGATCCTCGTTTCCGGACGATCGGGAATTTCGAGCTGGCCTCTTACCGATATGGCGAACTGGTGGCGCTACAGGCGCGGCGTCTGCGCGAATGCGGACAGGTGGCCGCGGCGGTGAAGATGCTGCTTGACGACGGGGAGATGTTTGCCCGCCTTTCGTATCGGCTGGAAAACGACTGTCTGGTCATTCTCTTCCATTCGCCTGTTTCGCCCCTGGCAGACGAATTGGTACAGGCGGCGCTTGCCTGCGAGTTGCCGCCGGAGACGGTTCGCGCGATTGATGCGGCCTTGACGCGGTGGACGAAGGACTTTCGTCTGGCCTTCCTGCGGATGAATCGCTGGTCTGTTCTGCGCGCGAAGAATGTCTTCCCGCGCTGGAGGCATCAGAAGAAGAATCCTGTGATCGCGATTCGGGATGGTCCGTTCGAGTGTGTGCTGTCGACGGACAGTCCGAAATGGCTTGAAGAGTTGGTCCGAGGGGCTAGCAAGGTCGCCTTGTCGTTCCCCGGTTACGAGCGGTATCTGTTCCAGCCGAATCGTTCGATCGGCGAGTTGGCGGATATTGTCCGAGAGACGGAACCCTACGTCTGTTCTCTTCCTTACACCGTGGAGACGCGGGCGCGTTGCCGGGCTTTCGAGGTGGCTCATTCCTCGGACATGCGTTGGTATCGGCGAAATGGCTGTGGCACGGCGGATGTGAACGGGCATCTCCAGTGGATGGATGGCCGAAATCTCGGGTTACATGCATTCCGGACCGAATCGCAACGGGTGGCCCTTGCCGCCGCATGTTATCGGCGTCAACACGGATGCTACCCGCCGACGCTTGAAGCCCTGGTCCCCGCGTTTCTCGTCGACGTACCGCGCGATCCGTTTGACGCGTCCAAGCCGCTGGGGTACAACGCCGAACAAGGTACGTTGCACACGGTCGGAGTCGAGGGCGCCTTCAATGGCAAGATCCGCGACCCGCGCGCGCGTTACGGCGGGCTCATGAAACACGATTGTCAGTACATTTCTCGTCTGGATGGATGCCCAATGGATATTCCGCTGAAGAGCGAAGAGTCGTAGGAGGATTTCAATGAAAACAGAACTTGGCGTGAGTCTGGCGGTGTTGGCGGCATTGGCTGCGCATGGCAGGGATTTTGATCGGGCGACGCTGAATGCGATGCTCGAGAAATTGGCGGCTTCGCCCGAACCGAAGGTGACGCGGGGTCCGATGGCGATGTGCTACAAGATGGCCTTGCCTGTGCCGGTGGAGGTTCGGTACGTCTGCCCGAAGTGTGGAACGGTCACGCGTTTTATGAGCGCCAGAATGAAGAACAACCTGGCGTTCCTGCGCGACGGCGCCGCGACATTGAAGGGCATGGGCCTCGATATCGCGCTTGACGAATCGTCGCTGTGCCGCGCGTGTTCACCCGGACCGAAAATGCCGCGTGCTGCACGCATGGCAAAGTCGACGGAGGCCTTCGCGGAAGGGGATGAGGTGGTCGTTCTCGATCTGGTAGGACGACTCGCGCGGATTGCGCCGCGTCAGAAGGGCTTGTGGGTGTCCGCTCAATACGTCGACCGCGCGAATGCGTGCATTACGGCGGATTCCGTCCGCATCAGACAGCAACCTGGGGAAAATGGCAAAGTCGTCGCGTTCTTGAATCGTGGGCACAAGGTCAAGCTCCTGCCCGCCGAGAAGGATGACCCCGCCGGCTGGGTCCGCCTCGAACATGCGGCGTACGGACTTGAGGAGCGTGGCGTTCTCATGCAGCTGGGCGATCTGAAGGACCTTTCCTACGGTGATGGCGACTTCGCTCTGGAAGAGCGATTCGACAAGGTCTCCTGGGTCATCAACGGCAGACGCACACGCGCCTGGATGTCGGATGTCAACCTGTTGAGGACATTCCTTTCGGGGCGCTTGGTCCTGAAGGAGTTTCGTGATGAACAGGTGCCGTTGAAGCGGCGTATCGACCGCCTGCGCGAGCTTTTGGGAGACGCGAAGAAGTGACGGACATTCTTCCATCTGTCGCCGTTCTGGAGTTGACCTACCGCTGCAACCACGCCTGTCGGTTCTGTTCGTGTCCGTGGTTCGGGGGGATGATGACGCCCGAGGCGGAAATGGAGGTCGCGGAATGGAAGCGGCTCATCGAAACTTATGCCGGAATCGGCGTTTCGCAATTTTCGTTCACCGGCGGCGAGGCGCTGATGAAGGAAGGGTGTCTTGAGCTGTTGGACTTCGCCACGAAGTACGGCGCGGTCGGGCTTCTCTCCAACGGACGGCTGGTGACGGATGAAATCATCCGCTTCTGCTCCGACCGCAACATCCGGCTCTCGATGAGTCTGCCGGGGCTTCGGACCTTCCCCGAAAATACGGACAGCGACACCTCCGTCGAAAAGATTCTGTCGCACTTCCGCTACGCACATGATGTCGGTTGTGCGACGACGGTTGGAATCGCCGTGACGAAACTGAACCTGCCCGAGCTCTATGAGACAATCTCGGCGGCGCTGCTGGCGGGTGCGGATTCGGTCCTGCTCAACCGGTTCCTGCCGGGTGGACGCGGTCTGCGGCATCCCGAACTCCTGTTGACGCCTGCCGAGGTCGTCGAGGCGGCGGATTGTGCGGAGGCGGTGTTGAAGCGAACGAATCGCACGGGCCATTTCGGAACGGAGATGCCGCTTTGTCTGATCGATGCGAAGAAGTACGAACATCTCAACGTGACGACGGGCTGCTCTGCGGCGACCGACTTCTTCACCGTCGGCCCGAATGGACGGCTTCGCGTCTGCAACCACAGTCCCATTGAACTCGTACGGTGGCATGAGTGGAAGCGTCTGCCCGACTGCGAAGAGTGGCGGCATTACATGTGTCACGACTATTTGCCGGAGGACTGCGTGGGTTGTTTGGATGCCCCGAAGTGCCTAGGGGGCTGTCGAGAGGCAGCACGAGTGTTCCACGGTTCGCCCCTTGCACCGGACCCGCTCTGCGCAAGAACACAGAATTAACTCGAATGCACGTGTTCCAACTCCAGGCGGACGGGAATTTGACGCGGGGGTGCTAAAAGGTGTATAATTACTTCAGCTTGGCCCGTGCGGGTATGCGGAGGCCGGGATTATGTGAAAGGAGACTGTCTGATGAAAAAGAGTCGGGTGATGGCGCGCGTGATGTTGGCGCTTGGACTGGGTTTGTCTGTGGCTTTCTCGGCGGTTGGTGCAACTGTCGAGGAGGAGTTCGCACAGCCGCCGCGCACGTATGGCATCAACTGCTGGTGGTGGTGGCTTAATGGCAACGTGACGCGCGACGCGATTGTCAAGGACCTCGATGCACTGGCGGCGAAACAGTTCCAGGGGGCGATGATCTTCGATGCCGGCGGCGCCACGCAAGGCGGCCATGCTGCTGTGCCGACGGGACCGCTCTTCGGTTCCCCCGAATGGCTCTCGCTCTTCCGCTACGCGCTTGACGAGGCGGCGAAGCGCGGACTCGAACTCGGTTGCAACATTCAAAGCGGCTGGAACCTCGGCGGCCCCGTGGTGACGCCTGAATACGCCGCGAAGGGACTCGTCTTTTCGCAGGTCGAGCTCGCCGGCGGAACAGAGGCGGGTACGCTGCCGCATCCGCGCGTACGCGACGGCTGGTACCGCGATGTGGCGGTCTATGCCTTCCCGATCGACAAGAAGAAGGTGGCTTCGGCGCCGATCTACTTTTTGGGCGAGAAGTTCGGCGCCCGCGAACTCGGCGGTAGCGCGCCGGATTGCCGACACCTCCTTTCGAATGAACGGAAGGACCGCGCAAAGAAGCATCTCAAGCCCTACCTCGTGTCGATGAAGGACATCCGCGATGTGACGGCGAAACTCGACAAGGAAGGGCGTCTCGCCTGGACCGCTCCCGCCGGCCGCACATGGATGGTCGTGCGCCTCGGCGTGACGCTCACGGGGGCTCGCGTTTCGACGTCCAGCGGCGCCTGGACGGGACAGGTGCTCGACTACATGAGCGAACGGGCTTTTGACTACTACTGGGACCGCGTGGTCGTGCCGCTCTTGAAGGCGGCGGGTCCCCATGTGGGCCGTACGCTCCGTTACTTCGAGACGGACAGCTGGGAATGCGGCGGTATGAACTGGACGGACGCGTCTCGCCCCGATCCGCGCCTCGTTTCGCTGGCGGGTATCGTCGTGGACGACATGGCGCGTACGCATGCGTTTCTGGCGGACTTCCGCAAGTCGATTGCGCGCGCGGTCGAACAGAACCACTATCGCCGCTTCGCGGAACGGTCGCACGCCGTCGGCATCGGCATCCAGCCCGAGTCGGCGGGTCCACATGCGGGTCCGCTCGACGGCCTCAAGAACTACGCCCACAGCGACATCGTGATGAGCGAGTTCTGGGCGCCTTCGCCGCACCGGCCGCGTCCCGTGGACCGTTTCTTCGTCAAGCAGGCCGCCTCGTCGTCGCATGTCCTCAAGGGCCATCGCATCGTGGGCGCGGAATCGTTCACGACGATCGGTCCGCAATGGAACGACTGCCTGGGACAGGCCCAGAAGCCGTCTTTCGACCATGAAGTCTGCTCGGGCCTGATGCGCGTCTATCTGCACACCTACACCTGCTCGCCGGACGAGATGGGCGAACCGGGACAGGAGTATTTCGCAGGCACGCATTCGAACCGCCATGTGACCTGGTGGAACGAGTCCGACGGGTATTTCACCTATATGCGTCGCGTCCAGTCGATCGTCCAGCGCGGTACGTTCGTCGCGGATGTCCTCTACTACTATGGCGACCATGTGCCGAACATCTATCCGTTCAAGGAGACTGATGCACCGGGCGTTTTGCCGGGGTATGATTACGATGTCGTGGATGAAAACGTGTTGGCGGAGCTCACGGTGAAGCGTGGTCGGGTGGTGGCGCCTTCCGGCCTCACCTACCATGCGCTGATCCTGCCCAAGGAGGGGGCGTTGTCGCCGGCTGCCGCGCGTGCCGTGGCGTCGTTGCGGAAGAAGGGGGCGTGCGTCGTACGCGCGGGCGAGGCGTGGAAGCGCGGGCTCGTGCCCGACTTCGCCGTCGATGGCCTTTCGGCGGACTACGACTACATCCACTACCGTTTGGATGGTAAGGAATTCTACTTTGTCCGAACCACCGTCCTCGAGCCGCGTACCGTCACGGCGACCTTCCGTGTGACGGGCAAGCAGCCGTGGCTCTGGAATCCGCTGGACTGTTCGCGGCGTCCGCTCGGCGTCTTCACGCCGGGCGAAAAGACGACATCGGTGCCGCTTGCGTTCGAACCGGGCGAGGCGTATTTCGTCGTCTTCTCGGACGAGCGTCCGGCCACGCGGCCGACGGAGAACTTCCCGGCGCGTACGGCGCTGCAGGAGGTGACGGGACCGTGGCAGGTCGCCTTCTCGCCGCGCGCAGGCGAGTCCTTTACAGTAACATGGCCGACGCTGCGCGAGTGGACGGCCGAGACGGATCTGCGCATTCGCCACTATGCGGGTGCGGCGACCTATCGGACCTCCTTCGCCTATTCGCCGAAGGCGACGACGGGGCGGCGCGAACTTGAACTCGGCGACGTCAAGGATGTCGGCATCGCACGTGTCACGCTGAACGGCGTCGATCTCGGCTGCGTGTGGACGAAACCGTTCCGTGTGGATGCGACGCGCGCACTCAAGCCGGGGCAAAACGAACTCGTCGTCACGGTCATCAACTCGTGGTACAACCGCGTGCTCGGCGATCAGCTGGAGAAGGCGCCGACCCGCCAGTCGCAGACGAACATTCGCATCAAGGGCGACAGCCTGTCGCCCTCCGGCCTCCTGGGCCCTGTGCGTCTTGTCGATGTGGCATGGTAATGCGGATCGTGGCGTGGGTCGCGGGGAAGAACGCGGTACGGAGGTCTAAAGGGAACGAACATGGAAAAAAGTGAGACAAGTACACGGGCGACGTTGACATCGCGACTTGGGTTTCTGATGTTGGCGGCGGGTTGTGCCGTGGGATTGGGGAATGTGTGGCGGTTCCCCTATGTGACGGGGGCGAACGGCGGTGCGGCCTTTGTGCTGGTGTACCTTTTCTTCCTGGCGATCCTCGGGTTCCCGCTGTTGATGGCCGAACTCGCCGTGGGACGCGGCGCCCAGAAGGGGATCGCCGGCGCCTTGGCGGCGCTGGCGCCTTCACGCTGGTCGAAGGCGTGGGGCGCGCTTGGACTCGTCCTCTTCGCGGGTAACTTCCTGTTGATGATCTACTACACGGATGTGTCGGGGTGGCTGCTCAACTACACGGGCGGCTATCTGCGCGGGGTGCCGTCGCCTGAAGATCCGTCGGCGGCGTTCAAGGCGTTGGTGTCCGACACGACAACTTGTACGGCGTATATGCTCCTCGCGGTTGCGGTGGCGACCGGCATCTGTCTGGCGGGCGTCGTGAAGGGTGTGGAGCGCGCAACGAAGTTCATGATGCTCTCGCTGCTGGCGCTGCTCGTTGTGTTGGCGGTGAAGGCCGTTTCGCTGCCGGGGGCGAAGGAGGGACTTGTCTTCTACCTGGCCCCCGACTGGACGAAGTTCATGTCGCATCCGGTGAAGTCCGTATTCGATGCGATGGGGCAGGCCTTCTTCACGCTTTCGCTTGGCATCGGTGCCATGACGATCTTCGGCAGCTACACAAAACGCACGCATTCGCTCGTGTCGGAAAGTCTGTGGATCATCGTCATCGACACGTTCGTGGCGCTCTTGGCGGGATTCATCATCTTCCCGGCGTGTGCGGCCTACAAGGTGCCGTATACGTCGGGACCGGGACTCATCTTCGTCGCGCTGCCGAAGGTGTTTGCGTCCATGCCGGGCGGACGGATGTGGGGATTCGCGTTTTTCCTCTTCCTCTCGTTTGCGGCGCTGACGACCATTGTGGCCGTTTTCGAGTGTCTCATCGGCGGTGTGATGGACGAATGGAAGCTGAAGCGCGCCCGAGCCGTTCTGCTTGTAGGCGCAGGAGTGGCGGCGTGTTCGCTGCCGTGCGTTCTTTTCGAGCCGGTCTTGGGATGGGAGGATTTCGCCGTCAGCCAGCTGTGGCTGCCGCTCGGCGGACTGTCCCTCAGCCTTTTCGTCACGCGTCAGACCTTTGGCTGGGGTTGGGAGAATTTCCGCACGGAAGTCTCGACCGGCCGTGGTTTCCGCTTGCCCGCCGGCCTCTATCCCTGGATGGCCTGGGGCGTGCCGATCTTGATCTTTGCCCTCCTCGTCGGCGGTCTTGTACAATTGTAAAAGAAAGGATTGCGGAAATGACGATGCGAATGTTTGGGTTGGTGGCGTGCACGGTGTTGATGTTGCCGCTTTTCGGCGAACCGGTGAAGGCTGTCTGTACCAATGCGCTCACAACGGTCTGGGGACGCGCGGTGACGCCGGAAAATGCATGGCGTGAATATCCGCGGCCGCAGCTGGTACGCGGGAACTGGACCTCGCTGAACGGCCGCTGGGACTATGCCGTCACTTCCGTGACTACAGACGAGCCCAAATGTTGGGACGGACAGATCCTCGTGCCGTTTCCGATCGAATCGCCGCTTTCCGGCGTGACGCGCAAGGTCTCGCCCGAAGAGCAGATCTGGTATCGGCGGACGTTCACGGCTTCGCCGCAGCCGGGTACGCGCACGATCCTCAACTTCGAGCGTGTCGATTTCCGCGCGTCCGTCTTCGTCAATGGCGTCGAAGCTCTCGATGTGCCGCATGCCGGCGGCAACGTGCCGTTCAGCGTCGATGTGACGGACTTCGTGCGTTCGGGCGAGAACGAGCTGAAGGTGCTTGTGTGGGATCCTACCGACACGCATGTCGGCGGTATCGGCAAACAGGTTCTGACGCTGCGGACATGCTTCTTCGGTCCTGTCAGCGGCATCTGCGGCGGCGTGTGGCTGGAGACGGTGCCGACGACCTATCTCGCCGACTACCAGGTGAAGACAGATGTCGACCGTCGAACGGTGACAATCGTTCCGGACGTCAAGGGGGCCGTGCGTCGCGCCCGGGTGAAAGTGGGCGTGAGCTTCAAGGGACAGTCCCTCGCCTCGACGACCGTACCGGCGGACGAGGCGGCGACGCTTGAACTCCCCGCACCGCTTCACCTCTGGTGCTGTGAAACGCCCCATCTCTACGACCTCGCGATCGAGGTGATCGCGCCGGACGGGACGGTCGACCGTACAACCGGCTACTTCGGCCTGCGCAAAGTGGAGACGAAACTCGATGCACGCGGCATTCGGCGCGTCGCCGTCAATGGCGTCTTCACCTACCTGCTCGCCACGCTCGATCAAGGCTGGTGGCCGGACGGACTCCTCACCCCGCCGTCCGAAGCGGCCTGCCGTTTCGATGTGGACTTCCACAAGCAGGCGGGTTTCAATGCCATCCGCAAGCACATCAAAATCGAGCCGCGCGCGTTCTACGCCTACTGCGACCGCCTCGGCGTGATGGTGATACAGGATATCCCCTCGGGCAGTTCCGATGCGCGTCAGGGCGATCTGGCCTATGCGAATCTGCGCTACGGATTCTACCGCCGGGAACTCAAGGATTGTGTGGACCATCTGCGCAATCATCCGTGCATCGTGATGTGGAATCCATTCAACGAAGGCTGGGGGCAGCCGTCGGCGGACAAGACGCGCCACGTCAACAAGTGGCTCAAGCGGTACGATCCGTCGCGCCTTGTGAACGGTCCGTCGGGCTGGAACGACTATGAGGGCGGTACGACATTGAATTATACGCACTGGTCGTATGCGGATGCGTCCGACCCGGACGTCTACACGGATTGTATCGACCTCCATCACTATCCCGATGCGCGCATGCACCCGGCGAATGCGACACGCGTTTCTATTCTGGGCGAGTTCGGCGGCTTGGGCGTGCCGTTGCGCGGGCATGTGCAGAATCCGCGAGGCCATGCCTACACGCTGCGCGAGGTGGAAGATCCCGCTTGGCGTCGCGAACAGGCGGCGCGTTACGAGGCGCTTGTGCGTCCTCTCCTCGGGCTGGCGCGTCAGGGCCTTGGCGGCAGCGTCTTCACGGAAGCGCAGGATCAGTTCTGGGAACTGGGTGGATTCGTCACGTTCGACCGTGCGGTCGTGAAATTCGACTATGCCTTCCTGCGCAAGCTCCACGCCGGCGTCCTGGCCGCCGCGCGCGAGGCGGCTGAAACGCCACCGCCGCCGTCGCCGAAGGGACCTTCGATCGCCTGGACGGCATCCCCCACGCTCGATCACGGCGAATGGCCGCGTCTCCACGTGTTGGCCGATGGACGCTACGTCCTCACCTATTCGCGCGTGGAGAGTGCGGCGGCGCCGTACTTCAACTATGCGCTTCGGTTCAGTTCCGACCAGGGGCGCACGTGGTCGCCCGTGCAGACGGTCTTTCGGCATTTCGAGCGTCCGTTGGCAACTGGTGAAAAGACCGTCTACATGATTCACAATCCTGAACTGACCCAGCTGCCGGCGAATCATCCGCGCCATCCGGGTCGGCTTGTCGCCACCGCCAATCTTCGTCCGGCGAAGGGACCTTCGTCCATCGGTTTTTCCGTTTCCGACGACGGCGGGCGCACCTGGCGCGCCCTGCAGCGGCTGCTGCCTGTGGCGGGCGAGTCGGATGCCGTGGCCGCGCGGCGGTGCTGGGAGCCGTTCGTGCAGGTACTGCCGGATGGGACGCTCCATCTCTACTACAGCGATGTGAAGCCCACGCCCGGGAAGCCGAACGAACGGACGGTGTCGTGCTTTGTCTCGACCGATGGCGGCGACACGTGGAAGGGTCCCCGCGTGTCGATCTGCCGTCCCGGCACCTGGGCGGGAATTCCCTGCGCCCTCGTGTGGCGCGACAACCTCTACGTCGCGCATGAGGCGCACCCGAAAGGACATCCCGAATGGTGTGCGCGTCCGTACATTTCGCAGTGGTCCCTTGCCAAGCCGAGCGATGCGGCCGCGCCGTTCTACGAACCCTTTGCCGAGTCGACGCCGAATGGCGTCTATCGGGGGGCGCCGTATCTCGTTGCGACGGAGAACTATTTTGTCCTCTCCGCACAGACGTCGCGTCCGCGCGCGGGCGAGCCTCCGCTCAAGGCGACGCAGCTCGGCGTGTGGGTGCTGCCGAAGCGCGCGGTGGGGCCGACGGGCGAACTGAAGGGATTTGTGCCGGTGGCGAATCCGCTTGGCCGTATCTCGTCGTTGCTCTGGAGCGGTTTGGCGCCGCTCGGCGGCGACGACGTGATGGCCACCTGCCAAAACGGCCATTCGATCATCCTCGTGCGCGGCCGCATTCGGTAGCCTGCGAGGAGGATGAGCAATGATGTGTCGAAGATTGATGTTGTCCTTTTTACTTTGCGTCTTGTCGGGGTTCATGCTGTGCGGGAAGCCGTTCTCGTTTGAATCTTCATCGAAGGAGATTCAGGATTTTGTCGTCTCTTGAAGCACTTCGAAAGGGTGGCTGGTTTACGAAATGAACGAGGAACCGGGGATTGGAACTGAAGACGGTTTCGTGCTGTCACATTCCTACATTCGAACATTCGCTCGTTGATTGCGTGCCGCGGCAGTTTGGCAGTTAGCCAGTTTAGCAGTTTGACAGTTGGTAGGACCCTACACCTCCGCGCTCTCCGCGCCCTCTGCGTGAACCATCTTCCTCACGCAGAGAACGCGGAGTCCGCAGAGGCGATCCTGTCCACGGATTGTCACGGATTGCGTGCCGAGGCAGTTTGGCAGTTGGTAGGGCGCGTTCTCCGAACGCGCCGCAGAGCCGGATAAAAGGGCAATCATTGAGTGTCTCTTGCTTCACCCGGAGTCAAGTGTTACTCCGTCACCAAAAGTCAAGGGTGACGGAGTGAGGCTGCTTTCAGTGACGCGAGTGACGTAGTTTTGTCCACGGGTTGATTAGGTTGCGCGCCGAGTCGGGGAGTACGTGCGGGACCTCGTTTCGCTGCCGCGGGCATCTTGCAGGAGGGGAAGAGGCAGGAGGGGATTACGGAGATGCTGGCGCGTTTCCCAATCACCGTGGCTCCTGCAGAAAGAGGCTCTTCAGGCATAACTGTGGGTCGATACGTGCCGCATAAGTTCATTTGCCCCC
>JAKSOY010000079.1 GCA_024405255.1 Kiritimatiellia bacterium
GGGGGGGCTCGTGGCAAGAATTGTTTGCAAAAAACAGAACGCGCCACCCTTGAACAAACAGGAGCGACGCGCTTTGCATGGTGGCGAGAGGGGGATTCGAACCCTCAACCAGCAGATTATGATTCTGATGCTCTACCGTTGAGCTATCTCGCCGAAGTGGGCATTAGTATATCATAATCACTGACTGAAAGTCAATCCCCTTCTTCAAAAAATTGTAATCGTCAACTACCTCGTCGGGTCTGCCGCCTTGAAGCGTGTTTACGCGCAGCCGGGGGCTGCGTCAATTACCGTAACATCGGGGAAGGCGCCAGCGAGCGTCCCCGCCCACTGGCCGATTGCAAAAATCCCGAAGATCGCCGACTCCGTGTCATTCGCCGACGTAGATCATCAGTTTGCCGTAGGTCCAGTTCGGACGCGGCATTCCCGGGAAGTTGATGCGGTCCATCGTCACCATCAAGTAAGCGGGCTTGCCATTACGCGTGAATTCCGCCACCGCCGGCCACACGCGCCCGTGCGGACCGCCCTTGCCTGTCGTCGGCCACGGCGGGGTGTCGAACTTCAACTTGCCGAGCATCTGCAAATCAGGATACGAATACACGTAGCAGGCACGTTCCGAACTGCCGGAAAGCACATACCGCTTGCCGTCCATCGGGAAGATCGTGGTTCCGGTCGAGTCATGCGACACCGGCCCGGCGATCCGCTTGAACGGACCATTCCAATTCTCCGACTCCCACATCGACGCCCGGATGCCTTTCGAGAATTCAGACAGCAGCAACCGCCACTTGCCCGCTTCGGCATCCCAGATGCCGTCGGGATCTTCATTCATCCCCGACAACCCAAGGCGCGTCACCTTCATCACATTTGCCCCGTGCAGCGGATTCGTCTTGCAGCGCGCAATGTTCACACCGCCCGGCTCGCGCTTTCCCGTACCCGACGAGCCAATGCCCGTGGAGAAGTTGCTGACATATGCGCGCCACTCGCCAGCCACGTCATCGTAGAAGAGGTCGCTGCTGGTATCATTGCGGATGAGTCCGTCGCCATAGTCGAAGAAGAGCGTGCCTTCGAGGCGCAGGTCGTTCGGATGGTGCGGATCGATACTCATGATGCCTTGATTCGTCCCCCACCCGCGCGACGAGAAGGTGAAGAAGAAACGTCCGTTCTCCGTGTAGGGACGATTCTCGCGTCCCGTGGTGACGAAGCGGATGTCCGCCTGGCCGATGCCGGCCGACAGCGCCACTTTCAGATCTTTCGCACCGCCTTCGGCACGGAAGCGCAGGTCGCGCGTATAACTCGCCGTCCGCAAGTCGCACCCCTTGTTCGGTCGGGCGAGTCCGAGCAATTTCACCTGGCCGTCTTTGCGCGTGAACACCGTCACGTCGCAATTGCCGGCGACGAACAACGCCAAGTCAAACGGCACCGCCGGCAGACGAGCGTCACCCGCCTTCACCTCATAGCGGAAGACTTCCTCCCCCTTCACCGTCACGAACTTCAAGGTCGCAGGCAAGGTGGTCACCGTCGCCAAATACTGGGCGCCCGGCCAATAGGCATCTGCGGACAACGGAATGATGCCGTCTAGCTGAAAGCGCTTTTCCGCCGCCAGCTTGAAGTCGATCTCCATCGGCGTCTTCGCCTGCAGTCCCGCCATCGACAGTGCCAGCACCGTCAAACCCAACATCTTCATGCTCTTCATCTTTTTACTCCATTTATTGTCACAGAGAGATACGGCCGGGAATATTGAACGCCTGGAAATTCCGCACGAGCGGCTTCTCGCGCGCCGTTGTCGTTTTGAAGCGCAGCGCCTTCACGGCCGTCGGCTCGAACATCTGAATGCGCTTATGGCCGACGCACGAACCCGTGCAGAGCGCTTTCACGCCACCCGCCGCAAGCTCGCCTTCGACTTCGTACTGGCGGATGCGATGGCCAGTCGTAATGTCTTCCTGCACAATGACCTGATTGACGACGGTCGGCGTCTTGAAGCGGATCTCGACGACATCCCCTTCGCCCTTTGCCGCGCCAAGCGCATTCGACGTGCGCGCCTTGATCATATTGCTGAACCACTTGTAGCGCGCAATGTCCTTTTCCGGCACGAGGCCGTGGTCGTTCGGCGTCGCATTCAGCAACAGGTTGCAGTTGCGGCCGACGGACCGATAGTACATGTCGATGAGCTGGTCGTCGCTCCACGGACGCCACACCCCGCGGTCGCCCCACATCCACTTGCCCGGATAGAGCGGTACGTCGCATTCGCCCGGCGCCCAGATGCGTCCGTCGGGATTGCCGTGGTTGATCTCCTCGCGGTCGCCGCCCGACTGCGTGCCCGCACGCGCCGCCCCCCAGCAGGGATACGGCGCGACCCCGCGCTCGTTGCCGATCCAGCGGATGATGTTGCCCGCGTTTTCAGGGCCCTGGAAGAGAATCGCGTGCGGCTGGTACTTGTGCAGAATCGGCACGAGATCGGGACCGCCCTTCTCCGGCGCGAGCGCACCGCCGTCGAACCAGATTTCAAACAGATCGCCGTAGTTGCGCCAGAGTTCCGTGCACATGTCTTCGCAGATCTTGTTGTAGCGCCGCTGCGCCGCGTCGTCTCCACCGCGCCCGCGGTTCACGCGGCCCGGATTGTCGACGCCGAGGAAACCGTTCGCGGACACGGACGCGTAGAGGCCGGGCTTGAGTCCGGCCCGACGGGCGGAATTCACGAAGTCGCGCACCACATCTCCCTTGCCGCCACGCCATTTCGATTCCTTCAGTCCGTAGGCATAGACGTTGCTCTGCCACTGCAGAAAACCCGAACAGTGCTTCGCCACGAACACCACGTACTTCGCCCCCATCGCCTTCGCCGCTTCCATCCACTGGTCGGTGTCGAGCCGGTCGGGATTGTACATGTCGGGCGTGGGATTGTCACGCCACGAACGCCAATTCCATCCAGGCTTGAAGACGGGCAGATCGTAGTGGAAGAACATGCCGAGTTCCTGCTCGTGCCACAACAGCTGGTCGGCCGTCGGCAGCGCCTGCGCGCTCGGACCTCCCCACGCCGGACGGCTCAATCCGCCGAGTCCCAAAGCCCCCGCACCCGCGAGCGCCGTCTTCACGAAATCACGTCTTGTTTCCATTTCTGAACGATCCTTATTGATGATTCAAGTGTCTTATTCGTCAAGCGCTGCCTGGACGAAGGCTCGCATGTTGGCTTCGGTTGTGTCTGGACCGATTGCGCAGCCTGAGCAGAGAACAAGGCCGCCTTGTCCGCGATAGAGATCGCAGACGGCCTTCGATTCGCGGTAGATTTCCTCCGGCGTGCCCGTCGAGAAGATCGCGGGGTTGACATTGCCCGAGAGGACGAACTTGCCGAGCGCCTGGTCGTGAATGCCCTGGACGTCCGTGAGCCAGTCGAGTTCATACGCCTTGCAACCCGTGTCGATGAGGTCCGGCAGAATCGGCGTCACATTGCCGCAAATGTGGCAGATCGTGGGAATGCCGCGCGCCTTCAGGTCCGCCGCCAGACGCGTTTCGCGCGCCTTGCAGAACTTGCGGAACATGCGCGGCGAAATGACGCTGCACCCTTCCGAGCTGTTGCCGTAACCCGTCATATGTGCGCCTTGCGCGTAGCAGAGTTCGTGCATCTTGAGCGCGACATCGTAGGTGGCGTCCAACAGGCGATTCACGTTCTCCTCGCAGTCGGGATCCGTGAGCGCGACCATGAACTCGTCCATGCCGGTGATGAGACAGGCGAGCGAAAACGCACCCTGACCCGCCGTCACGCGAATGAAGCAGTCGTTCGCACGGCCCCAGTCGGACAGGCGTTTCACCGCCTCCAGATAGATCTGGATGCGCGGACACTTCAGCAGATCCACCTGCGGAATCTCTTCCACGAGCTGTTCAAGCGAACGCGGCTGCACACCCTTCACCACGGCCGGTGCATTGTCGGGATACGTGACATCCGCCCCGCACGCCGCCGCGAGCATCGTCGTGTCGACATCGAGGAAGATGCCGTCGAGTCCGTACTTCTTCGCCTGCGCAGCCATCGAATCGGCCATCGCGACCGGATCGGACCGGAACCGCTTATGGTCGATGCCGGCTTCTTTGATCGCCAGCATGAAATTGTGCGCCATCACCGGGATCCGGTCCGGCACGCCAAAGTTGAACACCGTACTCACACGTTCGATACTTGTCATTTTCAACCTCTTTTCTTTTTCTCGAATTCAAACGCTCACAACCGGATCTCCTCCAGCGCACGTCCCTTCGTTTCGGGCACCACGTAGATCGCCCACAGCAGGTGGAGGACCATGAACGCGCCGAACGTGGAGAACACGAGCCACGTGGGCATCGCCTTCACCATCAACGGGAAGATGAACGTGAGCGACGCGCAGAAGACCCAATGCGTCAAGCTGCCGAAGCTCTGTCCCTGGGCGCGATGGCGCTGCGGGAAGACTTCCGAAATGAACACCCAGATCACCGTGCCCTGGCCCATCGCATGCGACAACACGAACACGAAAATGCTCGCGGCGGCCAGAAGGTTCCATCCCATCAGAAACGACACGGCGCACGCGAAGAGCGACACCACATAGCCCGTGCCACCGAGAATCAGCATCGCGCGCCGGCCGATCTTGTCGATGAGCGACATGCCGCCCAATGTCCCCACGCCCTGCAGCGCCGTCAAGCCCGCCGTGACCGCCAGCGCCGTTTCGTGCGTGCAGCCGGCAAGTTCGAAGATGCGGCAGGCGAAGTACAGCACCACCGCAATGCCCGAAAGCTGGTTGAACATCGAGACGCAGAACGCCAGCGAGAGCGGACGTCGATTCGCCCGCGAGAAGAAACGGTCTTCGGGCGCACGAGGCGACTCGTCCACCGTCACCTGCGGCGTCTGGCGCAACGCAAGCCAGCGCGGCGACTCGACGAGGAACGGACAGAGCGCCGTGAACACGAACGCAGGCAGCGCCTCGGCGCCGAGCATCCACCGCCAGGTGGCCTCGCCGAGTCCCGCCGTACCGAAGGCCCAGTTGACGATCTGCGAAATCACCATGCCCGTGACGATGTTGAACTGGAAGAGCGCACACATGCGTCCCCGCACATCGGCCGGCGAAATCTCGGAAATGTAGACCGGCGCCGCAATGGACGAGATGCCCACGCCGATGCCCCCGACAAACCGGGCGACCATCAACGCATAGGGACCCGCGGCAAACGCGCTCCACACGGCCGACACGAGATAGAGCACGCCGACGCCGAAGAGCGTCGGCTTCCGTCCCAGCCGATCCGTCACCGTACCGCCCGCAAGGGCCCCGAGCACGGTGCCCCACAACGCCGCGCTCATCACCCAGCCATGTACTGTGGACGACAGATTCCACAAATTCTGAATCTGCTGCTCGCCGCCGTTGATGACCGCGGTATCATAGCCGAAGAGAAATCCGCCCATCGCCGCCGCGAGGGAAAGGAACCACAATTTGCCACGTGTCATCAAGTGTTTCTCCTATCAGAACCGGTCTACCTGCCGACGGCGCTCATTTCGCCGTCTTCTCGTCCTGCGGCAGAACGACGATGCGGTCGATCATCAGGTTCGGACCCGTCTTCACGCGCGTCGTCAATTCAAGGGTCCCATCCAGGAAATTCTCGCGGATGAGCGGCAGCTTCGCCCACCAGATGCCCTGCGGATTCTGCTGATGGTGCGGAATGGCATACGTCGTACCTTCAAACGTCAGCTCGCCCGTGCGGTTGTTGCGGTTCGGATCGCGGAAACGCACGAGGAGCTGTCCCTGCACGGGATCGAGTCCCGTGATCGTCACTTTCATCCGGTCCGCAAACCAGTAGCTGCCGTTTTCATCGGACCACGATCCGAAATGCCGCCCGAGACCATCGACCACGTAGGCCGCGCCGGACGGCAGTTTCGCGCCGTCTTCGTTCCGTTCCCAGGGGCAGTTCCTCTGCTGAACCTTCACGCCGGTCGCCGCCTCGATATAGAGCGGAGCCGCCGCATATTCAGCCGGCACCTTCACCGCGGCGGGACGTCCCATCTTCTTCGCCCCCAGCACCTCTTCGAGCGCCAGGAGATCGACCGTCCGCGCCCGGGCGAAGTCGCCGCGCGCGAGGTAGTCGTACACGCTCGCGCGCAAGCGCTTCACTTCGGGCGTGGTTCCGCCCAGATTGAATCCGCACACGAGCAGATAGCCCTTCCCCACGCGCGCCTCAAAGAGTTCGCCCGAGAGGATGTTGTAATGGAAGTCGTTCACCGACAGCGCGATCGGCTCGAAGTCCTTCGGCAGCGCCGAAAGATCGTAGAGGTGCGCGCCGTTCATCAGGCTGTACCACTGCCAGTCGGTCCAGTTCTCGGTCTCGAATCCGGCGAACACGGGATGCGTCGTATCGAACCAGGTACCGAGCGTCGCACCCAGCTTGTCGCGGCTCGGGAACCAGTTGGCGGACCAGTAGACGCTGCGGAAGCGCGCACGCGTGCTCGACTTGGAGCGTCCCGTGAACAGCACCTTCCCGCCCTTGGCGAGGGCCGCTTTCGCCACCTCGAAATCCGTCGTCTCCACGACATCCGCCGACAGGGCCGCCACGGGCTCCGCCGCCGGATACACCCACACGCGCCACCGGTTCGACCCGAAGACGAGGTCGAGCGCGCGCGACTTCTTCGCCGTCCCGGCCGGCAGGAAGGACGCGAGCGGCACCTTCAGCGTCGTCACCGTTCCGAGCGCACCCGGCGCAATGTTCTGCGCGAGCGTTGCCGTCTGCGCCGCGCCGCCGAAGAGGCACGGGATCTTCGTGCCGGCCCGAAGCGTCTCTTCACCGAGATTGCGGATCTGCAAAGTCGCCGTCAATGTTTCATCGGCCGTCCAGACGAACTTCGGAAGGCGTGCCAGGTAGTTCTGCGCGCCCCAGATGGACGCAAACGCCGGGCCGCCCGCATAGGCCGCCTTCAAATCGTAGAACGGATCGCGCCAGCCGATGAGCGCTTCGCCCTGTCCCGTGAAGTCCTGCACGCCGAGCAGCTGGCAGCCCGCGCACGACGGCGTACGGAGGAAACTTTCCACTTCGTCCTTGTAGAAAAGGCGGCTCAGCTTGGCGGAGGCCTCGTGATAGCGCGGGTTGCGGTCGAGCACGCCGTTCGCCTCCGCGACGCGACGGTACTGCTCGATGTTGTAGGGTTTCAGAACGCCCGTGTACTTCGCGAGTTCGGACCACATCAGATAGACCGGCCACTGGCCGATTTCGTGCGACATCACGGGAACCTTCCCGCGCGAATAGACTGATTCGTAGTCCCAGTCTGTCGACGCCTGAAGGTGCGTACGGCACGATCCCACGCCCGGAATGGCATGCGTCACTTCGATCTCGTCGCCCGCCGACACCTCGCGTGCCGTCGACACGAAGTAGAGATGGCGCGGATCCTTCCGCTTCAGGTCCTTCATCCACTCGCCGCAGACCTTGAAGTCGGTGCCGCCGAGTTCATTGCCGATCGCAAGCGTCGCAAAGCTCGGCGAGTTGCCGTAGGCGCCGAGAATCGCATCGAATTCGCGCAGCACGAAACCATCGACGCTCTTGCCCTTGCCGACGGGATCGGCGCCCTTCATCCAGCGGTCCGTCCAGATGTCGGCCTCCGTCAGCAGGTAGAGGCCCAGTTCGTCGGCCGCGTCGAAAGCGGCCTTCGGGGGCGTCCACGAATGGAAACGCACGGCGTTGAGTCCGTCCTCGAACTTGAGACGGCGGAAGATCTCGCGCCAGTCCGCCTTCGACGTCGCCGGCGCGCCCGTGAGGGCGAAGTTGCAGCACTCGAGCGTCGCACGGAAGAACGTGCGGTGTCCGTTCACGAACACGCTGTGCGTCTTCGGATCCGTCGTGATCGTGCGGAAGCCGAAGCGGATCATGTGCGTGAAATCCTGCTTGCGGTCGATGAGCACAAGCGTGTAGAGCTTCGGATGGTGTTCGCTCCAGTAGGTCGGCTCGTCCCCCACGATTTCAAACGTCGCCAACTTTGCGGCGGCCCGGTACGGCGAGGGTTCCACGGCGCGGAAGCGCACCGTGAGCCCGGCGACCGAGACGGCACCCGGCACGGACGGATCGAACGATGCGGGCACCTCCACGCGGAACACGCCCTTCGCCGGTGCCTCCGCGAAGACGCGGGCCGTACGCAGCGGATGGGCGCGACGGATGGTCAGCTCGCCGAGAAGACCGTGCCACACGCTCTGCATCACGGGTCCGTAGCTGTGCGAATAGCGCGAGAACCCGTGACGCGGCGCGTTGTCCACCTCGACGACGAGCGTATGCTCGCCCGGCGTCGCAAGCGATGCGGGAATCGTATAGACATGCGGCGTCGCGAGCGACTCGCACAGGCCGAGGGGCGTGCCGTCGAAGGAGACGGAACTCGCCCACATGACACGCTCGAGCGAGAGTTCGAGGGGGCCTCCCTTGCAGTCGGCTGCGCGCAGCGTCACCTTCCGCGAATAGCGCACCTTGCCGAGATGCTGGTATTCGCGTACGAGCGCGCCGGTCTGCGGACGGTCCGTGCACGCCTTGAACGTCTCGTACGTCCACTTCGTGCCGAGCTTCGCATCGGCCAGCGTTCCCGGCAGCGTCAGGTCGGCGTCGATGCCGGTTCCGGTCGCATGCCAGGTGCCCGTCAGGTCCACGTCCGCCGCCACGGCCAAGCCCAGGCAGACAACCGCAAGAGAGGTCAGTGTCTTCATGTCTTCAATTCCCGTCCAAACAGATTAGACAAGCGTCTTCACGCCCTTGGCCGCGTCCCAGCGGATCGTACGGCCCGGCACCCGCTGCGCGTCGTTGCCGAGGATGATCGTCTCGGTGAGACGCGCGGACCACGCGAAGCGGCTGCGGGGCTTGCCGCCGTCGAGGCAGCAGTCGAGGTATTCGTGATAGTGGCTGCGCACTTCCGGCAGCTTCGGCAGCACGGGGGCCTTCTTGCCGTTCTTCATCACGAACGCCGGCATCGAGCCCTCGCCCTTGCCGAAATGCGTCGAGATGATGTAGCCGTCTTCGCCCTCGATCACGCGGCCCTGCACCGGCATCGTCTTGAAATGCGTCTGCGCCGCGAGCGCCTGAATCTGCGGGGGCAGCAGGAACTGCGCCGGCGTCGCGGGCTGGTGCAAGCCCCCGTCAAGCCATTCCATTTCAAACGGCTTGCCGCCCGTCGCCTTCACGCCCGGGAACTGCCAGGTGATGTGGCACATGCGCGGCCAGTACTGCTCCTTGAAGGCCGCCGACCACTTGTCGTCGATCACTTCGGCGCGCACGCTGAGCGGACCTGTCTGATCGAGGTGCATGCCCTGCCACACGGGACTGAAGATGTGGCTGCCCATGTCGCCCAGCCAGGACGAACCGAACGCAATCCAGCGGCGCCAGGCGCCCGGATGGTAGACGCCCTTCACATAGGGACGGTACGGGACGTCGCCGAGCCAGAGCTTCCAGTCGAGCGTGGCGGGCACGGGGTCTTCCGGAAGCGGCCACGTACGCTTCCCGGCGGCGAACCCGCCCGAGTTCGTGAAGAGCCACACGTGCTTGATCGCGCCGATCGCGCCGGACTCGATGTACGCCACCGTCTGACGATCGCAGATCCACGAGGCGATCTGCGTGCCGAGCTGCGTCACCGCGCCCTTCGCCTGCGCGAGCTTCTCGATCTTGCGGCAGTCGGCGAGTTCGTGGCAGAGCGGCTTCTGGGCGTAGACGTTCTTGCCGCGCGCGAGGGCCGCCAGAACGGCCGGCGCGTGCATGTGGTCCGGCGTGGAGACGTTCACGGAATCGATCTTGTCCCCTTCCTTCTCCAGCATTTCGCGCCAATCGCGATAGATGCGCGCATCCGGATGTCTCTTCTTCGCGGCCGCGAGATAGGCCGAGTCCACATCGCAGAGCGCCGTGATATGCGTCCGCTTGTGCGAAGAAATCGAATTGAGATCGGCGCCGGCCATGTTCGCCGTGCCGACGCACGCGTGCGACAGCAGCGAATTCGGGCTCCGGTTCGAGAGGATGGCGGGGAATGCCGGCAGCGATGCAAGCGCGCTGGCGGAGAGGAGGAACTGACGACGACTGGTCTTCATGGATACATCCTTTGCTTACTTGAGTTTGAGTGTGACTGAAATGGGGGCGTGATCGGACGTCTGACGGTCTTCCGTCACATGTGTCTCGAGCACTTCGACGGCCTCGGCGTGGCCTTTATCGACGGCGATGAAATCGATGACGCAGCCTTTGGCGACGCGTGCGGCGACGGGGCCGCTTCCGCCGTGGAAGGTGTTCGTCTTTGTGGTGGAAATGACGTTCATGAACGAACCGAGCGCCTTCAGCGTGGGCGAGTTCGGTCCCGCATTCCAGTCACCGCAGAGGAAGACGGGCTTCTTCTGCGCGGCCGCCTTCACGGCCTCGCGAATGATCGGCACGGACGCCAGGCGATTCGCCTCGACAAGGTCGAGGTGCATCGAGCCGAAGTAGCAGTCTTTGAATTCGGCGAGCAGCAGCACGCGGGGTTCACGGCCCGGCAGCGGGTAGGTCCGCACGGCAATCGGTTCGTCCTGCGAGAGGATGGCGTTGCCGTACGCGCCGCCTGGAAGCGGGATGGCCTTGCCGAAGGCCGCCTTGAGGCCGGTGAGGCGCGCGAGCTCGGCCGGTTCGTCGAGGCCTTTGACGCGCGTTGTCTTCAAATCCATTTCCTGCAGGCCCACGAGGCGCGCCTTTTCGGACGCAATCGTCTTCGCTGTCGCCTGGGGCGACAGGACATAGTTCATGTCTGCACAATGACGCACATTGTACGACAGGATCTTAAACGGTTCCGCAGCGGAACAGATTCCCGCCGCCAACAGAGCCGCACCGACAAGAGAGAGAGTTTTCATGGCGTTATTCTACCATATTCTCCCCCATCGCGCAAATCATCGAAAAGCGGGATGGTCAGTCGTCGCCTTCGTGGACGGTGCCGTCGGCGTGGAAGTGGGCGGATTTTTTGGCTCCGGCGCCCATGGATGCCGCCAAGGCCAGCTTGAGTTCGTATTGGCCGCGGATGACGACCTCCGCGTCGTCGTCGGGGAAGTTCAGGATTTCCGTCCACCCGTCCGCCCGCCGGCCGACTTCGACGGCAAAGCCGACGAAGTGGTCATCCTCGCCCTCGGCCCGCACGAAGACCGTCGGCGTCACGCCGATCTGCACGACGGCCTCGCTCGGGACGACCAGGGACGCCTTCGCGGCCACCTCCGTGGTGCAGGTCCCACGCGCGAAATCCCCCACCCGCCAGGACGGATCGGGGTCCGCAAAGACGACCAGCACCTCCGACGAGTTGAAGACATCCAGCTCGACCGTTCCCTTGCGTCCGCCGATCAGGACGGGAAGTCCGTTCGTCAGACGCGCACGGTCGGCGGTTGGAACTTTCGCCCGGAAACAGAGCTCGCGCGGATTGACCAGCTCGACGACGGAACCGCCCTTCTCGACCGACGCACCCTCCGGCGCGACAAGTCGCGTCACGACGCCGTCGACTTTCGACAAGACCGTGACAACGCCATTCGTCTCGATGGCCGTGCCGACAAGCGCAGCATGCTCGGCCCGCCGAAGGTCAAGTTCGGCCTTGAGTCCCGCATTCTTGGCGCCGTTTCGGGAATATCCCGCCAACCGGCTCTCCAACACGGCAATTTCCGCCGTCCGCATCCGAAGATCAGGCGATGAGACCGTGAAAAGCACGTCGCCCCGCCGGACCTTCTGATACGCCTTGACCTGCAACGCAACCGTGCCGGCGACAGGCGAAATCGCGATCGTCTGCGCCGACGGCGCCAGGACGAATCGCCCTCGCAGATCGACACTGGACCCCAGCCGCCGCTCGGCGACACGTACGGTCTTGATGCCGATGAGCTTCTGCGCACGGACACCCACCTGAACTTCCGGTCCGGGCAAATGATCCCCGTGGTGATCGTGCCCGTGTTCGGCGTGATCGTGACCATGGGCGTGTGCGTGATCGTGGTCGTGTTCGTGTTCAGCGGCCACCGCCGCCATCGCATAGAATGCGACGGCCAGACAGGTCCAAACAACCTTTACAATATTCATAAGAGCCTTCCTTACTTTTCAATCGTGTAATAGGCGAGTTCGTTTCGGGCGACGAGCACCTGCTCGCGCCAGGTGATTTCCTCCAGCTTCGCCTCGGCGATCTCGTCGCAGATGGCGAGGTAGGCGATGTCCGAAAGCTCGCCCATCTCGTGCAGACGATCGGCCGTTGCGCGATTCTGTCCCTCGGGCTTTGCATGCGCCGACAGCTGACGCTCGCGGCGGGCCGCCGCGACGGAATCCCAGACGAGTCCCTTCCAGACTTCCAGGGCGTCCAACCGGGCGAGGTCGCGTTCCGTCTCGCTTCGGGCGATACCCTTGCGATTGCGGTTCCAAAGCGGCAACGTAAGGCCCGCGACGAGTCCGACCCGGTTGAGGCCGTCCTCGCGTTCGTAAGCCGGACCCACGGTCAGGTTCGGATACTGCCGCCGGATTTCCGCCTGAAGTGCGGTCTCCGTCCCCGCCAGCCGGGCGAGCGCCGCGCGAACGGCCTCATGCCGCGTCAGCTCCTCCGGCAAGGCCACCGCCGGAGGCGCGCTCTCCGCCCACACGTCCGTCGGCAGGGAAACATGCGCCGCCGGCGAAACGCCCAGCAGGCGGCAGAATGCCGTCTTCGCCTCGGTGGTCGCCAGCACCGCGTTGCGCAGGGCATGCGACCGTTCGTGCCGTCTGCGACGGGCCGCCGAGAGGTCCATCTCGTCGACTTCGCCCACGCCGAAGAGACGCGTCGCACACGCGAAGGCGTTGGTGACCGCCGCGTCTTCCAGCGTCGCGCGGAGGAGCTCCTCGCGCCGCATCGCCGCCGCCCAGCGGATGGCCGCCGCCCGCACGTCGACGCGGAGCCGACGCTCGGCCGCGCGAACGGACTGCACCTCGTTCTCGGCGTAAAGCTTCGCCGCCCGGGCCTCCAGTCCGGGAATGCCGGACAGCGGCACCGTGAACGCCAACGAGCCCCCGAAGAGGTTCGGATAGTCGTCCGCCTTCAGAATGCGCAGGAGGTCGAGGTTCAATTCGGGATCCTCCCACCAGCCGACCTCCTTCGCCTCTTCCGTTCCGCGCAGGGCCTTGAAGCGCTGCCGGTTGATGTCCGGGTTCGCCACCAGCGCAAGCGTCTCGGCGTCCTTCAGCGTCCGCAGCGGCACCTCGGCCGACACGACCTGCCAGGCGGACGCTTCCGCCGGCCATTCCACCGGACGCGCCTCGTAGTTCCGGCAACCGCAGACACCGACCGCACAGCCGACCGCCAGCACCGCCACGGCCCGGGGCAGATGCACCGGACCGCCGCACAACGACGTGACCACCGGCAGGACGAGCATGTTCAGGACCGTCGCGGAGATGAGTCCGCCGAACTGCACGATGGCGAGCGGCGCCAGCAGTTCGCCGCCCGGACGGTCGACCGCCAGCACGATGGGCACGAGGCCGAGAACCGTCGTCAGCGAGGTCATCAAGATCGGCATCATGCGTTCGCACGATCCCTCGACGATGGCCTCCGAACGCGGCAATCCCTGCTCTTCGAGTTCGCGATAGCGGTTGACGAGCAGGAGTCCGTTGCGCAGTACGAAGCCGATGACGGTCACGAACCCGACCAGCGAGGCAACCGACAGCACGGGGTTCGTCAACCAGACGGCGACAATGCCGCCCAGCAGCGAAAGCGGCACGTTCAGCATCACGATCGCCGCCGCGCGCGCCGTCTTGAGCGCCAGCGTCAAGAGCAGGAAGATGACCACGATCAACGCCATACCGACAGCCGCGAGTCGCCGTCCCGCGCTCTGACGCGCTTCGTAGCTGCCGCCATACGAAACGGAGCAACCGGCGGCGCGAATGGTCGGCTCGATGGCCTCCCGCAGCGTCTTCACCAGCGTGCCCGTATCCGAATCGGCTGCGGCATTGCACGTAATGAGCGCCTTCCGGCGCGTCTGCTCGCGGATGATCAGATTCGACGCCTCCTCGCGATAGACGTGCGCGACCTCCTCCAGCCGGCGGTGCTTGCCGGTGGACGACGCCAGTACGAACTCACGGACCGTCTCCGGCGAAAGTTCCTTGCCCTCGGCATCAAGACGCACCACGATGTCGCGCGACCGGAGTCCGTGCCGGACCGTACCGACGACCTTGCCGTTGAAGGCGGCCGAAAGCTGCTCTCCCGCCTCCTGCAGCGTCAGGTCCGCCTCCGCCAGCGCCTCGAGGTCGTAGTCGACCCGATACGTCGTGACGAGAATTTCCCGGTTCGCCCGCACATCGGCGACGACGGGCAGCTTCTCTAGGATGTCCTTCACCTTCTTCGCCACGTCGCGCAGAACCGCCAGATCCTCGCCGAACACGTTGATGGCCAGTTCCGCCTCGGTGCCGGACAGCACCGCGCTGATACGGTGGGCGATCGGAGAACCGACCATCGTCGACACGCCGGGAATCGTCCCCAGTTCGCGGCGGATCGCCGAACGGATGTCGTTCGCGTTCGCCTTCATGTCCACGCGCACGACCAGTTCCGACACGGACGGCGGTTCGGCGTGCTGGTCGCGTTCGGCCCGTCCCGTGTGCCGCAGCACCGAGAGGACGCCCGGAATGGTGCGGATCGTTTCCGCCGCGTTGTCCGCCAGCCGCTCCGTCTCGTCGAGGGATGTTCCCGGAGGCGTCGTGACAAAGACGGTGAAGGCGTCCTCGTGGAACGACTGGAGGAAGCTCGCGCCAAAACCGGTCGCCATCCAGACGGCGCCCGCCAACGCCAGCAGGGTCAGCAGACACAGCGTCTTCGGGAATCGCAGACACGTCCGCAAAACCGGCCGGTACGCCGCCTTCAGTCCCCGCGTGACGATGGACTCGCCGCCGCGGCGTCCCGTGCCGGACGTCTGCGGTGCGGCCCCTTCGCGCCACAACAGGGCGGAGAGCGCCGGCACCACGACAATGGCCACGACGAATGACGCCCCGAAAATCAGCAGGTATGCCTGGGCGAGCGGTGCGAAGAAGCGGCTCTCGAGTCCTGTCAGCATCAGCAGCGGCACGAACACGAGGACGATGATCGTCGTCGAGAACAAGACCGACGGCATCACTTCGCAGGACGCCGAGGCAATGACCGGCAAGAACGGCTGGCGTTCTCCTTCCGGCCGCATTCCGTTCTCGCCAAGTCGCCGCCAGATGATCTCCACGAAGATGATGGCGCTATCCACGATGTCGCCGACGCCGACCGCGAGTCCGCCCAGCGTCATGACGTTGACGCCCAATCCGAAAGACGGGAACAGCGCCACGCCCGCGAGCACCGAAAGCGGCATGGTGACAAGCGTGATCAGGATCGTGCGAAGCTTGAGCAGCGTCAAACCCAGCACCAGCACGACGATCAGCACCGCATCGCGGACGATGCTGCGTCCCTCGGCAATCGACAAGGCGATGAAATCGGCCTGCCGATACGCCTCGCGATGCACCTCGACGCCGTTCGGGGCCTGCGTGGCGGCAAACTCGTCCAGAATCCGGTCGAGCTGCTTCGTCAGTTCCGGCGTATTTCCGCCGGGCGCCTTCTGCACCGAAAGCACAACCGCCTCGTGTCCGCCGAAGCTCGCGCTGCCCCGACGCGGCGCGCCGCCCAGCGTGACGGACGCGACATCCCCCAGCCGCAGGGAATCCGCGGCTCGTGTCGGAAACTTGACGCGGGCCAGCTCCTCCAGGGAATCGGCGCGGGCGATCTGGCGGATCGGGATCTCCTCGCCGCCGACATGCGGCAGGTAGCCGGCACTCGCCAACGTCCGACTGGAGACGGCGGCGGCAATCACGTCCGACAAGGCCAGATCGTACTGGGCCAGCTTTTCGGGACGGGCCAGGATCTGGTATTCCGGCAGGCGGCCGCCGACTACGACGACCTCACCGATTCCAGGGACGCCCAGAAGGCGCGTGCGAAGGTCGAACTCCGCCGTTTCCCGCAGCGCAAGCGGCGAGACCTTCCCTTCCGGACACGTCAACGCGACGAGCATGATCTCGCCTGTGATCGAGACGATCGGCGCGATTTCGGCATGGACCTCTTCCGGCAGCTGCTCGCGGACGGACGCCAGCCGTTCGAACACGCTGTAGCGCGCGCGGACGAGATCCACATCCCAGTCGAACTCGACCCAGACGAAGGCAAGTCCGCCGCCCGAGCTGGACCGGACCTTACGGACCCCGGGGATGCCGTTCATCACGGCCTCGATCGGAATCGTGACGCGCTGTTCGACCTCCTCGGCGGTGAGTCCGCCGGCTTCGACCTGGATCACGACGCGCGCCTCGCGGATTTCCGGGAAGACGTCCACCGGCAGCGTCTGCCACACGCGCCACCCGACCGCGGCGACGACAAGTGCGGCCGCAAGTACCAGTTTCGGGTGCGCGAGAATGACATCAAATAGTTTTTTCATGTTTTTCCTTCAAGACCATGCAAATGCAAACCGTCAGCATGCCACACGGCATCCTGCACAACAAGACGTCTTGAAGGAAATTTACGAGCGCAACAAAGCGCGGGAACGATAGATCAGATAACCGCCCCCTGGATCGGGCGGCGCAGTCGACGGCGGCAGCAGGGTGTCGATCGACGTATGGTGTTCCATGACCGCAGGCGGCGCGAACCAGACGAGAGTCCCGTCGAACACACCCAGGGAAGAATCATCGGTATCCGCGCACAGGTCGACATCCTCGATCCAGAAGTCGTCGCAGTCGGCGGCTTTCAGCGAGAGTCCATCTGTAGAGACGGCAGCCGCCGGACAAGCCCCGCACGACAGGCAATGCACCGAATGGCAAGCCTCGTCGAAGACCTCGTCGCAAAAACAGATTTCGCGGCCATGGAGAACCGCCACCGCCGACAACAGCACCGAAAGGGACATGCTCACAAAGCGTGTCCACAGGCTGGTCTTTCTGTCGGTCCTACTTTTCACGGGCAGGGATTATAGCAAATAATCACTTGCACTGCAAAGGACAAAATAAGGGAGTGAGAGGAAGAGAGGAATTGTTCGATTGTTCGATTGTTCGGATTGTTCGATTGTTCGATTGTTCGGATTGTTCGATTGTTCGGATTGTTCGGATTGTTCGATTGTTCGGATT
>JAKSOY010000008.1 GCA_024405255.1 Kiritimatiellia bacterium
CTATGCCTGGAGGAGCCGAGAGAGGGTTTCTGCCGACCCACACTCATGCCTGAAGAGCCAAATTTTTCTAACTGCCTTCTGTGTCCCGCGAAGCGGGTTTCAGTGTTCGGTGATGAAAAACTCAGATACGCCCTTGTTAGACTTCGGTTTGGGACTGATCTTCGTGTCAGATTTTCACCCCGTCTTTCGTATATCAATGAGACATGAACTCACTAAACATAAAACGCTTCAAATTCATCCTGACGATGCTCACCTCATCGCCGGCAATCCTACTTGTCTACTCGCCGTTCCTGATCTTTCAGACATCAATCGGTACGGCGATTCCCTTGGCAACGGGAAGATTCATCGACGCACTCGCCTATCAACACGCGTTCTGGTGGGCATTCTCGACTCTCGCCTTCCTTCTTTTTCTGAAGTCCGCAATGGACCCCCTCTTGCAGCGTTTTATCTGTTCACGCGCCCGTGCCATTGAAACGGATCTTCAATTCCGCGTTCTTGACGCGGCCATGTCGCTTCATCCTTCCCGATTCGCCGAAATTTCCAATGGCGAACTTATCGCCAAACTATCACGCGACACATTCGTACTCGGTGGATTCATTCGCAACTTCTATCCCCGCTTCCTCCAGGCCGTGGTGACGATGGTTGCCGCCAGTTGCGTCCTTTACTCGCGTTCCGCCACTCTGGCTCTCTCTTTCATGGCCTTCTTCCCTCTCGTCCTCTTCCTTTTCCTCCCCTTCGCGCGACGATTTACAGCCACCTCCCATCGAGTCAGAGGACAAAGCGACGCCTCGTTCAGAACGCTTTTCGATTTCTTTCTGACGCTTCCAATCCTACGCACCCTTGACGCCGAACGACGTTTTGCCGACACGCCCCAAACGGCATTCAAAGAACTCAAAAACAGCAACGACGAATCGGATCGCCTTTTCGTCTGCTTCGGTTTTCTGCTCGGCATCATCCTTGTCGGCGGCGAAATTGCCGTCCTCGGCGTGGCCGGTTCCCTCGCGGCGAAAGGCGCAATCCCAATCGGAGATGTCGTTCTCTATCAAATACTCTTCATCACGGCAATTCAGTCGATTGAGGGCGTCATCTGCCTCCTGCCCGAACTCGCCTCCCTCCGCGAAGGCATCGACTCGCTCGGCGAACTACTCGAACGTACGCCGCCCGAAACCGGGCACATCCACATCGAGACCATCGAGCATCTCGCGTTCAAGCACGTCTCCTTCGCCTACCCCTGTGCCGCGACCCGTCCGATCATCAAGGACTTCTCCGCGACATTCCACGCCAATACCATTGTCGGTCTTTCGGGCGTAAACGGTTCCGGGAAATCGACGTTGCTCAAACTGGCGATTCAGGCATTGGAACCACAGGAAGGCGAAATCCTCGTCAACGGACATCCCTTCAGCGAAATCGACCTCGCCGCATTCCGCCGTCGTCTCGGCATTGTCTTCCAAGACAACCCCATCATCACGGGCACGATTCGTGACAACATCACGTTACGCGATCCCGCCTTCACGCAAGACGACATCGACAAGGCACTCGCCATGAGCGGATTCGATGTTGCCGTCAAACGGTTCCCGGACGGTCTCGACACATGCCTCGGCAACACGACCCGCACACTCTCCGGCGGCGAACGACAGCGGCTCGCCCTCGCACGTGCCATCATCCGAAACCCGCTCATCCTCGTCCTCGACGAAGCCACCAACCACCTTGACGCCGAATCACGCAAAAATGTCGCAACCCTTGTGACGCGCCTTCGCCCCGGCCGCCTCATCCTGCTCGCCGGCCACGATGCCGTCCTCGACAAATTGTGCGACATGAAAATTTCTTGTCAGACTTGAAAAAACATGTCGTATATCATCGTGCAAAGGACGAGTGTCCCTTGCATTTGGTTAACCAAAAACAGAAAGGATAAAAACAAATGTCACCTATTGACATTGCAACAGACGTTTCGACCGCACATGCCGGTGGATCCGTCAATTGGTCAACGACGGCTACGTATTCGTACTGTGGCTCGAATTATATTCCTGACGACCAGCGTTCCTGGGATTGACATCTCTCGTCGCTAATCATGGGAGGTGGTGTGTAAGCACCACCTCTTTTTCTTCATAAGCTCAACTTCGCCAAGTCATGATTTTCATTTGCACTTGCAGTCAGGATGCGACGGCAGACATCTTACTCCCTTTTCTCGGAAATTTGCCGACATTCCGGTTCAACGTTGACAAGCCAGAAGACTATGTATGGATGTTTTGCCGCCACGGATTTGAGATCAAAAACATGAGGTCTCAATCCGTAATCAATTCACAGACTCTTTCTTCGTTCTATCTAAGGAAACCGATTTACTTCGATGGATTAGATGTGCCCAAAGAAGGTTCACTTGCCAATTGGTGTCGTAAAGAAACAGATGAGTTGTTTAAGGACCTCTATCGCGAATGCGAATCGCGAAATCAAACCGCATTGGTTCATAGCCGTAATACCCAATATGGGAAGCTGCGTCAAATGCGTGTCGCCGACTCCTATTTCAAAGTCGCGAATTGGTATCTTTTTCACGGTGCACTTCCAAAAGAACTCAGACGGGGGAAATGGGTCGCCAAATCTTTGACAGGGACCCCAATTGGCAAAGGAAAGATGTTCTTTACCAGAGAAGTAAATCCCACGCAACTTGATCTCGCCTATCCTTGGTTCCTTCAAGAGAAAATCGATGGCGAAGACGAGGTTACTGTAGTTTATGTCAATGGTCGGCTCTTCGCCTATCGTTATCCGCGATCGGCCATAACGGATTCTGAAGACGTCAGAAAGGCCAACTTTGATGATCCGTCAAAATGGGAACCGTGCGAACTCACCACATCCGAGCAGGCCGCCATCCGCGGCTTCATGGCTGAGACGGGCTATCAATTCGGGCGGTTCGACTTCATCCGGAAGGACGGCGAACTCTGGTTCCTCGAGCTAAATCCAAACGGACAATGGGCGTGGTTGGACGAGGACAACAAAGACGGTCTCATCTCGTCGATCGCCGAGGCTATTCGTTCCGAGGACCAACGCCACCGGCAGATGGCGGCTGACCCTCGTCCATCTCTTTGCGCACGGTCGCAAGTAGCGGCTTCAGCTTCTCTCTGAGACGCGTGCAGATCTGATAGAAGTTGTCGCGAGTGAGGCCGTGCAACTGAAGGACCGTCTCGGTTTCATGGCCCTCAACCGTCTTCTCGACGAATGCGGCAAAATGGTCGGGGCTCACTTGCTGTTGCAGACGGCGGAGCGCCTCGTTCAGCACGGCGGCCTGCCATTCGCGTTCAACTTTGTCCATATAGGCATTCGCGGCAGGCTTTTCTTCCTCGTTCATTTCATCGAGGGACACACGTACCTTAGTCTCGCGCCACTCCGCTTTCAACTTGTCTTTCACACGCCAGGAAACGAGTTCAAGCAGATACGAACGGAATCTCCCCTTCTGACGGTCATAGCTGAATGTCGGCATCTTCCGTGCGAGATCAATGAACACATTCTGTACGACGTCATCAGCATCTTCTGCCGAGAGTCCCCTGCTCCGCGCAACGGCAAAGACAAAACCCGCGTAAAGGTCGAAGAAGCGCGCCCATGCCGCTTCGTTCGTCGTATCTGAAACTGCCCGCAACACGCTTGAACGCGTCGTCGCATCATGATAGCTCCGGTAGGTCATTTTATCCTCATCTCATCGAGCCTTTTCACAGAATCCTTTACGTGGGAATCAACATCGCTCATCACGCTACTGATAGTCGCCTTCGCCTCTTCCACCTGGCGGGTGATTAAAGACTTGACCTTCCCGGCAATCGCAGCAAACAAGACCAGCAGCAGGTAAATGAACAACCAGGCGGAGCGCGGTAATCCCAACACCTTCGTCGTCGCGATCGCCCGCCGGCGCAACGCTTGAAGGTCTTTCAGCAGGGCCTTCGCCGACCTGTAGCGAAACGCAAGATCGGGGTTCGTCGCCTTATTGAGGATGCGCCACCACGCCGCGAACAACGGATTCCCCGTCTCGGCCTCAAGCGTCGGCCCTCGTTCCAGTTCCTCGACGGGGCGCCCGAAGCTCGCGGCCTTCAGCGTCAATCCAAGACTGTAGACGTCGCTGCCCGCCCCGGTGAAATTCTCCGGCGGAACATACCCCGGCGTTCCCACAAGCGACGCCGCTTCCGCCTCGTCGACCAACAAGCCGGGATCGGACAGGACAGGTCGCCCCCGCACATAGACGACATTCCCCGGCTTGATGTCGCGATGAAGCAAATGGTGGCGTTGAAGCGTGACGAGGCCTTTCGCAAGTACAATACCCAGTTTTAGGGCGTCCGCCAACGGCAAGGCCCTTTCCCCTGCAATCACGCGCGAGAGCGTCTTGGGGCGGTAGTCCGACATTTCGTCGAGCGGTTCGTCGTATTCCTCGTCCGCGAGCTCCATCGCCGTATAAAAGCCCCAGGCGCATTCGCCGAAATCCAATAGGCGCACAAGGCCCTCGCCCGGTGGAATCGCCTTGTACAATTTCGCCCCGCGCAACTCGCGTTCATAGTGTTCGGCATCAAGCGAATCCCGACGGCAAATCTTCACGGCGACCTTCTCGCCGGCGGGTCCCGTTGCAAGGTAGACAATACCATACGCACCTCGACCGATTTCGCGATCCAGTATCCAAGTACCGCATTTCTCCTCCATCGACATCAACGGACCTCCTTACTGGATTGGTTCTTGTAGCGGCGCTCGTACATGTGCGCGGCGATATCGCGGGCGGCCTCGACGAGTTCCGGATAGGGCGTATCGGTTGTCGTGAGGAAGCCGATCTGGTAGTTTTCGCCGTCCGCGCGACCGGTCAGCGCCTGGTCTTGCCACTGGAACCAATGCGTACCGACGAAACGCGGATGGTCGAGGCAGGCGTTCACATAGGTACGATAGCACTGGGCGCGCTCCTGCTGGTTGCGCGTCGCGACGAGACCCGTATGGAACAGGCCGCGGTCAAGCGCGCCAAAGTGGAATTCGCCGTTGATCATCGGCTTATCGACGGCTCCGGACGGCAAGTCGCGTCCGGGACGATGGCTGTAGATGTTCACGCTGACGACATCGCAGTACTTCGCCGCCGCGCGATAGATGACGTCCGTGCCCCAGGCGATGCGGCAGCCGAGGTAGAGGTGGTTCGGCAGCTCCTCCTTCAGGACCTTGCTCACAACCGAAAAGTACTGTTCGGCGACGGCGGCCATGCGGGGTTCGCGATTCCAGGACAGTTCGTTGTCGACGAACACGCCCAGGCACCACGGATCGCCCTTCATTTTCTTCGCCGCGTCCTGGGCCTGCCTCCGCAGCGAGGACTCGAACTGCGGCGAGAACGGGTCCGGCAGCGCCCCCCACCAGCCGGAGGAGTCTTTCAGACGCGGCGCGCCCCACGTACCGAGGCAGATCGTGTAGGGGGTACGATCCTTGAGGTAGATGTGGGCGTCGCTCCAGTTCGCGATCGTGTTGAGTCCCCAGGCGCGCAAGCGCGCATGGACGAGATCGGGATAGGACTTCCACCAGTCGGGACCGTATTTCCGAAGGGCATTTGCATGGGCGAAACTGAAGGCCTTGTAGGGAAGGTGGGCGGGGTCCTTGTAGAACCCGTGGGCCGCAGGGCCTTTGCAGTCACGCCAGAACGCGCCGAAGCGAGGATCATCCGCCGCCGGCAGCCATTCGAAATACTTCTCGCGGAATGTCACGCCCGACTCGCTTGCCACGCGCACGCAGTCCACGCCGTGCGAGAAGAAGAGGCGTCCATCCGGATCGACGAGCCACCACTTGCCGCGCACCTTCTCGGTACGGAAGAAACCCGTGGCCTTCAGTTTCGGACCCGCCGCCCAGCCGCCCCACTTGTCGACGTGGGAAATCGGACTTTTCGCGTGTGCCGCGAGCCAGGCTTTCTCCTTCTCGCGCGCGGCGGCGAGTTCGGCGTCGTTGTGGATCTTACCCGGCCAGTCGGCGTGCTTGAACTGTCCAAACTTGTCGACGAACGGCAGGAACGTGGCGGCGGAAAGGACCTGCACCTCGCCACCGGTTCTACGCGCGACGATGCGGCGCACGCTGAAACCTCGCCGCTGGCCGTCCTGACAGAAGAAGATATGGAAGGAATTGGCTTTTGAAAGGTCGAAGCCGCCACCGCCCTTGGCCGAAACACCGCCACGTGCCGTCGGCTTGCCGTTCATTCCCTCGAGCGCGAGGGGCGCGTCAAGCACCCACGGCAGACTGCGAACAGATGCGACGATCTCCCCCGTCTGATGCGGCGCAAGCGAAACGGCGCCGCCGGGTCCCGACCCTTGTCGACCGCCCTTCACGCTCAGGTGGACCTGGCACGCGCGATCCGTTGTGTTGCTGACGGAGATGACGATCTGTCCAAAGGGCGTGAGATCGTAGGTCCCCGCCTTGAAATCGAGCCGCGTTCCCGGCCAATTATCCTTCACGCCCGTTTCAACGCCCATCGCGCCATCGGCCAGCAACTTGATGTGCGAATCGTTCTGCGCCTTGAGCTCGGCAAAGTCCGACGGCCAAAGGACGGTTTCTGTCGCCGCCAGGAGAGACAGCGCCGCCGAGGCAGCCAGCATGAGGATTGTTCGTTTCATAGGGTACCTTTCAGAAGGAGACGTTGGTCGCGTCCGAATTCTTTTCAGGGAGAAAATTGGAAATGAATTCCGCCAGGCGCCACGGGCAGATGGAGAGGAACCAGGAGGCGAAGCGCATCGGCCATGGGAAGGCGATGAGACCGACATTGCGATTGACGCGGTCGAGCATGATGTCCGCCGCACGATCCGCTTCCATGAAGAACGGCATCGGACAGGTATTGAAATCCGTAATGCGCGAGCGGATGAACCCGGGGCAGATGACATTCATCAGAATGCCCTCGCGGGCCAGCGGCTTGCGCCAGGCGAGCGCCCAGGTTTTCATGCAGGCCTTCGTCGCGGAGTAGGAGGGACACGCCGGAAGGGGCGCATAGCCTGCGATCGAGGCCGTAATGACGATCTGGCGACGGCCCGATTTGTCGGAACGCGCACGGAAGCAAGTCAGTGCGGGCAGCACGATATTGAGATTGCCGGCGACATTCGTCGCAAAGGTACGGCGCACATTCTCCTCGTTTTCGACACCGGTTCCGATGCCGGCATTGGAGAAGACAAGTTCAAGGGGTGCGATGGCCTCGCAGGCGTTCACCCATGCGCGCGCGGCGGTTTCGTCCGCCACGTCGAGCACCTGGGCCTGAACCTCGGCACCGGCCGCACGACAGCGATCGGCAACCGATTCAAGACGTTCGGCGTTCCGTCCGCAAAGGAACAAATGACGTGCGCCCCGTTTGGCCGAAGCGAGGGCCAGCGCTTCACCAATGCCGCTGGAGGCACCGGTGATAAGAATGTTCTGAGCATTTTGCATTGGTTGAATTATGGACTATTTTCATCCGCAAGTCAATCACAAACGGAATCTGTACGGAAGAACCGCCAGGCGGCCGAGAAAAACTGCACTCGAACAGGATAGGAATTTACTTGTTCCCTCGACAAGATTACGCCCCGTTCCTCTCGTGCAGATTCCTGAAGTCAAAAGACGTGACGAGATTTAAAACGCATCACCCGATGCGGCACGAAAGTCGACGGGCTCCACCGGCTGGATCGGTCTCGGTACGGACACGGGAGCTGAAGCCGTCTGCGTCGTCTGCGTGTCGCGGGGAATCACTTCCGGGATTCCGAAACAGACATACAGGATCGAACGCTCCAACGCCAGCATCAGGGTAAAGGCCTCGTTCATATCGAAGAAATAGAAGGCGTTGGTCGTCTCCACCTGGTTCACGCCCTTGCGCGACAGCGACAGCAGATACCCGGGGTTCGGGTCGATCTGGTGCGAGAACCGGATGACCGTGGTTCCGACGTTCGATCGATGGAAGAGGCCTCGGCCCTCCTGAATCGATTCCTGCATGCCACGAAGGACCTGCAGAATCTGCGACAGGTCCGCACGATCCAGTTTCACGCAGATGCCATTCTGCCAATCGAATGTCGGGTAGATCGACATGGTGCCTTGCATCGAACCGACGGAACGTTGCATCGCCACGGTGGCGAAGACGCTGCCGGCGACATCGTCGTGCGCGGGGTGCAGTGAAATTTTCACCGCACTGCCCGTCCCCTTTCCATTGGCCCGATAGTAGCCGTCATACGCATGATAGCGACCTGTTGGGGGCGTTGGCTTCAGAGTTGCATTCATTGAGTTATCCATGATTTTTCCTTTCTCCGGCACGATGGTCATTCACCGTGCACAAGCGAGAGTAGGCCCTCGCGACAGACGAATTGTTAAGAGATTGTCGCAAAAAATGTCAAGAGATTGTCGAGTACTCGAAAGTCAGAATCCCCTTTAAAATCCAAGGAATTTATAGCCGACGCCATAAACGTTGAGAATATTTCGTCCATATCGGCCGACTTTTCGACGAATACTCGTGATGTGCGTGTCGATGGCGCGGGACTGTACCGTGTAGCCGGACCAGACGGTTTTGAGCAGCATTTCCTTACGGAGGGTCCGATTGACGTTTTGGGCGAACAGACGCATCAACTTGATTTCGCTGCGTGAAAGCCGGATGACCTTGTTCCGCTCGTTGACGAAGATGCGGTCAAGCGGAACAACCGTCCCGCCGCAGAAATCGAATTCGAGATCGTCAGGATTAATGTTGCTCGCTTCGGGCTCCACCATCGTCCGGCGGAGCAACGCCGAGACGCGGGCGACAAGTTCACGCGTGCTGAACGGCTTCGTCAGATAATCGTCACATCCCAGACCGAATCCCTGTAACTTGTCCGACTCCAGCATCCGTGCCGTCAACAGAAGGACCGGCGTGTTCGGGTCAGTGGAACGAATTCTCCGAAGGACCTCGAAGCCATCCATCCGCGGCATCATCACATCAAGAATGACGAGTGCCGGGTGGTGCCGACGGTAGAGCGCGAACGCTTCAGCTCCGTCTTTGACGGCACGTACCGTATGAAAGTCGCTTTCAAGGAGGGCCTTGACGCCTTCCCGAACGCTGGTTGTGTCTTCTGCAAGAAGAATTTCTGCCATGATGAGCTCCATTTCTTTGGGTTGTTGAAACGGGGCTATTTAATCATAGATCGGCAAAAAGATTCTAACCAGATTCTGTCAAAAGCAACTAAAAAGCAACAAGACCGAAATCCGATTCCAGAGGAATGACGATTTCGGTCTTGTTTTATTGGGGATAAAGAAGTTTGTTTAGAGATTCTTCAAATCAAGCGAAAGCAGGAATTCCGGATTCGACTTGAATTTCTTCATGCCGGCCAGAACGCTTTGCATGGCCCGTTCCGGACCCGCATCCGTCAACACGCGACGAAGCGCCCAGGTCTTTTCGAGTTCAAGCGGCGCCAACAGAAGGTCCTCTTTGCGCGTACCGCTCTTCTCGATGTCGATCGCCGGGAAGATACGCCGGTCGGCGAGTCCGCGGTCGAGCACGAGTTCCATATTGCCGGTACCCTTGAACTCTTCGAAGATGACTTCGTCCATACGCGAACCCGTGTCGATCAGCGCCGTGGCGAGAATCGTCAAGGAGCCGCCGCCCTCGATATTGCGCGCCGCGCCGAAGAAACGCTTCGGACGATGCAACGCCAGCGCATCCACACCGCCGGTGAGGATCTTGCCCGAATGCGGCTGAACCGTATTGTAGGCGCGCGCAAGGCGCGTGATGGAGTCAAGCAGAATGACGACGTCCTTGCCGTTCTCCGCCTGCCGACGGCTCATCTCGATAACCATATCCGCCACATCGACATGATGCTGCGGCTCTTCGTCGAATGTCGAGGAAAGGACCATCGCCTTCGTGTTGCGCTGCATGTCCGTCACTTCTTCAGGCCGTTCATCAATCAGCAGAACGATGAGAATGGCGTCGGGATGGTTCTTCGTAATCGCATTGGCCATCTTCTGCAGAAGCACGGTCTTACCCACGCGCGGCGGGGCGACAATGAGACCACGCTGTCCAAACCCGATCGGGGTAAAAATATCGACAACGCGCGTCGAAAGTTCGCCCGGCTCCGTTTCAAGCACGATACGGCGCGTCGGGAACGTCGGCGTGAGGTTTTCAAAATGAACGATACGGGCCGCCTCGCTCGGCGTTTTCCCGTTCACGGAAACGACACTGCCCAACACGAAGTAACGGTCTTTGTCGCGAGGGTCGCGAATCGGGCCTTCCACGATGTCGCCAGTGCGGAGCGAATGGCGACGAATCTGCTGCTGCGGAATGAACACGTCTTCAGGGCAGGCCAAAAAGTTCGTCTTCGAACTCCGCAGAAAACCGTAGCCTTCCTTCTCGACCTTAAGGCAGCCGCTCGTACGAACGGCGCCACCACGCGAAAGGTAGTTGCGAATGGCGGCAAAGATGATCTCATGACGCTTCATCGCACCGAGGTCTTCCGCATTCGCATCGGGCATCATCCGCTGGACGATTGTACCGTTATCCCACGAATGGATATCCTGCAAACGGTATTCCGGCAAATCTGGATTACGCGGCACCTGGACCTGCTGCGGCTCGAAACGCTGCTGCTGTTGAGGACGGTCGCCCATCGGACGACGATTCCCCTGGGGTGCCTGGTTGCCGTTGTTGTTGAAATTCCCGCGGTTGCCGTTATTCCCCATCCGCTGAGCCCGGTTCGCCAACCACTGCTGACGGCGCAACTGCCGACGCGAGAGCGGCTGCTGAGGACCTTCAGGCGCCAACTTCTCACCCTGTTGCGCCGTTTGCGCCGCTGCCGCAGGGACAGACCCATTCGGCTTTGCGGGTACAGCACCTTCAGATTTGGGGACAGACCCCGTGGCAACCTGCGGTTGCACCATCGGCTTCGCTGCCGAGGGGACAGACCCCTCGGGTTTCGCAGGGGCGACACCTTCGGATTGGGGGACAGTCCCCTCCGGCTTGCCCGTGACGGGCTGCGGTTGCACCACCGGCTTCGTTGCCATGGGGACAGACCCCTCGGGTTTCGCAGGGGCGGCACCTTCGGATTTGGGGACAGACCCCTCCGACTTGGCAGGGGCAGTACTCTCGGTTTTGGGGACAGACCCCTCGGATGCGACGGGCGTAGCCTCCTCTTTCGCCTTCACAGTACGCGTACGGCGCTTTTTAGCAGGCGCTGCACCTTCCACTCCACCGTCGGCAACGGCCTTCGCGCGCGAGACACGCTTCTTTGGACGCTGTTCCTTCGCCTGCAGAGCTTCTGCCTCTGCTGCGGGGAGATCGTCAGGTGACCACACGATCTGTGTGTTGGTAGGCTCCTCTGTGCTCATTTTATATCCTCTCCTTCAGCCACGCGAAAAGTCGCAAAGCCTCATCTTTCAAATGCTGGGGTGTTGAATCGTTGACAACGACGAAATGCGACCGCGCGGCCTTTTCGGCCACGGGCATTTGCGCCGCGAGTCTCGCTTCGGCCTGCGCCCGGGAGTAACCACGTGTACGCATCATTCGGTCGATTTGAACCTCAACTGGCGAAACAATGGTAAGGATTATATCATAATCGGCGTCAAAATGCGATTCAAAAAGTAAAGGTATTATTGCGATATGAATAGGAACTGGAGATTTTATTTTCGTCGGGGTTTCAGTAAACGCCTGAAGCCGTGCGCGGACGAGCGGGAAGATGATTTCTTCGAGATCTGCACGCGCGCGCGCGGCATCCGGACTGGTGAAGACAATGTCGGCGAGCTTGCGGCGATCAATCCCGCCCTCGACATCCAAGATCGCCGATCCAAATCGTCGGACCAATGCCGGAACAGCCGCCCCCTGAGGCGACTCAAGTTCGTGTACCACATCGTCCGCATCCAAAAGACGAATGCCAAGTTCCCTGAGGAACTTGGCAAACGTGCTCTTGCCGCAGGCGATGCCGCCTGTCAAAGCAATCTTCATAGCCGATTAGTTGGCCGCCGGAGCCGGTGTCACCTTGGCACCGTCAGCAGGATTACCTTCCGGCTTGTCACCCGTGTTCTGAACGATCTGACGACCGTTCGGGTCCACGAGGCGGGCCGTCACGAAGATCAACAGGTTACGCTTGTTGGACCATTCGCTACGGCTGCGGAAGATACGGCCGATGAACGGGATGTCGCCGAGGAACGGAATCTTGTCTTCCATCGAACGACGCTCTTCCGTAATGAGACCGCCCATGACGATCGTCGCACCATTGTAGAGGGTGACGTGCGTATCAATCGAACGCTCCTTGAAGAAGGGCTGTTCCATCGGCACGCTGAACCACTGGATGTCGTCATTCGACTTCGCGCTCGTCAGGTTCTGGAGGCCGTCAAGACCCTGCGTCATGATGTTGGTGTCACCCATGACTGCGTCCATCGGCACCTTCATACCGAAGTCGCGCCATTCCGGTTCGGAGACAATCTTCGGCTGAAGCTGGAGGTTGATCAGACCTTCCGGGGAGAGGTCCGGGGTCACCGTAAGGATCACACCGACTTCCTGCGTTTCGAAGTTCTGAGGTTCGACCATCGGGAGGATCTTACCGCTGGAGCCGCCGCTCGAACCATAGTAGCCGCTGGAACCCGACGACGTCGACTGGATGGTCACATCGTAGTCCTGCGGGAAGCGGTAGATCGTCACGACTTTGATCGTGGCTTCCTGGCCGCTCTTCGTCACCACCTTGGGAGCCGAGAGGAGGTCCGTATCGCTCCGCTGCGAGAGCATGTGGAGGATCATCGAGAGGTCGGCGTTTCCAAGGAACGCATTCAAACGCATGAACTTGTCGTTCTGGTTGAGCGAATCACCCGCGACAGGGTTGCCCGACGTTGTGAGGTAACGCATGCCCGACTGGTAGGTCGTACCGTCCATCGCATTGATGAGGGCGTTCTTACCCGTACGCTTGTACGCATTACCATACTCATCCACACCGCCGCGGATCCAGCCGGCGCCATCAACCCACTGGAAATCCTTCGTGGAGCTCGTGGTTCCCGGAATGTTCTGCGGGTCATAGGAGGTAATCGTCGTCGTCGTAGAAGACCCGGTAGAGGATCCCGTCTGCGAGATATTCTCCGTCAGCGTCTGCGTGGTCGTCGTACCGAACGACGCATCCGAGACGTCCTGACGCTGCCCGTTCACGAGCACCCACTTCGAGGTGTCGGACGCGGAACCATCCTTCAGGTTGAGCGCCTTCTTGATCTTGCCGCCCACGTTGAACGTGTAGTCGGAGTTCAACAGCCACTCGAAGCCGAGGGAGTTGAGGTCTTCCTGTGCGACTTCCACGAAACGCGTTTCGATTTCAATCATCGACGGCGTGACGTTCAATTCGTTCAAGGCGTCCTCGAAGACCGCGAGCTGATCTTCCGTGTTGGTCACGCGCAGCTTGCCGACGGCCTTCAAGTACTTGATACGAGAATTCTGCGGCCAGGTGACACCCATCTCTTCGAAGTAGGCCTTCCACTGGGCTTCGTCATCGCCGCCGCCGCTAGCCTTTTCGCCATCGCCGCCACCGAAGTCGCCCGTCCTCTGATCCTTAAGGCTGCTCGAAGCCTCCGTCACACGCTCGAGGAAGGACTCAACCACGCTATACGTGCGCGTCACGAGTTCGTCCGTCGTCATGCTCTTCGGCATCACCATCACGACCGACCCCTGGACCTTGAACTTGAATCCGCTGACCTTGCAGACGAGCTTCAGCGCTTCCCAGAGGGAGATGTTCGACGCCGAGATGTTAGGAATCTGCGGGACGTCTCCAGCCGCACCGGCGTTCTCTTCGTCGGAGGCCGCCGAGAATGCATCCTGGTTGTTGTTCTTCTTGGCATCACCACCGCCCGCCAGCGCCTTCTCGAGCTGGAGAACGAAGTTGAAGCCACGCTGGTCAACCGGGATTTCCGGCTTGTCGAAGTCCTTCGACGCCTGACGGAAGAAGTCGACCGCATCGATGATCGTCGCCGGCGGACGGAAGGAGATCGCCGGAAGGACCATTTCCTTCATGCGCTTCTCAATCGACTGCTCAAGCGAACGCTCGTCGTTCCGCCCCGACATCGCCTTCGTCGTCGCACCTTCAATCGCCTTCAGTTCAGGCGAGTTGATCGCGTAGACCGGACGCCAAGCCGCATCGACGTCGGCAATCATGCCGTTACGCGTGGCCACACGCTCCTTCTCGATGATGATCTGGCGCTTGCGCTGAATGCGTTCACGCAGGGCAATGGCTTCCTGGTTATAATTGTCTTCACGCAGAATGAGGTCGCACTGCTCAAGAGCCTTGGTCAAATCGGAGAGCGCGAGGAACTGACTCGAAAGGCGCAGACGCTTCTGCACGAGGTCGCGGTCCTTCTTGTACGTGTCCGAATTACGAACGTGCTCGATCTCCGACTTGTCGGTCTCGTTGTCCGCAACCGTCTCGGCTTCAAGCGCCGCAATCAACGTGCCCGCGTTCGGGTGATGAAGCTTCTGGGCTTCCTTCGCCAACACCAGACCCGCCTCACGGTCGCTCTCGCGGAGCGCCTGCTTCGCCGCCTGATATTTCGCCTCGGCCATCATCTCCAGGCACTTCCGACGATCCGCCGCAGAATCCGGACGATCGTTCAGGTGCTGGGACGCAAGACGATACTGATTGTACATCGTATCCCAGTCACGATTGACCATCGCGGCATTCGCAGCCTCCATCTCCTTCCTCGCCTGCATGTCGAGCGACCGACGGCGCAGCTCTTCTGTCACCATCACCTCATCGATCAAAGCCGCATCCGGGTGAGCCGGTTCGGCAGGCTTCGCCTTCACGGCCGCAGGCGCGAGGTCCTCAAGGGTCGCCGCAGGCTTCGTCTCAGCCGGCTTCGCAGCAGCAACAGCCTTTTCTTCGGCGGCCTTCTTCTCGGCAGCAGCCTTCTCAGCCGCGGCCTTCGCTTCGGCAGCCTTCTCCTCGGCGGCGGCCTTCTCAGCCGCGGCCTTCGCTTCAGCAGCCTTCTCCTCGGCGGCGGCCTTCTCAGCCGCAGCCTTCGCTTCAGCAGCCTTCTTCTCGGCGGCCTTCTTCTCGGCGGCGGCCTTGTCAGCCGCAGCCTTCGCTTCGGCAGCGGCCTTTGCATCTGGTTTGGCTTCCGCAGGCTTGGCCTCGGCAGGCTTTGCTGCAGGGGCTTGTTTTACCTCTGCCTTCTTAGCAGGCTTCTCGTCAAGATCAAGAAGATCATTGAGGTCATCCTGCGCCACAACGCTTGCGGCAAACGCAAGAGAAAGGCAGGCAGCGCTCAGGGCGGCGAATGTTTTGTTGGCTCTCATCGAAAATGCTCCTTAAAGGTCTTATTATGATACCCCATTTAGGCGGGCGAATCAAGTCTCAACGTATACTTTTTTCTTTTTTTGTTTTCAGGTCAATCACGGTCACTTCGCATCCGTTGTCCACGGCGCGCAACTTTTCGACGCGGTATTTGTTACCGCAGAGTTCGAATTCGCTGCCCTTCGACACGGTGAACTTCTGTTCTTTACCGCGCTTGTAGGTCAGTTCCGTCTCCTCTTCGATCGGATTCTCACGAACACCGCGAACGATCTTCATGATCTTCCCGTCTTTCACGCGCTTGATCGTGACGATGGATACATCGACAGGAACCTTCACGCCCTTAAGACCTGCGCGTTCGCGCAGTTCGGACTTTTCGTCGAAATTTTCAACCACCCAACCAGTCGGGACTTTCTTGCCCTTGCCTGGATCGATGACGATTTCATCGCCCTTCACACAAAGGCACTTGCCCTTGCCGTCGTTCGCCCAAAAAGTCATACGATGGCCATTGCGAATCGGCATGTGCGAGTTGAAGTAGAACGGCAACGTCGTCTTCTTGAGCGGGGCCGACACAACAACCGAGTCGAGATAATCGGGATGGCTCTCTTTGTCCGTGGGATCCGTCTTCGCGAGGAATTCCTCAAGGTTGGTGAAACCGTCACCGTCGAGGTCCTTCTTGGCGTCGCTCGGATCATTCGGATTGAGACCGAACTTGACTTCCCACTCGTTCGGCAGGCCGTCGTGATCGGCATCCGCCTCGATCTTCACGACATTCTGCTTCGCCTTGCAGTACGGGCACGTTTCGCTGTCGGCCGGAATCGGACGACCGCATGCCTTCTCCTTGGAGCTGGCATCGCCCTGCTGGCAGAATACGCGCGCTTCGCTCGCGAGGAAGCTCGCCTTCTTGGCGTCGACCTCTCCGAGTTTCGGCGGCGTCTTGGTACGGCGCATGGCCTTCTGGAGAAGGTCCATATTCGCCGGCTCTACGCCTTCACGCGAAGGCTTCTGGGCCTTAAGGCTAGCTTCGTACGCATCGGCACCCGCCTCTGGCGAATCACCCAATGACATCGCGAAGAACACGCCAGCGACCGCCAGGGCTGCACATCCGGCAGCCGCTGCGAGCCAATCCCAATGCGCCGCAAAGAAATTTTGCTTGGAGGCGCTCATTACTTATCCCCCTTCTTTTCCTCCGCCTTCTTCTCGGCGGGCTTCTGCTCCGGCGCCTTCTCATCGGCGGCCGGCTTGCCTTCCTCCGCGGGCTTCGCCTCAGCGGCCTGAGCCGCCTTGCCGAAATCCCACACATCCAGCGTGAAGGTCACGGTAATCGGCTCATCGCCCTCAGGATCGGAGATGATGCGATTGGCGGCCGCAACGGCCTCCGGATTCTCCAACGCCTGCTGGGCAGCCGCACCGCGACCACGACGACGGACCTGCGTTTTCTGCGCGGCCGCGTCGGCCTTCGCCTTTTCCGCCGCCGTGAGACGTTCAACGATCACGTCCGAGCTCGTCTTGAACGCGAAGTTGCGCACGACGGCAAACCGCGAACACGAGGTCAGCGCATTCAACGTCTTGACAACGGCCACAGGACGCGCCTCGATCTCGAACTGATAGGTCAGCTTCGAGCGCTTCGGTCCCTTGTCATCGTCCTTCTTCGCGTTTTTCTTCTTCGCCTGCGACGAGGAGGACTCGTCGTTCTCGGTCTTTTCGGCCTTCTCTTCAACGCGCACGATGCTCTTCACGCCAGAGACGCCCGCTTCCGCGAAGACATCCACCAAACTGCAGATCGTATCGAGCTGAATCGCGAGGCGCGGAACATCCTCCTCCTTCGGCAGCACGCCGCCTTCGCCCAGGTACTGTTCGAAACCGAAAAGGAACTTCGCATCGGCGATCTTGCCGCCAACACCACCCGGAAGGTCAAGCATGCGGCGCACTTCACCCTGCAGGCGCTGCTTGAAAATCGGCGGCGTTTCAAGCGGAAGGACCTTGTCTCCGCGCGACGCAAGCGTCAACGCCTGATCATACCAGGCCGCGTAGCTCGTCGCATTCGACTTGACCGACTCGATCGAGGCCTTCGACGGATAAACCGCCGCACTGTTGTAACGCGCATAGGTATCCGACTCAGACTGCAACTTCTCTTCGGCTTCACCCTTCTCGGACCAGGCCGAGTAGAGCAGCCATCCGAGCCCCAAGGCGCCCAGGACGAAGATGCCTCCGCCAACCGCGCCAATCATCTGCTGTTTCGACAGGCTCATATTACTTCGCCGCCTTTCTATTACGGCCCTTCGCGTCCTTCGCGCTCGGAGCAATCGATTGCGCTTCCTTCAGATCCATCTGGATCATAAATTCCGTGAGGCACTCCTTCACGTCCTTCTGCGCAACGATCTTCACCGACTCGGACACGAATTCATCGCTCTGCATCAACTTCGCCTTAACGATTTCGGCAGCCGTGGACTTCTTACCGCCCTTTTCAGCGGCCCAGCGCGCCTCTTCCTTCGTCATGGTATCGCGCCACCCGCGCACGGTCACCTTCACGGACGCCTTTGCATCGGGCTTATCCTTCGGCGCAGGCACATCCGCCCACTCCGTGATCCACATGCCCGGCACGAGGCTGCTGCGCACATCCTGCAAGCGGCGCAGCGCAGCCGAACGACTCCCCAGCAACTGCTGGAACTCGTCGCACTTCGCACACACCTCGTCCGCCGTCTTCTGCTCGAGCTTGAGCTTCGACTCGAACGATCCCAGCGTCTGGTTCCGGCTTTCCACGCGCTCGAACTTCGCGTTGGCGACCGCCACGCCCCGATTCTGCTGCAACACGCCCACGCCCAGCGCGCCCAGGAACGCCAGGCCGCCCACCACGAGGAACGGAATGCGCTTGATGGCCCGCGCCTCGTTCACGAGTTCCGGCGGCATGAGGTTGATCTTCAACCAGGCACCCTCATCGCCCCGCAGCGCAAGGCCCACGCTTTCGGTCAACGCAAACGCATCGGTCTCAAGCGCCGTCTGACCGATCTTGGAACCATACTTGATTCCTCCAAACGGATTGAGGAACTCGACCTCGACCTGCAGCGACTCCGTGAAGAACTGGTCCAGCTGCGGAAGACGCGCCGTACCGCCCGTCAGATAGAGGCGCATCGGCGCACTACCACCCTGCTGGGAACGATAGAAGTTCACCGAACGCAGGATTTCCGCATGCAGGCGCGTCAGCACCGTGCGGACGATCTTCGAGACGCGATCGGTGACTTCGTCTTCATCTTCCGTCACACCGCCCAATGCCACATAGCCGCGCTCGAGCTTGAGCTGTTCGGCTTCTTCGAACGTGCAACCGAACTGCTGCGCGATTTCCTTGGTGATCGTGTTGCCGGCCACCGTGATCGAACGGTTGTAGATCTTCTCGTCTTCGAGGATGATGAGGTTCGTCGTCTTCGAACCGACATCCAAAATCAAGGAGCAACCCGAAAGCTGCGGCTGCGCGAACTTGAGCGCATTGCAGACGGCGATCGGCGAGACATCCACCTTGATCGGTTTCAGTCCCGCACTCCGCACGGCATCGGTAACCGCCCGCACCGTCTCGAGCTTCGCAGCGACAATCAGCGTGGCCACATCGCCGTCAGGCGTGGTCCCCACAAACTGATGGTCGCTCACGATTTCGTCAATCGGGAACGGAACATTCTGCTCGATCTCATAGCGTACTTGCTGCTCAGCATCGCCAACGGCCGGAATCTTCGCGAAACGCGGGAAGACCATCTGGCCGCTGAGTGAAACGACGAGCGGACCCGGACGGATCCCCTTCTCGCGCATGATTTGTTGAAGGACGGTCGGCAATGAAACTCCGAGCGCGCTCGGGTCGTTGATGTCGACCATCGGCAGCTCTCCACTGCCATACGCCGTCAGCGTCAGGTTGTCTTTGCCCGAGAGATTGTACTCGGCCAAGACCGCCTTTGAAGCGCCGATGTTGAGTGTTAAGATTCGAGACATGTTGATTGCTCCACGCAGTCAGAGAAAATTACTGGACAAGTTCGTAGTCCGCATTGTTAACGAGATAGAACGGCGTCTTCGAACGGTCGACGAGACCCTGACGACGCTCGACCTGATTGCGCTGCTCGCCGTCGGAACTCTTCTTCTGCCAGTTCATGAACTTGTCGTTCTCCCACCACTTGCCGTTCGCGCCGTTCGCCGCAGAGGCCGCGTTCTTGTCCATGTTCTCGGTGTGGTTCGCCAGCTCGTCACCGTCCTTGTTCGTGATGAGCAGCGTGATCGTGCAGGGTTCGCCAAAGCGCTCGAGGACGCTCGGCGGCAAGCAGACGCTCGCCATGTGGCTGCCCTTCTTGATGTCCACGTAACGCACCTGCGTCGTGTAGTAGGAATACGGCGCAGGAAGATTGCGCGGATCCTTTTCCTTGGCCTTCGTGGAGTCCAACAGCACATGCCACGTGAACGTCAGCTCGTCCTGCCACTTGGCCATCGTCGTATACTTCGATTCGAGCACAATCCACTGGCGCGGCTTGCCGCCAATCGCCGGCAGAAGCTTGCCGTTGGCCTGAAGGTTCGGCGCGCTCGCCAGACACGTGCCGCCCGGACGCGCCGGCACATCAATGGTCACATAGGCGTCACGCCCCGTTGCAACGGCCTTGCCGCCATCGGCACCCACCGCACCACGACGACGCGACTGCGCAGAAACAGCGAACGCACACGCGAACGCAAGAACCACACAAACAATTGTCTTCAATTTCATTTGTAATCTCCTTCGTGCTTTAGATGTTCACATTGTATCATAAAACCTTGACCTTAGGCAAATCCTGAATATCGACAAGACCGACCACGCACCCCTCTTCATCACACACGGGAAGGTCGTCGATACGTCGTTCCTCGAAGACTCGAAGAAGGTCCGCCGCATACGCATTCCCCTTTATATACTGGGGATTTCGCGTCATGTACGCCTCCACGGGTTCCGCCAGAATGTCGGTCGGAGAGACCGACGAACGCCCCGAAACAATCCGACGAAAATCTCCATCGGTAAAAATGCCCAAGAGCCGCCCGCGGTCATCCGCGACGACGGCGCTGCCTCCCTGCGCCTTCGTCATCGCCAGCAACGTCGTCAATACCGTCGCCTGAGGCGACACCCGCGCAAGACGATCACCCGTGCGCATCACGTCCGAAACCTTGAGAATCAAGGCCCGCCCAATGGCACCGGCCGGGTGGTTCAAGGCATAGCTCTTCTTGTCAAAACGACGCGCCTCGATCATCGTCATCGCCAACGCATCGCCCATCGCCATCGTGGCCGTGGCCGAAGTTGTCGGCGCCATGCCGAACGGACACGCCTCGGGTCCACACGGAATCTCCAACACGATATCGGACAGATGCGCCAGAGACGATTCCTTCTTGCCCGTCAGCGCCACGACCTTGAGTCCGTGGCGACGGATCGCCGGCACGAGACGCAGCAGCTCTTCACTCTCGCCGGAGAAGGACAGCGCCATCAGCACGTCACGCGCGGTCACCATGCCCAGGTCTCCATGCATTGCCTGCACCGGATTGAGCACAATCGAACGGGTCCCCGTGGACGCGAAGATGGCACTCATCTTTTCCGCGACTTGAAGACTCTTGCCGACACCCGTCACAACGACCAGCCCCCCCGCGTCAAGCGTGGAGAGCAGCAACTGAACTGTCGCCGTAAACGTTGCACCCACCGAATCGCGAGTCCGTTGAAGACCCGCGATTTCGATGTCGAAGACCTGCTTCGCACGTGCAATCTGTTCCTGTTCAGTCATGACAAGCCAACCGACGTTCCGTATCCCCCCAGACTTGCTCGGTCGGTTACTTCGTTGCCGACTGCAACAGGGTCACACAGATGGTTCCGACAATGTCTTCCGCGCTGCAGCCGCGGCTGAGATCGTTCATCGCCTTCGCAAGACCCTGGAGGTTCGGACCGATCGCGGTCGCACCGCCCAGGCGCTGCGCAATCTTGTAGCCGATGTTGCCCGCCTGGAGGTCCGGGAACACGAACACGTTCGCATTGCCCTGAATCTCGCCACCCGGGTTCTTCAGCTGGCCGACCGCCGGAACGATCGCCGCATCGAACTGCATTTCGCCATCCATCTTGATGCCCTTTTCGGCAAAGACCGGCTTCGCGAGTTCGACCGCCTTCTGCACCTTTTCAACGAGATCGCCCGCCGCCGAGCCCTTCGTGGAGAAGCTCAGGAACGCCACACGCGGCTCGCAGCCCGTGAGATCACGATAGGTCTGCGCGCTGGAAAGACCGATGTCCACAAGCTGTTCAGCCGTGGGGTTGGGAATCACCGCGCAGTCGCCGAACGCCAGCACGCTGTCGCCGCTCGCCGTCGGCTCCTTGAGATCCATAATGAAGCAGCTCGACGCCGTCTTGACGCCCTTCTGCGTGCCCAGCGTGTGGAACGCCGCACGAAGCATGTCACCCGTCGACGCGATCGAACCCGCCACAAGGCCGTTGACACGCCCCAGCTTGACCATCATGCCGCCAAAGTAGATGCGCTTCGTCCGCAGCGTCTTCTGCGCACCCGCCAAATCGATGATCTTCTGCTTTTCCGGCGGCTTGCGCGATTCCTTGGCGTTCCACGCTTCCAGGTAGGCCTGCTCGAGTTCGGCATCGCCCTGCGTGTAGTCGATCGTCTTGATCCCGCGCTCGGCGAGCGAAAGACCCGCCTTCGCCTCAGCCTCGGCAATCTCCTGCTGCGTACCCAGCACGATCGGGGTGCAGATCTTGCGATCCACGCAACTGCAGGCCGCCGTGATCACACGTGCATCCATACCTTCCGGCAACACGACTGTGCCGTTCAACTTCGCAGCACGTTCAATGATAGACTTGATAGCGTTCATTTTTCTAGAATTCCTTACTTCGAAAGCACCTGCACCGTCTCACGCGCAATCATGAGCTCTTCGTTCGTCGGAATCACCACAACCGGGATCTTCGAGTCCTTCGTGGTGATGACGCCGCTCTTGCCGCCGCAGATCGACTTGTTCGCCTTCTTGTCGAGCTTGACGCCGAGCGCACCCAGACGCTTGATGATCTGCTCGCGCAGATCCGCCGCGTTCTCGCCGATGCCGCCGGCCATCACAATCGCATCCGCACCGCCGATGAGCGTATTGTAGCCGCCGACAAAGAGCGCCGCACGATGGCCGAACGCCTCAAGCGCCTCGACCGCATCGATCTCGCCCTTCGCGGACTTCGCGACGACATCGCGCGTATCGCCGCCAAACGCGCCCGTCAGACCCTGGAAGCCAGACTCCTTGTTGAGCATCTTGTCCAGCTGCTCGAGCGTGTAGCCCTGCTTGCCGAGGAAGAAGAGCACGCCCGGATCGACCGTACCCGAACGCGTCCCCATCACGAGGCCGTCCAACGGCGTCAGACCCATCGTGGTATCCAGGCACTCGCCGCCCTTGACCGCCGCGATGGAGGACCCATTGCCGAGGTGGCAGGTCACGAGGTTGACCTTCTTCAGCGGCTTCTTGAGCCACGCGGCCGCCGCCTGCGTGATGAACTTGTGCGAGGTTCCGTGGAAGCCGTACTTGCGCAGACCGTACTTGCGCGCCACATCACGCGGCAGCGCATACTGATAGGCACAGCCCGGCATCGTCTGGTGGAAAGCGGTATCGAACACGCCGACGTTCGGCACACCCTTCGCAGCCTTCTCGCACGCTTCGATACCCTGCAGATTGGCCGGATTGTGAAGCGGCGCGAGCGGCACGCACTTCTGGATGAGCTTCTTCGCCGCCGCCGTGATCTTCGCCGGCGCGGAGAACTTGTCGCCACCGTGCACCACACGATGCCCGATCGCGTCAAGCTCCTTCAGCGACTTGATGACGCCGATTTCCGCATCCGTCAGGACGGCCATCACCTGCTGGATGGCCTCCACGTGGTTCTTCATCTCAATCTCGCGGATCACCTTCTCACAGCCCGTCTTGGTATAGACGAGCCGCGAGCCATCAATCCCGATGCGTTCCACAAGACCCTTGCAGAGCATCTTCTCGCCCTTCATGTCGAAGAGCTGGAACTTCAGCGACGACGAGCCGCAATTGACAACGAGAACCTTCTGAATCTCTTTCATTTAATACTTCTTCTCTCTTACTTCTCAATGAGCTTGATCTTGAAGAACGCGTTCTTGGACTGGACTTCCTTCACCGCCTGGGCGATCTTCTCGCTCTTCACCTCGATCGTCCCGTTCATCGGCACCGTGACCTGGTCGACCTTGTTGGCCGTCCACTCGCCGTCCAGGCTTTCGGCAGTCAACAGGTAGATGTCGAACGTCTGAACCGCATTCGGCTTGACCGCCAGGAGCTTCGTGCCCTGCGTCTTCGCCATCGGCTGAGCCGAGGTCACCGTCAGGTCAAGACCCGCCGTCCCGATCGAGGAGATCGACACCGCCACATCCGGCTTGATCGTCTGGAACTCCGCACCCGATGCAAGCGCCGCTGCAGCAAGCGCCTCGTTTCCACCACCCAGCAGCACGCTGAGGAGCTTCGGCATCTCATAGGCGCAACCCGTGGAGAGCTGCGGGAGGCCGAGCTTATCGAAGCTCTCGACCGCAGCCTGAAGGCCCGTATTCACCTTCGTGAAGAAGGTCGCACCTTCCGCCGAGGACTGCTGGTCAAGCGTTCCGAACTCAGTGAATTCCCACGCATCCGGGAAGCCGTCGTTGTCCACATCGGTGTCTTCGATGAAGATGTTGACGCTCGGCACCTTCGCCGTCGGCTCCGTAATCGTCACCGGGACCGGCTTGTAGACATCGGCATCCGCCGAGCCCACCGCCGAGACATAACCCCAGCTTTCCCACGGATCGCGCTCGAAGTTGCCGTTCGAGTCGATGTAGGCCGCGAGATAGTACGTACCCGCCGGCAACGCCAACGTCACCGCATTGACGCCGTCAAGTTCGACCGAGGTCAAGTTCGTCGCATCCGTCACATAGCCTTCCGCGACCGGCTTGCCCACGAAGTCACCCGACGTGAACGCCTGGACATGGATGAGGTTCTTCGTGTTCGACGGATCGACCGAGATCGACTCGGCAACCGGACCGAAGTAGCGGACATTCGCCGCAATCGTGCCATAGCGACGGCCGTCGAAGTTCATACCCGTCGCCTCCAGACGGAATTCCTGCGGTTTCGTCCAGTTCGGCTCCGTGAACTTGGCGTCGAGCATGGAGACCTGCCACGTGTAGTTGTTGGTCGTCGAGAAGAGATGACCTTCCTTCGTAACCATACCCGCATAGAGCGGCGCCTCCCACGAGTAGACACCCACGGAGTTCCGAGCCGGAGCCGGCTGGTTGCCCGAGTCGTAGACCAGCTTGCCGTCCTTCGTCAACACCTGGAGACGGAACGCCGGGTAGTCCTTGACCTTGTAGCCATTGGCGTCAAGCGCCTCATGCTTCCACTGGAAGGTCGTCGTCGCCCCCTGAACCGTGCCCTTCGGCGCAACCGGTTCGCAGAGCGTCTGGGTACGGCCATATTCGTAGGCATTGCGGAACGCGACCGCCGCCGTGTGGGAGAAGTCGAGATCCGTGATGACCGTGGTCGAGCCGATCTGGGTCGTCGAATAGCTGTCCTTCCCGTTGCCGTAGACGACACGGTAGGTCACATTCGTGATCGGCGTCGTGATGGCCGAACCCGCATGCGTCCGCTTCCACGCCCCTTCCAGCGTACCCCAGTCGAGGTCGAGGAGACCATCAGCCACGAGATCGGCTTCCGTCAGCGTCGGATGGCCACCGAGGTTGATCTGGCGGTCCAGCACGACTTCGTTGTAGCTGGTGCCGTTGACTTCCAGGTCACCGTTCACTGCCGTACGGATGACGCGAATGCGCGTCGTCGCGGTCGCGGCCGGGAGACCGTCGTTGTCAGCCGAGAGATCTTCCTGCTGCTCCTCGCCACCGTTATCGTCACCGCCAATCGGACCCATGTACTTGTAGGCCTGATAGAGCGACTGGTTCTTGTAGTAGGCACCATTGTTAACCTCGCTGCGGTCCGTCAACGCCGTCGCGGTCGCGAAATCAGCAGCCTGCGTCATCGCGGAGATATCCATACGCGCCATCTGCGAAGCCGTATCCGTCAACTCGAGCGAGAAGGAAGCCGAAGCCCAGCCCACGGCCACGTTCGCCGCGATACCATAGGGTTCGCCCGGCGTCCAGGCACCGTTGTTGTCGAGGTCGGCGAACGCCGTGAAGAGCGTCTTGCCCTCGCGGAGGTGGCCGTACTTCGTCAGGATCGTGGCCTTCTCGTCGTCGCCACTCTCTTCACCCGAAACCGCATTGGCATCGGAATCGGAGAGGTAGAAGGTACCGCCGTTGCCGACATCGACCTTCTGCGTACTCCAGTCCGCACGGACATACGAGTAGTTCAGGTTGATCGAGCAGTAGACGTTTTCTTCCACCGGGATCGTCGTGATCTCGTGCAGCACTTCGTCGCCGAGATCGATCCGCGCACGACCTGTGATGTAGTTGATCTCACCAACGACCTTGCCGTCCGCCAGGAGTTCACCGAACTCGTCGCTGCCCAGCACGTTGCGATCGTTCACGACCGGCACCCACACAGGCTCGTGCGCCACGGGGGTGATGCCGCCCTGATCGTTGATTTCGAAGAACTGCTCTTCGTTGCTCCAGTAGCCGATGCTCACGGAACCCGCCGCGACCGAACCCGGTCCGAGGCTCAACGTGATTTCGCGGTCGCGATTGAAGCCAAGCTGCTTGACCTTCGCCGTCGCCGCACCCGGGCCCGGAATCGTCCAGCTCGCATCCGGCAAGCCGCCCATCGACTTGTCGGCGTTGTTATCCTGCGACCAGGCCTGGACGACGATCGAGGAGCTGAAGTTCTTCTTGCCGTTGTAGACAACCTTCGCCTCAACCACCGGCACCGGGAACTCGACCAGCGTCGAGCCTTCCGGCCCGAGCAGCGCCTCGAGGTCAGGACGCGTACCGGCCTGATATTCAGCCCAGTTGCTCCAGCCGTCGTCATCGCCGTCCTTCAACGCATCCCACAAACCGCGAGACACATATTCAGGCGCCCACTGGTCTTCCCACTTGTCCGACATGAAGTCGTGGTCCGTGAACATTTCGCCCAAGTAGAGCGAGCCCACGCGGAGGAAGTAGTCCGGCACGCCCTGACCGAACGTGTTCGGCTTGATCGGATCGACACGCGGGAACCCATAGTTGGAGAAGCCCTCGGCAATCAGATATTCCGCATAGTTCGGCAACTGGTCGTTGTCATGGTCGTCATACGCCGTTTCGGTCGTGATGCCCTTGAGGGATTCCCACCAATCCGGGAGACCATCCTTGTCGTCATCGCGCATCGACGCATAGGTTGCGTCGACCGTGCCGCCATCCGTCGGCAGCATACCACGGGCCAGGTCGCGGAGATACGCTTCACGCGCCGTGATCTCGAGACCGTCAGCATCCGGCCACGTGACCTTGGAGTTCCAGTCGAAGCCCTCGGCCGCGCCGTAGTTGGCAATCGCGTACTCCTGCCACCAGTCGGCGATACCGTTCGCATCGACATCCGAGAACGCCGAGTCGCCGTCCGCTGTGATCGTCCACGCGTCAGCCGCGCCGTCTTCATCCCACATCTGCTCCACACGCTTGGCGAACGCGCCGCCCAACGGAACGAGGTCGGAGGTTCCGACGAAACCCGTGCGGATTTCGAACGCGTAGAGGTTCACGTTCGTCTGCACGCTCGCATCGGCCAGCGCCATGTAGCTCAGGAAGTCCTCATGGTAGGCCTTCTCGGAGGCGTAGAAGTAGAGCGTATACGGCATCGACGTATTCGGGAAGATGATCTTCTTCACTTCGCCCGAACGCGCATACGCATCGCCGTTCATATTCGGATTGCGCTCGTTGTAGACTTCCTTCGCCATCGTCGCGCCGCCGAAGAACTCGCTCCAGTAGCGGGAGTCGACCGTCGAACCGTCCATCACCGGCAGGTGCTGGCAGGTATTCTGGATCCACGGCACCCACGTGTAGTTCTCATACACCGTGCTGTGAATCGGCAACTCGCTCCACCAGCCGCACTCGAAGGTGCCGGCCGGCAGCACGCCGTCCATATCACGCACGTTGTCGAAGACGTTCTTCGTGAAGCCCGTGGGTTCCCACATCACGTCCGTCGCATTGACCGCACCCGGCAACGACTGGAAGTTGTAGTGCTGCAGCAGTTCAGCCGGGAGCATCGCCTTGCCATCGTTGTCATTGCGCGTCGCGCCCGCGAGCCAAGCCGCATAGACTTCGTCACGCTGCGCCGACACATCGTCGAAGCGCAGACGACGCTTGCTCGCTTCCTGGATCTGCGCCAGCGTACGCACACCGTCCCACACGCGCACTTCATCGATGTAGCCCGCGTAGAACTTGCCGTAGTCTTCCCACTGGGTTTCCTTGCTCAGCGCAATACCCTTCTCATCCAACGCCGTCGCACCGAGGATGAACGCGCACGGAAGCGTCTTGTAGCCGTTCTCCAGCACCGGGAAGTTCGTCATGCCCGGTTTCGCTTCCTGCGTGAACACCACAATGCCGTTCGCCGGCTCGAGCGAGGTCTGCGTCACTGCAGACACACGACCGTTCTGGTGGAGCTTGAGTTCAACACCATCGTACGTCAGCGCGATGTGCTGCCACTTGCCCTCTTCCGGCACCGTACCGACAACCGTCGGCGTCCCGATGCCCGTACCGGACGGGATCGCATCCGGCGTGTCGAAGCAGCCATACACACGGCCATCCGCGAGGATACCGAGACGGAAGTTCGCACGCACCTGCGAGAGGTTGTTCGAAAGCGTCGAGGACGTGTACTTGCACGCACGCTCGAGGATCACCTGGTCGTTCGTGAGGCATTCAGGGCAGATCCACGCTTCAACCGTGAACTGACGCAGCACGTCGTACTGGTCGCCATTCGGACGGTGGAAGTTGCCCGAGTAGGAGACGGCCGCGGACTCGTTGCCCGGGAACCAGAGCGCCTGACGGCGGTCCGGATCCGTGAACTTGAGCGGGTCGGAGACGGTATCCGCCGTCATCGTACGCTCTTCCGCATCCGGGATGCGGTCGTTATCCGTATCGTAGCCTTCATTCTCTTCGAAGGAGAACATGAACGGCGGCAACGCACCATCCGCAGCGGTCGAGCCTTCAAGCGCCATCTGGCGGCCCTGCGACCACGACCACGGATACAGGGCGAAGTCCTGTTCCGTACCATAGTACTGCACCGTGAAGCTCGCCTTGTTGAGCGAGGTCGAATCCGTGTACCACAACGGCGTCGGGTCCGTATGCGTCGGCTGAGGCGACGGCATGTTCACGAGCAGCGCTTCGTTGATATTGCGCAGACCGTCGCCATCGGCATCGGCCTCCGCCGCACCCATCATCCACGGATAGGCCATCACGTCGAAGAGCGGCTCGCCGTTGTTCGTCGGCCACGCCTCATCCGGGAAGCCCGTCCAGCCGTTGCTCCAGTGCGAAACCATGCCACCATAGAGGACGGCGATGACATCGCCATCGATTTCGCCATCCTGCACCGAACCCAACAGCGGGTTGAGACCATGGAAGAGTTCATAGAAGTCATCCATGCCGTCGCCATCGGTATCCCACACGCGAGGATCCGTCGAGCAGTAGCCGCCCGCCGGCATACGACCCATCGGCGTCAGCGCCTGCGGCATCAGCATCACGCGGAAGCCGTAGTCGTCATACTTGAGATTCAAGCCGATCATCGAACCGTAGAGCGCGGTCTTATCCCATTCGTGCGGCGGACGCGCGAAGTAGCCGAGTTCACGGAACTGCCACGCACCCGTGGCCGCGAAGCCCGCCTGCTTGCAGGTCTCGTAGAACGCTTCGCCATCGAGGTAGTTCATCTGGATGAAGGAGACGAACTTGCGCGAGGTGGCCGGACCATCCGGCATCCAGCTGCCCATCAACGGCGTCTCGCTATCATCATAGCGGAACTGACGCTGGGTCTGCACCAGATATTCCTGGAAGTTCTGCAGTCCGTCGTGGTCGAAGTCGAAATCACGCACAGTACCCGTCACCGAGTCCCTCTGGCCAATATGCGTGTACGCATCGTTCGGATCCGTACCATCCATACCGGCCGTGATGTACTGGGTAGCCGAGAGGGCCTCTTCATCATCCGCCTGGGCGTCGGCGTCAGCATTCGCCGCAACGGTCGCCTTGCGGTCCGCACGGTTGATCACCGTGATCGCATTCGCATCAAGTGTCACGCCGACCGGACGGCCATTCGCGAAGACCAAGCCCGCGAACTGATGTTCCCACGGGTCCGGCAGCAAGTCGCCATCGGTATCGACCGAGCACGGGTTGAGGCCGCCGCCACGGACGCAGAACACCAGGCCGTTGTCCGCATCTTCCGCCGGCTTGTTCTCATTCGGGCCATAGATGAAGCGGAAGTTGTACATCGCCGAAGCCACGTTGCCCAGGCGCCACTGGTCCGTCCAGCCCGCACCTTCCTGGTCGTCGGTCAGACCGTCGCCATCCGTATCCGGGTCGCCCGGATCGGTCGGGAAGAACTTGTTGTACCAGCCCGTGTTGATACCCGGATGGTTCGCATAGATCGATTCGCATTCCTTATAGGCATTGCACGAATCCGTACCGGCGAATTCGGCCGAGAAGCCGAGTCCGTCACTATCGAACGGCAACAACGCATAGTCCGTGCTGGCCGAGTTCGGGCACTGGCCCACATAGAGTTCCCAGCCATCCGGCACGCCGTCCTCATCGGTATCGGCACCGTGGATACCGCTCGCATAGGTTGCCTGGCCATCCTCTTCCGTGGCCGCTCCTGCGTCACCGAACGGCACATTCGGATTCGTCGTACCGAGACGGAACACCTTCTCCTGCTTCTTGTCGTTCCATTCGGCCGTATCACCGTCGATCGTGTACACCGGGTGTTCATCGTCCGGACGCGGCACACCGCCCACTTCGTAACGGTACTTGAGCAGCAGGTACTCGTCACGCGCCGTAAACGGAGCCGTATTGACCGCCAGACCCGCTTCCTGCAGGAACAGCGTCTGCTGGGTCTTGTTGTACGCCGGATCCCAACGATTCGACACAAAGCCGTGGTCGTTGCGGAACCAGCCCGTACGCGGATCGAAACCGAACTGCTTATAGACCTGGTCGTGGAAGAGCGTGATCCGCTGATCCTTCGCGAAGCCCGTCACCACCATGTTGGTCGTCACATCGTCCCACACGCGCACCGAGAGCGGCAGATCGCCGTACGCCTTCGGAACAATCTCCGAACCCGGCTTGCCATAGCGGAACACCTTGACGGCCGGGAAGTCGCCCGTCTCCAGCATCGCTTCCGTCTCGGGATCGATGAAGAGCGGCGCACCCGTTTCCTGATCGATGAAGCCTTCGCCGTTGTTCGGCAGCGCGTACTCCTGACCGTCGAGCGTCACGACCGCCCAGGTCGGATCCGACTGATACTTCGCCATGAAGTCACCGTCGGCGTTCATCGTACCATTGTTCGCCGAATCAGCCTTGAGCGGGTTCAGGCCATGCATGACTTCCCAGAAATCGCTCAGACCGTCGCCATCCGTATCCCAGTTGATCGGGCTCGTGCCGAGCGCATATTCTTCCATGTCCGTCAGACCGTCGTTATCCGTATCGCGATCCGTCGCGGACGCGATGGACTTGCGCGTCGGGTTGAACGCCTCCGCCACTTCTTCCGGCGTGATCCTCTCACCCGTGGCGATGTCCTTCAGCGTAAAGCGCGAACCCTCGAGGCGCTTGATGTTGCCGTTGGCATCCATCTCGCCCACCATCGCGCTGTACCAGAACCAATATTCATAGCCGTCCGGGAAGCCGTCGCTATCGGTATCTTCCACCGTCGGGTCCGTACGATTTTCCGGAATCCAGCTCGTCGCCGCATTCAGGCCGGCCTTCCAGGCCGTCAGCTGCTCCGCATAGTCTTCAGCTTCCGGATCCGGCAGCGTAAGACCGTTCACACGCGCGATGGCGTTCGATTCCGCCGGCGTGAAGATCGGGTCCGAAATCCAGTTGCCGCGCACGTTGCGGTTCAGGCCGTCGTTGTCCTGACGGAGGTTCAGGCCTTCACCGAAACCGCGGATTTCGAGGTAGGCCGTGAAGGGACCACCCTGCTTCGCCCAGTTCTGAATCGTCTGAACGAGCGTACCGCCACGGGCCGTCTTGGCCGGCAGATAGTCCGCGTCGACGTTCAGATTCGACACATCCTTCAAGTCGCCGCCTTCTTCAAGTTCGCCGCCCTCTTCAACCTGCTGGAAGAGGCGACCGGCATTCCATGTGGTGTTCGCCGCGAAGACATCCGGCACACCGTCCTGGTTGATATCGCCGACGTTGTCTTCCCTGAAGTATTCCAACGAGAAGATGCCTTCCACCATCGTCTTGACGTAGGAAGTCGCCTCTTCGTCGTATTCCGGCATCGTCACCGAGTTTTCACCCGTACCATTGCCGACCTGCGGCTGCACCGTACCGTTCAGGTGCATCGAGTTGCCCTCGTCGCGGTCATAGACGAGCCAGCAGTAGAAGTAGGAGTCCTTGCCATCGCCATTGCGATAGGTATAGTAGGAACCGTACTTGCTCGCCTGGTTGTACCACGTACCAGCCGCATCGAGCGCGTAGTCACGCGAACCGGCCGGCCCGAGGCCGCCGTTATCCTGGTCGTCCACCTTGTAGCCGAACGCGTAGATCTTCGGATTGAGGTCGTTCGCCGGCTGGAAGTCCCACGACTGCGTGAAGTTGCTCACGCGCGTCGGATAGTCGGCACTCGTCGACCACACACGGCCGGCACCGATACCAACCGCGCCCGTATACTTCTGCGAGAAGGCCGAAAGCGCACCCGTGTTCGGGCGACGCGGCGTGATTTCAAGACCCATCGACGCCTCGACCTTGTAGTACCACGAACGCGTGTCCGTGCCGCCGTCCTTATCCTGCACCATGAGGGTGACCACCTTGGAACCGGCGCTCGTGAACATGATTTCCTTCGAGTACGTACCCGACGTACTCTGCGTCGTCGTCTGCGAAGAACCGTTGTAGCTCCACGTCACGGTCATATTCTGCTGGTCGACCGCGACATCCTTCACGTTCCATGTGATCGTGAACGGCACATTGATGGAGGCCGGACGCTCGTTCGTCGACACCGCCGCACCCGGACCGATCATCGGGTCAACGTTGACCACGAAGATGTCGAAATCGTCCACCGACGTATAGTACTGACGCCACGTCTTCGTGGTATCGACCGGGCACACCGTCGTTTCCTTGATGTACGCACGAATGCGGAAGCCCTTCAATTCGGACTGCGGCGTACCATCGAGTTCGCTGAGATAGACATAACCCTCGGTCTGGCCGTTCTTGAACGGAACTTCGTACTTGCTCAGCACCGGCAGGTTGCCGTCGTTCAGACCGTTGCGGATGACCTCGAGCACCACCGTGATCGAATCGCCAACTTCAAGACCCGACGGCGCAACCGTCAGCTCGACATTGATACGACCCGCGCTCGGGCCCGTATCCGTTTCGTTGAAGATCGTGCTGCCGTTGTACGGGCTGAGCGCAATCGCCGGCGCGTCGACCACTTCGACGTTCACCGTGAACTCAGGCGCTTCGGCGAATTCCTGGTCCGTCATGTCTTTATCGCGCACCTTCGCCGTCACCTGGGCGAGGCCCGAATTCATGAACGTGTGCGTCACGGTCTTGCCCGTGGGCACGCCCTTGATGATCTGCGTGCCGACGACTTCGCCGTTCTCCCAGAACTTGACCTGGGTGTAGGCCTTGTCGCCGTCTTCGAAGTCGAAGTAGCCAATGCCCGGATCGGCAATGCCGATGCCGAACACCTTCTGAACCCCGATCGGCACCTTGCTCTTGAACGTGCCGCCGTTCGTCTTGATCGGCGTATCGTTCATTTCGATGTAGCTCACCGACGGAGCCACGTTCTCGACGCCGACGAAGAACTGCTTGCCAACCCACGCGGTAATGACATTGTTCTGCGTGTTGTCGTTCGCGTCACGCACTTCCACGCCGAAGCTGAGGGTGCAGCCATTGTAGCCGTCCTTCAGTCGGATCGACGCCTGCGAGTTCGCCGTCGAGAAGCCCGGGTAGACGAGCACCGACGTCGTATGGTTCGCCTCGTCCTGCGAGGTGATTTCCACGAGATTCTTGGTCGTCTCATCGAGCGGGATGAGGAAGATGTAGCCCGGATTCGAGCTTTCCTGGAAGGTGTCGGAGAAGTCCAGCGTCACCTTGGCCGTTTCACCTTCCTTGTAGTTCGCCACACCCTTGTCCAACGTGGCCGAAATCGTCTTCGGCGCATCGACCTGCACCGTCACGTGACGGATGTCGGACTTCGCGCCGCCTTCGTTCACCACCCAGAACTGGGAGTTGTAGGTCATCGCCGTCACATACGTGCGCGGCACGACGAGCTTGCCCTTCGCGTCGGCCTTAAGACCCGAGACCGCCGTGGCGGAACCCGAACCGTTGTTGTCCCAGTAGACCGTATACGTGCCGTCGTTGAGTTCGCCGATCGCATCGGCGATCGTCACTTCGAAGTCGTGCAGCACATTGCCCGGCACGTGCTGGTAGGCCGCGCCTTCAACCGGCGTGAGGATCTGCAGCGCGCCGCCGTCATAGTCGATTTCAATCGTATCCGGCGAGAACGCGCCCGTGAAGAACGCCTTTTCCGCCGCCGAGAGCTTCGTCTGGTCAACGTCGAAGCGAATGCCCTTGAGCGTGTGCTCGTCGGCGCGGTTCGCATAGAGATAGAGCAGGCCATCGGCCGACGTGTGACCCTTCGGAATCGTGACCGTCACTTCCTGCTTCGAATACTCTTCCTTACCATCCGCCAGCCAGGAGAGGCCGATGTACTTGAACGGATCGATACCCGATTCATCCTTCATGGTGGGCTTGAGCGTCACCGTGAGGTCTTCCGTGTAGGGCTGCGTGAGCGTCACGTTGATCGCCGCGACGGAAAGCTTGTAGTCGCTCGAGGTCTTGACCACGTCCTGATCGATCTCGACCGTCATGCCCGGGGGCAGCGCCTCGGTCACGAACACCGTGCGCGTCGTGAAGTTCGTCACAAGCGTATGCGCATTGTTGTAGACGTTCGTCGGCGTCGCAGCCATGTAGACTTCCGTCGAGAAGCCTTCCTTGATACCCCTGATTTTAAAGGGCACCAGCTCATCGCCCGGCTTGATGGTGATCTTGCTCACCTTGCGCGTGACACCATCGCCGAACACGTAGGTCTGGTCCGTCGCCCCATTGTCGACTTCTGCCACGGTCGGGTCCTTCGTCCACACATAGAGCGTCTGGGAATCTGCACTGCCCTTCGGAATCGACAGACGCGGCAAGGCCGGCGTCGCGGTCGAGGAGCTCGCGGCAATGGAGCGCCAGATCGCGGGGTCTTCCGTGGTCGCATCGTCGAAGTCGACGGCCTGGATGAAGATGCCGGCATTCGCGAGGTTGTAGTCGCGCACCGAACTCGCCAGGTCCGCACTCACCACCAGCTGGTGGATGCCAAGGCCCTGCAGCGATGTCGGGCCGAAATAGAACTCGAGCTTGTTGGAAGTCGTGTTGCCCTCGTTCGCCTGCGGGAAGAAGTTCCAGAGGTCGAAGTCCTTCACGTAGTAGTCCTGGCTATACCAAGACCCCGTGGTGACTTCCATCGCCTCGCCCTTGCCGTCCGGCGCCACGAGCTTCAGCGGCATCGCCAAGTCGCCCGGCTGCACCGTGTAGGAGCAGATCATATCCGTGAAGTACTGGTCGGCCAGCTTCCACGACTCGATCTTCGCATACTTGCGCTGACCGCTGATCCATAAGCCCACCTGCGGCATGTTGTTCGTATCCGCAATCGGATCGTTGCCACCCACATGCTGCAACGTCCACGGGTTCGTGTACGTCGGATCCGTATTGAGCTTCTCCACCGTCATGCCGCGGTTCAAGAGACGGATCTTGAACTTCACCGTCTCGCCCGCGACCAGCGGAGCCTTCTCGTTCGGGAACGTGCGTTCGGCCGTTTCCGCATCCTGGTAGACCGTGATTGACCGGATGTCACCACCCGCCGCCTTCGCCGTGCTCGGGAAAGCACAGGTCAGCGCTGTCAACGCCATTGCGAAAATGCCAAGCGTTTTCTTTGTTTTCATCTTGCCGCTTCCTTCCATTGAATCACAACCGTCCGTCATTTCGAAGCCGTGGGCTGAGCCACAGCCTTCCCCTCGGCGACAGCCTTGCGGTCAGCCGCCTCTTTTTGAATGCGCCGCTGCACAATGCTGCGGGCATTAGCCAACTCTTTTTCCATGCTCGCGTTCACTTCCGCGAACGTGGCCGAAAGTGTCTTCCAGCCCGGATACTTCTCCGGGTGTCCATCAAGTTCCGCCTTGATCTCGTCGTCCGTCGCGCCCTCGGGCAGCGCGGCGCGCGCGCGCGTCACGAGACGCTCCATCTGCGCCGCGATCTTCGCCTGCGACTTCGCCAGCGTCTTCTGACTCTCCACCGTGCCCTTCAGCTCCTTCTGGTAGGACGGGTCCTTCTGGCGGTCGGTATAGACCTTCGGCTTGTCTTTACAGCCCGTCAGGACCGCGAAAACAAGCAGCAAAACCGCCGTTGCGAGCGGTGTCAAAGCTCTTTTAATCTGTCGTTTCATTCTTTCATACGCCTTTCGAGGGTGCACTCCTCCCAAAGCTAGGGGACATTTTACCATTCTTTCACATGAAAAGGCAAGGGGAAAATGGGGTAAGTTTTCAGACGGGGGAAAACGAACGAATGCCCGGCAGCTTCTGCCGGGCATCCGTTTCTCGTTGATGAAGGCTCGAACGGGCTTATTTCGCCGGGCCGATCTTCACGTTGCGGAAGTAGGGCTTGGCACCGCCGTGCATGCCCTGGAAGCCGATGCGGCCCTTCGTCGCGAGCGAGTCCATCGGCTTGGAGAGCCATGGCGGGATCTTCGTGCCGTCCGGATTCTTCTTCGCATCCTTCCAGGCCGAGATGTCCACGTCGAGCGTCTTGACGCCGTTGATGGACGCGACGATCTTCTTGCCCTTCGCCGTAATCGTCATGCGATTCCACTCGCCGGCCGGCTTGGCCGGGAACGCGAGCGGCGCGAGGTGGCCGTAGATGCTGCCGTTCTTGAGATAGTTCGCATCCTTCTTCCATTTCGGATGATTGTCGTCCAGCAGCTGGATCTCGATCGAGTTCGGAATCCAGTTCTTGACGTTCGAGCAGTAGATGATCACGCCGGAGTTCGCCGCCGCGTCGAGCTTGTACTCGAAGTCGAGCGTGAAGTTCTCGTACTCGGCTGCGCTCCACAGCGCCGCGTCTTTGCTCGCGGTCATCACACCGTCCGCACCCTTCGTCCACACGCTGCCCGCGCCGAACGCATTGTCGACCCACTTCATCGGCTGCAGTTCAGCCGCTCCGCACAGGGCGCACAGCGCCACAGCGGAAAGTCCGATCAGTTTCTTCATTTTGTTTTTCCTCTTTTGGTTGGTTCGCCTATTATCTTAACATAAGCTTTAACGGATTTCAAGCTGCACCATTACGGCATCGTGGTCGCTCGGGTACTTGCCGTCCGGACGGTCATTGCACGTCACATGGCGCAGCACGCGCACATTGCCCGTCGCGAACACGTAGTCGATGCGGCAGTGATGCGTCGGCTGGTAGGCATGGAACGTCTTGAGCGTGCCTTCATGCGGCTTCTCGGTGCGGAAGAGCGTGTCGTACAGCGTCTGCGACGCATTGGCGATCGGATGCTCGAACGTCACCTCGCTCGAGATCTGCGGACCATTCCCCTTCAGCAGTCGCTTCTGCTCTTCCGGCGGAATGCGCTCGAAGCTGTCGTTCAGGTCGCCCGTGAGCATCACCGTCTCGCCTTGCGCCACCCGCGCCATCTCCGCCAGCAGGATCTTCATCCCCGCCACTCGGGCCGCCGGACTGACATGGTCGAGGTGCGTGTTGAAGTAGCGGAAGCTCAACCCCGTCTTCTTGTCCCGGAAGAGTCCCCACGTGCAGGTGCGCGGACACGCCGCGTTCCAGCCCTTGGAACCGGGTTCGCGCGGCGTCTCGCTCAGCCAGAACGTGTCCGTCGCCAGGCACTCGAAACGATTCTTGCGATAGTAGATGCACATCGCCTCGCCCGTGTCGTTCGTGCCGCGGCCAAGACCGACGCGCGCGAAGTCCGGCAGCGCCGCATCCAGATTCTTCCGCTGCATCGGCGTCGCTTCCTGGACGCCGAAGATGTCGAACGCATGCTTCCTGATGACCTGCACGACACGTGGCAGCCGGTTGCTCCAGGCGTTGTCTTCCGTGTCCGCCGGACACCGGATGTTGAACGTCGCCAGATTGAACGTGTCCCCCGCGCTCGCCTTCGCCACGCCCCAGTCGACATACTGTCCGCCCATCGTCTGGTGCGTCACGCTCGCCAGCACATTGTCGCCCGCCTTGAGCGCAGCCTTCGCCGCCGCCGGTACCGGGAACTGCTCGTAGCTGCTGGTATAGCCCGGGAACGCACCCACGCGAACGCCGTTGAAGAACACTTCCGTATCTTCGTCGTGATGCAGCGAGAGAAGAAGGCCGTCTTCCGCCTTCGGCGCCGCCGCAAGCTTCACGTGGCGGCGCAGCCAGATGTCGGACGTGTTCCACGTCGTGCCGATTTTCGCGCCCGGCGTGCCCTTCGTACCGAATCCGCCCACGCCCGTCTTCCACGCGCGATCGTCGAACCCCGGCTTCTCCCAACCGTCCGCCGGCTTCTCCGTCGTGTACTTCCACGCCGCGTCCTTCGCGTTGCGCCCTTCCGGCACGAGGAAGTCGAGCTTCGCCTGCGCGCTGGCCTTGAGCGGCGCATAGAGGCGCGTCTTCGCCTTGTCGCGGCTCGCATACTTCTGCCAGAGACCGCGGTCGCACAGCATCGGCATGAACACGCCGCCGATCACGCTGCGTCCAATGAAGTGAACATACTTACCTTTGTCCGTCCAGTACCAGTCTGAGAACGCAACCCGGCTCGGCGTCTCGTGGGCGAACCGCCACACGCGATCGACGATGCAGTCAAAGTCGTCCTTGCGGCCCGTGAACGTCGCACACCAGAGTTCCCAGTCGGTCTTCGTCCAGAGACGGCGGTTGTCGAGCGGCAGGCCGAACGGCTGCAAGAGCTGACGATACGCCTTCATCTCGTTTTCGTAGACCTCCTTCGGGAAGAGGTTCAACCCCAGCACGCGATCCCACGCGAGGTTGTACTTCATCGACCACGAACCCGGCCGGTCGTACGCTAGACGGTAGCTGCCCGCCGCGCCGCCCTTCGCCGCGTCCATCCATTTCGGCACGAGATCCTTCGCGAGCTGCCCGTACTTCCGGGCCGCCGCCGCATCGCCGAGCTTCTCCGCCAGGCGCGCATAGCACGCCATCGCCACGATGGACTTCGCCGCGAGATTCGCATTGTGCGCAAGATGGCCCGCGAAGTCGTCCGTGCAGAGCTGATTGCCCGGGTCGAAGCCGAACTTCTCCAGGTACTGCACCCACTTCGTCACCGTGGGCCACCAGCCCGCCGCGAACTCGGCCGTGCCTTCGATCTCCGCCAGCGCCGCCAGCGTGATGATCATGTTGCCGCACTCTTCTACCGGCATCAGCGCGGACTCGCGCTTCGACGTTTCACCGCCCGCATAGCGCTGCTTGTTCGCGAGCGGATAGCGTCCGAGATCGTGCGGCGCGAAGGGCCACGGCCAGCGCGGATGCGACGCGTACACGAGCACCGGCGCGAGCATCGCACGCATCAGCGTGGGGCTCATCAGCAGCATCTGCGGACTCTGCGGATACAGGATGTCCACCGTGCCGATGCAGCCGTTCGAGTCGTTCTCCTTCGAGAAGTAGAGCGGCTGGTTGTTGCGGTCCGCCGCGAGCTTGCACGCGGCATACGTCTGACGATACGCGAGGCTCGCAAGTTCCGCATACTTCACGCCGCCGACCTTCACAAGGTCCGCCCAGAGCTCGGCGTCAAAGGCCGCCACGCGCTTGAGCACATCCGCGCGCTGCACTTCCGCCTGCGCGAGCATGGACGTGAACTTCAGTCCGTCGCGCCGCCACCAGTCCGGCAGGTTCTCGCCAAAGAACTGCACCGCCCAGATGTCGTCGTACGCGAGCAGGAAATGCGCCTCGCCGTCTTTCGCCGCGCTCGGACCCACCAGCCACGCGTATCCCCAGTCGATGCGCGCATGGTCCGCACTGTACGCGAGCGCCTTCTGCTCCTTGCGTCCGATCGAAACCGCCGGCAGCCCCGCCACCGTGCACGTGTTCGTCACCATCGCCACGCGATCGTCGTTGCGCGCCAGCGCCGGTGAGATCTGCGCGTTGAGCTTCCAGTCTTTCGCGCCCGCCACACGCGCCGTCACATACGCGACCGGACGCGAGAACACGTCGAGGTCGTCCGCGAGTTTCGCCGTCGCGAACGTGAGCTCGACCTTGAGCGCCCCCTCCGCGAAGGTGTAGACGCTTTCAAGCGGCTTCACCGTCACGCCCGTCTGCGGCAATGCCGGCACGTTCTCCGGCGCGCGACCGCACAGACGCCACGTCTTGCCATCCGCCGTGAGCGTCACGCCCACCGGCATCTGCGGACCCGACCAGTGCGTCGTCTCCGCGTCCGTCAACTTGTCCGCCGCACTCCAGATGCTGAAGAACGGGTCAACCGACACCAACGGCACGGCCGGCGGACGAAACGCCCCCGCCATCAGCGGCAACGCCGCCAGCAGGGAGCCAATGATCATCACTTTTCTCATGTTGTTCCTTTCGTTAAAATCAGTCGTCCACGAGACAGGACGGAAGAAATTCGGCAAACGCCTCACCCCGTGCCCGACGCGCGCGGATTTCCGTCGACGATTCACGCGTGCGGGGATAGGCGATGAACTGCACGAGCGTCTTCAGCGTCTCCCAGTCTTTCCAGCGCGGCAGACCTTCCACATTGTCTTCGCCGATGATCCAGTAGAACGCCGCCCCGGGGAATCGCAGGCTCGCCGCGCGCACGGTGTCGATCGCATACGAGGGACCGTCAGGACGCTTCAAGTCGATGTCCCACGCCTCGAACTTCGGATTCGTCCGACACACGCGCACAACGAAATCCCATCGCTCCGCCTCGGTGAAACCTCCCGCCAGATCCGCCGGGTTCTGTCCCGCCTTGAACGGATTCACCTTGGCCGGGATAAAGAGGACCCGATCCAAGGACCAGTCCGAAATCGCCTTTTCCGCGATGCCGACATGTCCCGCATGGATCGGGTTGAAGCTTCCGCCGAAGAGCGCGATTCTCACACGACTTTCCATTCGAGCGTCAAATCGATCGACCCTTGGCTGTGCGTGAGACAGCCCAGCGAAATCGCCGTCACGCCCGTCGCCGCCACTTCCTTCGCGCGATCAAGCGTAATGCCGCCGGAAGCCTCCGTTTTGGAAATGCCCTTGCAGAGCTTGACGCACTTCTTCATATCCGCACAGGACATGTTGTCGAGCATGATCCATTCAGGCTTCGCCTTGAGCGCGCTTTCGCATTCGCGCAGGCTCTCGACCTCGATTTCGACCTCGAGTTTCGGGAACGCCTTGCGCGCCGCCAGCACGGCCTGATCAAGCTCGTCCGGATTGCCGCCCTTCCACAGACGGCGATGATTGTCCTTCATCAGAATGCGGTCGTACATGCCCATGCGGTGGTTGGTACCGCCGCCACAGGTGACGGCGTACTTCTCGAACACGCGCAGCCCCGGCGTGGTCTTGCGGGTGTCGAGGATGAGCGTCCCCCACTTCCGCGTCGCATCCACGAACTTCTTCGTGAGCGTCGCCGTCGCACTCATGCGCTGCATGAAGTTGAGCGCCGTACGCTCGGCCGCCAGAATGGAACGCGCCTTGCCGCGGAACTGCAGAATCGTCTCCTGCGGCTGCACGAAGGAACCGTCCGGCTTGAGAATCTCGACCTTGACGGACTTGTCCACGGCCTTCAGCACCGCCGCCGCCACCGTTGCACCCGCCACCACGCACGGCACGCGTGCATAGATTTCGCCCGTAGCCTTCGCCTTCGGGTCGACGAGCGCCTCACTCGTCGCATCGAGGCGACGGGTAAAACGAACGCTGGACGCGGACCCAAGATCCTCATCCAGCGCCAACAGAACGGCCGCGCGCGCGCGGGCCGACTTCATGATATCTGTCATGGCGATCCTGTTCCGCTTAGACTTCGCGGATCAGTTCCCAATTCATGTAAAGCAACCAGGTCACAACGCCCATCAGAGCAATCGAGACCAGGCACGCGACGAGCGCAATCGTCGCCGCCGTCTTGCCGACACCGTTCGGATCCTTCACCGGAGCGACATCGAGTTTAAAACGGTCCGCAATCGCCGCACGTCCCGCAGTCGGTGCCGTGGCGATCGTTTCTGGTTCTTGTGTCTTCTTAAGTTTCATAGCGACTCCTATTTTAGCAAAAAATCAGTTTGACGGCAAGTGAACAACCTTCGGATCCTTTTCAGTCACAACAAGCTTGTAGAACCGCTTCGTCTCCGTCGGATCGATGATGATCGAAATCGAGAACTCGCCCGTGGCCTCGTCGAATACAGCCTGCTTAACGGCCTCGCCCGACTCATAGCCCGTCGTCACCGCATTCCACGGCCCTGTCGGTTCATCTGCCGTGAAGAACGAATACCAGAAGCCCCGTACGCCGTTGACAAGCGTCGCCTTGACGAGCAGCTTGCCATCAGGGGCCGATTCGATCGTCAGCGGCGCCGCCCCTTCCACCCCCTGCGGCATGAGCGCATTCTCATCCAAGGCGAGCGTCACGAACAGACTGCCGTCAGCCCCCTTCTTGAGCGCGCCGTCCAACTTCCAGCCCTGCGGCGGTTCACCCAAGACGATCTCGGCCCCGGCCGGCAACTTTTCCGCGTCAGCGGCCGAGAGAATCTCGACATCGCCCGAGTGGAGGTTATTGAGATCGTCATTCCAGTCGATCGGAATCTCGACCTTCGTCTCCGAACTATCCGGCACCCACCGCACGTTGTCCACCCAGGCGCGTCCAGCAGTGGGATCGTCCAGGAAGTAAGAGAAGGTCCATGTGAGCGTGTTCGTCTCGCCAGGCTGCGCGTTGATGCGCAACGTTTCCTCGATCCAACTTGGGTTGCCGGTCTGCTTATCCATCGCCGCCGGCGTGTCAGCACTGAAATCACTGAAGCGATAGAACAGCGAAGAATTGCCGGCAATGCCCCACTGGTAGGTCGCCCCCAATTGGAAGTAGAGACGTTCGGCCGTCTTCGACCAGATGTTCGCGGTCGTTCCGGAAGTCCAGGGCTCGGCAACAGACAACACCCTCCAGTTGAAGGTCAACTGACCGGGGCCCACGACCTTCGTCGTCAACAGCACCGTTCCATCTACGACGCCGGAATTGATCGTTGCGCCTGCCGACGCACCATTCACCGCCGTCCCGTCTTCGACGCGCCCCCACTGACCCGAACCATTCGTCGCAGACCAGTCGAAATCCAGCTCTTCCGCATCCACGGCATTTGCCAGCGGATCATCCTTCTTCCAATGCGCCACAAGATTCGTCACCCCGGCCGAAAGCGGAGGTACCGTATTCGTATTCGTCACGGCGTCTCCCGACGGCGTCCACCACTCGTCAAAGACGAGTTTCGGCGTATGGTTCGTCACAGACGGGAAACCGCCATATTGTTCATCGACCGTCACGAGGATGTTCGACGTTGTCGGACCCGTCTCCGCCACACCGAAGACACCTCCGTTCGCATCGAGCGTGACGTAATAGGATTCGGCTTTCCAGCGGGCGAACAGAACCACGTCGTCTCCCGACGTCACCGTAAGGTTGATCACCTCCGCACCATCGGCGAACACCACATCCCCATCTGTCGCACGCGCCCAGCCGATAAACTCGTAACCGTCCTTCTCAAAAGTACAGACCGGCAATTTCACCGCACTCCCGTAGGAAAGCGGCAACGATGCCATCACACCCGTGGCCTTTTCATCATTAGGCGCAAAGGACACGGAATAGCGAATCGGCTCCCATACGGCATGCAATCTGACGGTTTCTCCGTCTCGCAGCCCCGCCAGGTTCGCACTCGACTCCCCAGGCCAAACAATCGGACCCGTCGCCGTCGTCGCCCATCCCGCAAACGTATATCCAGGGTTCGTGAATGTACAAACAGGCAACTTCAAACCGTCGTCGTAGGTCCGCAACATGTCCATCATCGAACCATTTCCGCCATTCGGGAAAAATTGAACCGTATAGGCAAACGGCACCCAAACCGCATAGAGGTTAAACACGCCCTCTTCATTGAATTCGAAATCGAGCGTCGACACCATCTCCCCCGCCCCCCAATCGGGCGTAGGCGCCGTGCTACTCCTCGCCCAGCCACTGAACGTATAGCCCGAACGTTCGATCCTCAACGCCAACGTCGTCGCCACACCGTACGTAATGACTTGCGTCGAGTAGAGGTCGCTGTTGTAGTTTCGATGATAGTGAATCGAATAGACGTTCGGCGACCAGAGCGCCACCAGCGTCAAAACTTCATTCGTCGTCAGACTCTCCACTTCGGCATTGTCACGATAGGTCACGCCGCTGACCGTGTTCGACCAGCAGTCAAACACGTAATTGGCGCGCGTAAATGCACAGGATTTCAACCGCTGCGCCTGATCGTAGACAAACTCCTGGTCTGCCATCGTACCGGTTCCACCCTCGCCAGGCTCAAAATGCACACGATAGTGAATTGGATCCCACTTGGCCGTGAACGTCTGGTTCGTCAGCGTCCGCACCGTTTCGGTACCTTTCCATTCCTGACCTTCACCCCACCAGCCCTTGAAATCACAGCCTTCGCGCTGGGGAATCGGGAGATTGCCATACGGTTGATCGTAGGTAATCGTCATGTACGAAGGATTTACATTTCCGCCGCACGCATCGAAACTCAACGTGAACGTCATCGCCTCGTAGGTGAGATTCGTCACGTACGTAATCAGCTGCTCCGTGCCACCCGCCAAGGACTGCGCCGTATAGAACGGTACGGCGGAGCCATTTGAAATAAGTCCTGTGAGCGGTGTCGCCTGACTACCAAAGGTACTTGTATAATAATGGAACTGCGCATTCTTATAGCCCGGCTTAAGATTCACCTTCAACGCAATGGAATCGACAAGCCCGCTTCTCGAAAGGGCGCCTTCTGCCGGCGTCACGAGATTGGTTGCCGTGAAACCATAGTCCGTGAGCTGCAATTCAAGGCTGTCAACTGCAAGGCCCATCTCGCCGAATGTCGGAAGATTGACAACATAGGACCCCTTTTCGCCAAAGGCCGTGCCGCCAACAAGCACGAACATTGCCGCCATCCACATCATCCGTCTTTTCATTTGAACCTCCCTCGTTCGCCGCAACCCTCAAAAGGAAGCGCCCGGACGGTTCTCGTCCGGGCGGCCCCTCATTCCCGGTCGAATCTCGACCTTACTCGGCAGACGGATTCTTCTCCGTCACCACGAGCTTGTAGAACCGCTTCGTCTCCGTCGGATCGACGAGGATCGAGAGCGAGAAGCTGCCCGTGGACTCCTTGAGCGCCGCCTGCTTGACAGGCGTACCCGACTCGTAGCCCGACGTCACCACTTCCCAAGGACCCGTCAGTTCGTCCGCCGTGAAGAGCGAATACCAGAAGCCCTTCACACCATTGGCGATTTCCGCCTTGACGAGCAGCTTGCCCTCCGCTGCCGGTATGATCGTAATCGGAGCAGCCGCACCTTCCACCGCCTTCGGCGCCAGCACGTTCTCGTCCAGCACGAGCGTCGCCGTCAGGCTGCCGTCCTTGCCTTTCTTGACCGCGCCGTCGAGCTTCCAGCCCAGCGGCGGCTTGCCCACAATGATCTGGGCGTTCGGCGGCAGTTTCTTCGCGTCGGCGGCCGAAAGGATTTCAACCTCGCCCGAGTGGAGGTTGTCCAGCGCCTCGTTCCAGTCGATCGGAATATCGACCTTCACAACCGGCGGATCATCCGGTTCGTCCCGGTTTTCCACCTGCACCCAGTAGAGGACGAGTTTGACATCCTGCGACGGCGTGAGGCCCACAACCGGTCCGCTGCCCGCCGCCAGCGCAAAGCCCTCGCCCTTCGCCGCCTCGCCGATGACCCCGGCATCGTGCGCAAGCGTCTCGTCGTCTTCGTAACCGTAGAAGTTCCAGATGTAGCACTCCCATGTCCGACCGCGACGATCCTTGTAGGTGAGCGGCGACGGCACAAGCGCGAGCTGCGCATTCGGCAGCGTCGCCTCTTCGCCCTGCACGATCTCCGTGCCTTCCGTCTCTTCGGTACCGCCGTAGATCTTCATCTTCGGCATCGTCGAAAGATCGCTCACTTCGTTCAGACCCGTGATCTGTCCGTCTTCGTCGACATCAAGGGTGTACGAAACAACCTTGAAGAGGTAGTTCGTACCCTCCGCCTTTTGCTCTGCCGTCGTCTGCTGACGGAACTTGACATTGAGCTCCATCGGCTCGTAGGCTTTCACGAGCACGCACGGTCCACCGGCGGAGAAACCTTCCGGCAGGCCCTTCTCCGTCGCGCCATTCCAGCGTTCCACCGTCCAGCGTTCAGCCGGCTTGGCCGTGAAGAGCACGTCCTCGCCGTACTTGTACCAGCCCGTACCCGGCTCGGTCGTACCCGCCGAAGCCTTCGGCGACGGCGTGCCCACCGTGATGCGCACGTAGTTCGTCACCATGTTCCAGGTGAGCGTGCACTGGTCGCCCGACGAAACCGTATACGAAACTTCCGAACCGCTGCCCGTCTGCTCCGTCACCACGTTGGAGTACAGGTTCGAGCACGACAGGGTGTAGCCGCCAACGCCCATCACAACGCCGACAACCTCGTTCGTCAGCTCGAAGGACGCCGTCGCGACCACGGTCTGGCCATTCGTATAGCAGCCCGTCGTCGTTCCCCAGGCCGGTACGACTTCACCTGCGGTCAGACCGCTCTCCGTACGCACCGTCCAGGAAATCTCAGACCCCTGCTTCGTGAATTCATCCCAGCCGGCGGCGATCACCGCATCGACGCTCTCCTTGAACGCGTCCGGAATCGTCGCATCGTATTCCGGCCACAGCGTGAACAGGCCGTAGACGCCTTCCGAACCCGAGGGCGCGTAGGTCGAGATCAACAGGTTCGTCCCCACGGCCGTCACGATGTTCGTCACCGGAACCGAGTTGGTCGTCGAGGATTCGTCTTCCTCGGAATCCTCGATCTTCGCCTGTTCCAGAATGTTCGTGACCGTGAACTCGTTCGTCGTCGTCACCGTACGGCCATAGCCATACGCGAGACGGCCGTTCGTGAAGTACCAGCGCGATTCCTCCTTCGAATCCTTCGGCAGCAGCACGCCATAGGAGGGGCACACATCGCCGTTCGTCGCGGACGACGTGGTGAAGTAGTACACGAAGTGATTGGTGAAATCGTCCTTGTTCTCCAAGTCCTGCTTGAAGATCTCGTCAAGCACCTGCTGCGTATTCGTTTCGCCGCTGATGCCGCTGATGCGGAGAATCGCCTTACCTTCTTCCAGCGCCGTCTTCACCGCCGTCTCGAAACGGAAGCACACCGTGCTGTTCAAAAGCGGGAACGGATTGAACCATTCCGGCAGTTCGCGCGCCAGCGTCTTTTCACTCGTCGACTTCACGCACGCCTCGCCCACCTCGTATTCGGCCATCTTGCCGGCGCAGGTGAACTTGTAGACGCCCGGAACCGCCGGCACACGCGTACCGAACCAGCCGTCCGCCGTCGTCGTCAGCTTGCGCAGCACATGGGTACGGCGAATCGTCGGCGCGGGCTCCTCGCCCTCCGCTTCCTCGCCCGTCGGCTCGCCCGGAATCTCCTCTTCGATCGTATCCACGACATTGAGGAACGTCAGCTCGGCATCCGCGACCTTTTCGCCCTTGTTGTTCTTCACCTGGCCCACAACCGGCACCACGCGGCTGTCCTTCCAGGAAATCATCGTCACAATGCCGTCCACGACTTCCGAAATGTACGAGGAACCGCCCATCGTCGCCTTCGTGTCGACCATCGGCAACGCATACCAGCCATCGCCCGAACCGCCCCAGCCCATGAAGATACGCACACGCTCGACACCGTCGTAGTCCTGGCCGTAGCCGACGCACACCACCGAGTGGCTCTCGATGCTGATGCCCACCGGGGCACCCGCCGCGCACTGGCCGTAGATGAGCTTGCGATAGGTCTCGCTGTTCCACGGCTGCTGCGCGTCGCGCAGGTTGATGAAACGCGCTTCCTTGAATCCGAAGACTTTCTTCAATGCCGTGACGATGTTCTCTTCAATCGCACCCGATTCGTTGTCCGTCCAGTGCATCGTCACACCCACAGCCGCATTGTACGCGACACGACCGATGATCTCGCGCTGTTCGTCGCTCAAACGAGAATAGGCGCTCGCACGAAGCCCCTCGAACGAACTCCAGTCGATCTCGCCTTTTTTCGTCGTCGCCGGCTGGAAGTTGCACACGGGCGACTCCTGGCACGGGACATTGTTGTAGGTGCAGCCTCTGTTCACGTACTCCACCGCATTCGTGGCGCCGAAGAACTGCACGATCGCCGCGCATGCCGTCGCCACGCAGCCGCACACGGAATGATTCGGCGTATAGTAGTTGTAGAGGTAGCCGCCGCTCGAACCCTGGCTCCAGTGCGTGAGCGGGCCATTCCGCTCGAAGCCCTTCACCACGCACACTTCCATGTCGACGACATCGCGCCCCAGCGTTTCATCCTCCAGCAGCTTCGCCTTGCCGCCCAGACCCAGACGCGCCCACTTCTTCTCCTGCTGCAACGCCCATTCGGCCACACCCGCCGACCGACCGTCCGTTGCACCAGGCGCCACCGGGGCCACCGACTGCAGCCTCGCCGCACCATCCTCCTGGTAAAGGCCCAAGACTCGCAGACGCGCACGCATGTCGCGCCGCAGAATGCCCCGCAGCGGATGCGCCGCCGGCAGCTCGCCCGGATCGTTGTCGAGCGCCGCCACCACCGGTTCGATCTCCGTCACAGGCGCCACGATCACGCAGCCGTCGCCCGTCATCGAAACCTGGTGCCACAGCACCGTCTCGGCCTTGTTCGTGTCACGCACCGTGATCACCTTGCCCGTCGCCGCACGGCCCGCGCCGAACTTCTCGTTGCGCAAAACCCATGCGTTCGCGGCGGCGACCGCCATTTCAGACGACACCGACTCGGCGCAGGCGCCAAGCGCCAACGCTGCAGCAATCAACGTTAAAATGCTTCTCTTCATGCCAACTTCCCCGTTTGAAAACAACACGGTCATGGTGAAAGTGTACACTCCCCCATGAAAATTTACCGTACATTATACACGATTTTGAGGAAAAACGGAATGGGAAAATGAGAAAAAGTAAAGGGGCGAAAATCGCCCCCTTCCACGCCATCCCCGAAACCTGAAAACTGAAGATTGAAGACTGAAGCCTGAAACCTGAAAACTGAAGACTGAAGCCTGAAGCCTGAAAACTGAAGATTGAAGATTGAAGACTGAAGATTGTCTAGAGCCCTTCACGGGCCATGTCGCGCTTGAGCGCCTTCTGCTTGAGCGTGTCGCGCTTGTCGTGCAGCGCCTTGCCGCGGCACACGCCCAGCTCGAGCTTGATGCGCCCCTTCTTCAGATAAAGGCGCAGCGGTATCAGCGTGAGCCCCTTCGCCTCGGTCTTGAGCCGCAGCTCTTCGACTTCCTTCTTGTGTACGAGGAGACGGCGATTGCCCTGCGGCGAATGGTTGAACCGGTTGCCGAAGGCGTACACGGGGATGTTCATCGCCACCACGTAGAGCTGCCCCCCCAATACGGCCCCGTACGCCCCGGACAAGGATGCCTCCCCGTGGCGCACCACTTTCACCTCGGTACCACGCAACTCAATGCCGCACTCGATCTTCTCGAGCACGGCATAGTCGTGATACGCACGGCGATTGACCGCAAAGTCACCCGGCGCTGTTTTCTTCTTCTCCGCCACAAATCCCCTGGCCTTCCGGCCGACTCGCGCTTAGATCGCCGCGAAAATGGACGGCGACGACGCGTGCTTCTGCCAACGCGTCTTCGCTTCTTCCGCCTTCGCAATCGCATCGAAGTCGATTTCGCTGATGAGCCGGCCTTCCGCCACCTCGCGCAGCGCGATGTCGACCTTGTCTTCGTCATAAGAGAGCGGCTTCACAAGCGGCTTCTCGCCCGCAATGAGCTGCTTTTCCCGCTTGGAGATCAGGTTCACGAGAACCGGGATCGACGGGACGCGTTCATGGGCTTTCTTGAGATATTCGGTGTTCATTCTGCTCTCCGTAAAATGTTTCATTCGCCTTTCTCAGCGAAATGAGTCCTTTATTATACAATTTTCACAACGATCAGGCAAGGGGAAAAATTGAAAAGTTAAAGATTGAAAATTAAAGATTAAAGGTTGGATTAACAGATTGGTATTGTCGCAACGTTGGGGACGACCTGTCGCAAACAACTGACGCCAACGGGCGTCAGGGTCGGAAAAACTGGGACAACGGGCGTCCCGCCCGTTGGCGCCCGGGCCGAATAAATATCCCAAAGCCCCAACACATGGCCAAGTTCATGGGCGACGGTTCGCTCTCCTGACGAACGAGCAATGAAAGCGCCACAATGCGTTCTCCAACCATATAGAGCGCCCGTCGGTCCTAGCCTGCCCGCGAAATAGACAGCGATGCAAGTTCCGTCCGAACGTCCCCAAATCAGATGTTCAACCTGCGATGCGAGCGCATAACCACGGCGGATCGCCGGAATCCACCAGTCGTCGTCGTCCACGCGACAGAGTTCTCGGGATTGACGCACTGGAACACGACTTCGCGCATCTGAGCGCCGACTTCGACGAAGTGGTTCGTGCCGTCCACCACGAGCCCCGCCGTGTAGGTCGCGTCGCCGACATTCGCGAGGTCGTACCGCAGCGCGACCTCGCCCGTGCGCGGGAAGAGCTCCATCTGCACGCTCGCGATCTTCGTCGGATCGTCCGCGATCGCCGCGTTCTCGAACGTGACGACGAGACCGCCGACGTCGTTCGTCACAGACCAGGCGCGGCTTGCCGAGAGGTTGTAGCGCGACCAGTTCGCGGCGGGACAGAGCGCGAGGCGGTCGTCCAAGAGCCGGATCTCGTTCGCGCGGCTGTTGAACCGCGAGCGGAAGTACCCTTCGACCCACGCAAAGCCGTTCGTCCAGCCGACGTCGCCGTAGGTGAAGCGCCAGCCGCCGAAGGGAATCTTCCAGCTTCCCCAGCCCGCGCCGAAGTCCCGCGCATCCTCCCACA
>JAKSOY010000080.1 GCA_024405255.1 Kiritimatiellia bacterium
GACGGTACGCGCGGCGGAAGGACGCCGTTGCGAGCTTCGGACGCGAATACCACGAACCGCCGCGCACCACGCGCTTCTCGTCGCCCGTGCGGGCATTGCGCCCGTCGGCCGCCGCATACGGATACGGCACGTACTTCGAGGCCGTCCATTCCCACACGTTGCCGTGCATCTCATAGAGACCCCACGGGTTCGGCTTCCACTTGCCGCTCGCCTCTTCGAGGAACGCGCCGTCGTTCACGCCATGCGCCTGCGGCACCCAGTTGTCGAAGAGGTTCTCCGTGTTGCCGTAGCGCGCCTTCACGCGATCCTGCACGTACGGGTTGCCCGAGTAGTCGCAGAGCGAGATGTCCGCGAGGTTCGCATAGGCCGCGAAGTTCGCGTTCCGGTCGCCCCACCAGAACGGCTTGTCCGAGCCCGCGCGCGCAGCCCATTCCCATTCCGCCTCGGTGGGCAGGCGCACGGTCTTGCCCGTCTTCTTCGAGAGCCAGTCGCAGAACGCCACCGCCTTCTGCCAGCTCACGCGCACGACCGGCAAATCGTCGCCGTTCACATCGTAGCCCGTGACGCCGAACTGGTAGCCGTGGCGCGATTCGCAGCGACTGTCGTGCGACGGATCGAACTGGCGGAACTCGCGGTTCGTGACTTCGCGCGCGCCCATCTGGAACGCCTTCACCGCCACGGCGGCGGCCCCGCGTTCGTCCGGCTTCGCCTTCACGTCGTTCGAACCCATCACGAACGTACCGCCCGGTACCGCGACAAGCGGCATCTCCACGCCTTCGCCGAGCTTGATGGACCCGGCGGCCTTCGCGGGCTTCGTCGCCGGATCGAACGGCCAGCCCGCCACGGTCACCGCCGGACCCGCCGGCGGCTTCGCCTTCAGCGGCGGCGCCGTCAGAACCGGCGCGGGCGTGGCGATCGTCTCGTGGTTCTCGGTGATGCCCGCATAGCGCGCACGGCGCTCTTCGCGCAGCTTTTCACGCGCGATGGCGCTCTTCGAATCCACGATCGTCTGCCAGCGTCCATGGAACGGCGTATTGTAGTCGATCCACGTGACGAGGCGGTCGCGCGCCTCGGGCGTGAGCACCACGCCCTTGTGGCCCTTGTCGAGCATCATCATGAGTTCGGTCGTATCCACGTGCCATTCCATCGGCGTCATCAGATGGATGTCGCTCTCGATGCCGGGATGGCGCACGAAACGCACGAGGTTGAAATAGGAGGTCGTGAACTTGCCGCCCCAGCGCGGGCTCACGTGTCCGCTCATCTTCGTATTCCAGCCCTTGAGCGGCGTCGCCCGCAGGTCCGGCTTCCACTTCTTGTCGCCGAACATTTCCGAATGCGGCGGATCCGGCTCGTTGTGGCACTTCACGCAGAACGCGTCGAGAACCGGCTGCACTTCGCGCAGGAACTCGAAGTTGCGCGAGGGACCCCGCCACGGACGGATCTTCTCAAGCGGCATTCCCTTCGCCACGGCGGGTGCGCGCGCGACGAAACTCTGCTTCTCGTGACAGCCCGCGCAGGAGAGATACTCGCCGTTGCGCGCCGTGAACCAGCTGCGCATCACCTGCAGGGACTTCCCTTCCGCGTCGAGCGGCTGCACCGCGATCGGCGTATTCGCCGGCACCTGGAAGTAGGCGCTGCCGTCCGCATTCACCGGCACCGAGCCGAGCGTACGGCGCATATCCCACGGACCGTCGAAGCCGATGGACCCATAGAGACCGCCTTCATCGCGGAACCCGAACGTGTAGGTGTAGAGGCGGAGCTCCTTCACCGTGCCGCGCGGAATGTCCTTGAGGCCCGGGCCTTCGTAGACGTTCGCGATGTAGACCTGCGCGGTCGGGGAGGTCGGGTCGATGCGGTCGGGCTGCGCGTGCGGCACAGGCGTCTTCATGAACGGCACCGGCTCGCAGAGGTCGTGTCCCGCTTCGCGCAGCAGGCAGATTTCGTTGTCGAAACGGTCGATGAGATAGAGCGAGAAGTTCGCCTCGCCCCTGTTTTTGCGCGACACGAGGAAGGTCGTGTCGTCGAGCGGATACGGATGCAGGTTCATCGGCCACGTGCCGTTGTAGAGCTGGTCGCGCACGATCGGATCGACCTTCTTGCCGTAGCCCGGCAGCAGCTGGAGGGCGCCCTCGCCTTCTTCCGTGCCCTTCGTCACGTCGAAGAGGCCGAGCTGGCCCTGACGGCGCAGACCGTGATGGCCCGTGAGCACCGCGACGAACTGCGTGGGCTTGCCGGGGATCGGACGCGCATAGAACATGCTGCCCGGCCAAAAAGAATTGCTGCCGTAGAGCGCGCGCTGGTTCGTGCCGTCGGGATTGCAGGTGAAGAGGATGCGCGCATTGGAATGCGGCAGGTCCGTGTACTCCCAGCGCAGATACATCACGCGGCCGTCGGGCATGATCTCGGGACACCACGCGTGCTCCTGGTCGTTGGAGAGAAGTTCCATCTCGGAACCGTCGGCCTTGCAGCGGAAGAGGTTCGCCACCGGCGCGTTGCCCCACACGCACGGCACGGCGTACTTGAGCGCCGTGCAGGTGAAGACGATGCGTCCGTCCGGCACGTAGCAGGCGTCGTAGTGGTTGATGTCACCCGCGTTGTCATGCGTGACCTGGCGCACCTTGCGCGAGGCGAGGTCGAGTTCCATCACGTGCCAGGCGTTCGAGGCCGCCACGCCCGAGAAGAGCAGCTTGTCCGCGTTCCAGTGGAGTTCGACGTCGAAGAGCGGACGCCCGCCCTCGGGCTTGTAGAGGAGTTCCGTCTGGCCCGCGCGCGGACCGCGGATGTCGAGGAAGCAGAGTTCGTTGTCGTGTCCGTCCTTCGGCAGCATCGAGTTGCTCTGCCAGTTGCACGGCAGATGGTTGCGGTTGTTGTTGCGGCGGATGAAGAGCAGCCGGTCGAACGAGATCGCCGGGTTGAGGTCGATCATCAGCATGCGGCGAACGGCGTCGATCGTGCCGAACGTCCGTTCGGCGGCCGACAGCAGATTCGGCGAAAGCTTGGCGTCCTTCGCGGTCAGCAGCGCAACCGCCTTGCGCACGGACGCGAGCTGCAGATCGACGAGGTCCAGCACCTGCGCGTTCTCGGGATTCGCCGCGCGGCGATGGGCGTAGAGGCGTTCGACGGCGACGAGGCTGTTCGTCGCGCGCGAGACGAGCGCTTCCATCTGCTCGCGCCGCGAGAACTCGCCCGCCTCCACGATGAAGACGCTCGAACCCTTGCCCTTCGGCGCCGTAAGACCCACGCGCGCCTCGAAGCGGACGGCATTCGGCGGCACGGGCAGGATCACCATCGAAGGCGCATGCGCCGTGATGCAGCGGGAAAACTTCTCGTCGGCGATCACGGGCAGCGCATTGCCACGCCAGGGCACGCGATTCTTCACCGCCTTGTCGAAGCCGGCGTCCGCACGGCGGAAATCAAGCGTCGTCGCATCCACGCGCGTACCGTCCTTCAGCACGAACACGGGATTGCACCAGATCGCCTGGTCGAAGTCGTAGGTGTCGGGACCGATCGTCGCCGTGAGCTTCACCTCTTCGGCGCCAACCACGTTCTCGGCAATCGCCACGGCCTTCTCGGCGCCATGGATCACCGGCGTCTGCGCGGCCTCCGCCGTCCATGTGGCGACCAGAACCCCTGCCAGAATCTGTAGACTTTGCTTCATTTTATGCCTCTTGATTGTGTTTGAACGAGTGCACATTCCACACCCGCCTTTTCGTTCCTAGTATTTTATCATACGAACCGCAGATGCGTCAAAGCATTTCGGGCCTGGACGTTTGACATCCTCCATTCTACATTCTCCATTCGACATTAAAAAAGCGGCCCCTGCGCATCTGCACAGAGGCCGCTTCTTCGCCTTCGAACCGCGTTAGCGGAGGAGGATCGTCGAACCCAAGACCGGCTTCGGATTGACGAGCTTCAGCTCGCCGTCCTCGACCGTCGCGGTCCAGCCTGGCACGTCGGCTCCGTCGAGCGTCACCGTGACGGCGATCTTCGCCGCATCCTCGGCCGTCAGATCGCCTGCCGGACCCAGTTCATACTTCGCCTTGGTCGACAGTTCTTCCACTGTAACGTCGATCGTGCGGAGGAGCTGCAGGTAGTCCGTATTCGTCACGCCCGTCGTGTCGACGCAGCTCGTCAGGCGCGCACGCCGGATGCCGATCGCCCATGTGCTCTGCTCGCCGAACGCGAACTTGCCGGCCAAGTTGCCGTCGCCCGCGAGCGTACCGAAGATCGGGCACGCCTCAGCTGCCGCGTTCGTGAGCGTTGCACCCTTCGCCACCGTCGTCGTACCCAGAAGGCCCGGCATCTCCGCCTGCATGAGGAAATACCCCTCGTCGAAGTTCACCGCCGTGCTCTCGCCCGGACGCTTCACCACGAGCGAGTTCGCGGTACCGACGTTACCCGAGTTGTCCGAGACGCGGATGTCGAATGCGTGCCAACCCGCCGTGAGCGTCGCCGTGCCCGTGGCCGTTCCGCATCCCGAGGGCGACTTGAGGATCTTCTGTCCATCGATGAACAGGGCGATCCAGTCGTCGAAGCAGCCAGTGAACGCATAGTCGCCAGCCGTCTCGGCATAGAACCAACCCGTCAACTGCGCCGCCTTGTTGCCCTTGGCGATCGCCGTCAACTCCGCACTATTCTGCGTGCGCAGGAACTTGAGCGACGTGTACACGCCGCTCGACGTGCCGCCAAACGGCTCGGAGTCGAGCGTCGAATAGCCGCTCTTGCTCGCCCAGCGGGCGACCAGGGGCAAGCGGAACCGGAGCGTGGTTTCGTCGAACTTCGTGTAGTCCGCCACTGCCGTCGAGCCGGCCGCCGCCGCATTCGTGGACCAGCCGAGCGCCATCTTTCCGTTCCAACCACTGGCCGTCGGACCCTGCGAACCCGTACCGTCGTAGGCGAGGATGCGGAAGCTATGCCAGCCTTCGGCCAATGCCGCGGCCGTCTGGCCGGCCTTGATCTCGCCCGCGCCCGTCGTCGTGAAGATCACCGCGCCGTCGATCTCCAGCAACAGACGATCGTCGAACGTACCCGCGAAGTACCACACCGTGTCCGCGTGGTCCGCATCGACGTAGAACTGTCCGCGCCAGCAGAAGTGGCTGTTGTTGATCGGACCGCTGTTGCTCGTGTAAGTACGGTGCAGCTTTGCCAGCGAACGCGTGCGGAACGGATACGGACCCAAGTACGCCTTGCTCGTGGTGAGCCCTTCCTCGTAGACGAGCGAACGGTTGTCGAAGACGCCGAACTCGACCAGGCCTTCGCCCATGCGGATCGTCGTGTTCGCCCCTTCTTCAACGGTGAGGTCGCCGGTAAAGCCCGCCGCGCCCGTGAGGTTGGCCGTCACGTTCGTGCCGACCGTCCAGTTGCCCGCGACGAAGTCCTGGAATTCAACGTCCTTCGCCACGCCGCTCGCGAACGAGCCCGCACCCGTCAGCAGTACATTGCCGTAGCCGCGAAGCGCCGTCGTCCAGTTCACCGTCTGGCCATTGAGGTCGATCGTGAAGTCACCTGCGGTTTCCGGCGTCTCGCCGAATGTCGTCTGCACCGGATAGCCGTTCGTGAAGCCCGCCGTCGCCTTGAGCGTGCCCGCATTGAACGCGAGCGTCGGTGTCTTCGTCGCCGCATATCCGCCAATGCCGAGCGAACCGATCTCCAGCGTACCGCCGTTCTGCGTCATCTTCTCGGTGTGCGCCGTCGAGATGTTGCCGTCGCCTCCCACCGTGGTGGCGCGCATCATGAGGCCCTTGGCCGAGACCAGACCCGAATTGAGCGTCATCGACGCATGAGTGGCCTGCCAGCCGACGCCGATGAAGCCATAAGGAGTCGAGACCGTGCCGCCGTTGATGACGAACTCGTGCGTGTAGGCGTCACCGCCCGGATAGGTGCCGATGAGCATGGACCGGTTGGACGACTCGCCGGTCGTCGAATTGAGCACGCCGCCTTCCTCGACGATCAGCGCCGTCGAAAGCGGATTGTTCGCGTTGCGACCCGTCCAGAAACGGTCCTTGAAGTTGATGGTCGCACCCGGACCGATCGCCAACACGCCATAACCGGTGTTGTTGCCCATGTCGATGTAGCAGGCGTTCCACGTCGAGTTCTCGAGGCGGTTCGTCGCCGTGGCGGTACGCGAATAGAGGTAGAGCGTCTTCTTCGCATCGGCGCACTTCTGCACGAGCGCGTCGTACGCGCCGTTGCCCCACATCGTGTTCGCGTGATCGTCGTAGGCGTAGAACTCGAGATCGCTCGTGAACGCCGTCACGCTGCCGAGCTGCGCGCCCGACGGCGTGCCGTACACGCTGTCGCCGATCCTGATCGCCGCCGTCGACGAGATCTTGCCCGTGAAGTCCGTATAATCGGCACCGCCGCCGAGGCGGATCGCCCCCGCCGTCGCGCTGATGTTGCCCTCGCCCGACACCTTGCCGTTCGTGAGCAGCTGGTCGCCGCCCGTCTTGTTGATCGTGCCGTGGTTGATGAGCTGACCCGATACCACCAGCTGCTTGCCGGCGTTCAGGTTGAGCGTCGCCCCTTCGCCGACGACGAGATCGCCGAGCAGTTCAACCGCGCCGCCGCCCACGTTGATCGTGACGGTCGCTCCATCTTCGATGTAGAAGCTGATACCTTCGCTGAAGGTCGAACCGTTGCCCGTGATCGCCACCGTCGCGCCATTGGCCAGCCACACGCCGTTCGTCACCGTACCCGTGAGCTTATAGGCGAACTCAGCCTTGCCCAACACGTGGATGCGATCAATCGCGAAGTCCGTGTTGACGAAGCCGGTGTTCGCGTCCGGGAGCGTCGTGAGCGTGTACCCGCCCTCAAGTTTCGCCTGCCCGACGCCGTAGGCCAGTGCCGACCCGGCCTGCTCACGGATCGTCAGGTAGCCAAGGCCGAACGAAGTGTCGCCCGTCAGCACCACGTGTCCGAACGTGCTGCCCCAGGCGCTGGAGGCAATGGAGTTGATGACCGCGCCCGTGCCGTCCGGACCATTCCCCGCGACGTACACCACGCGTCCATGCGTCGACTCGCACCGAGCGACATTCGCATTGTTGTGATCTAGGTTGACGTCGAGCTGCGCACCCGCCGCGATCGTGAGCGTCGCCGCCGAGTCACCGCTCGCCGACCCCGCCCCTTCCTTGAAGACGGGCAGGATGTTGTGGATGCCGTAGCCGCTTGCGCCCAGGGAGGTCGCCTGAGTCTGACCACTGTAGCCGCTCGACATGTCCCGGCCGAGGACGTTGGCCTGGGTGTAGCAGGCGCGCGTATTGGCGCAATAGACGTCGGCGCCGAGCTGGCGGAAGGTCGCACACACGGTCTTCGTGTAAGTGCCGTCCCAAATCTGGAACTGGCAGGTCGCGACCGTCGGATTCTCCCTGTCATTGGGACGCCAATAGTACATCGTCGAAGGGACGCCACCCGCCGCGTTCAGATAGCTGCCGCACATCTGCGCCGTCGCGCCCTCCACATCCGCGAGCTTCGTGTTGCGCCAGACGAGCGTGTTGCCCGTACCGGCCACGCAGTTGACGAAGCGGCTCAGGAGTCCGTTGCGCCCGTCAAGCCGCACGCGACCCTCCTCGAGACGGAAGTCATGCGCCGCCGAAAGGCCGGCATCGTTCATCGCGAGCAATCCGGTACCGCGCTTGACGACCGTATTCGCGCCGTCCTTGATGTCCGTGAGCACCACCTCGCCCGCATTCGCCATCGTCAACGTGCCGCCAGTCTGTCCCAGCGAGAACGGCGTCGAAATCGTCACCGTGCCGGCGGACGACGTGAGCGCATCGCTCACCGTCAGGCGGCCCGTGCCACCGATTTCGAACGCGTGCGATCCGGTGAACGTGAGCGACGCGGCGACCGCGTCCTCGTTGTTCGTCGCAAACGCGACGGCGGACTGGTCATCGAAGTAGAGCGCGAGCTTGTTGTAGAACGGATACGGCGTCGTGTCCTGCGCGTTGCCATGGTTGCGCCAGGACGCAACCGAGGGCGAGAAGACCGCGCTTTCGGCATCTTCCGGACGCCAGTCGAAGCCAGTCACGCCGAGCTGCGCGAGTTCTTCCGCATCGCTCCGCGTCCAGATTTCCATCCGCGCCACCTCATAGGCACCAAGATCGTAGGTGGCCGTTTCCGCCATCGAATCGCGGCTCACGAACGTCCAGTCCAGCGACACGTTGCCGTGCAGCGCATAGTTGCCGAACTGGCAGACAGGATGGGCGTAGGCGGTGAGGCCCGTATAGGAGAAGAGCGTCTGCGCCGCGAGACGCGAACCCTCGCCGAGCAGATGGTGCACCTGCATACAGCCGTGGTTGCCCGTCGTCGCCGTGTCGTTCCAGTCGTAGGTACCGGTCAATCCCGTCGCCGCGCCCGCAATACCGCTCTCGTCGTGCGTGTAGCTCGTGGGCCAGAACTCGACCCAGCCGACCTGAGAATCGTCCGTCACGGGAATTGTCTCGATGAACGGCACATTGCCCGTCACATGAAGCGCACTCACGCGGCCCTGTCCGCGGCCCGAGAGCGGAATACCGACGGACTCGATATCGCGGCCGCCGAACGACATCATGTCGACCCACAGCCAGCGCACATGCCCGCCGTAGTCGATTGCGCCGTCGATGTTCCTCCGCCGCAGTTCGATGTAGTAGCCGACGCGCGCGATGTTCTCAACCGCGCCTTCGTTCGCCGAATAATCGTCATACGGCACGGCCACCGCGCCCCAGAGATTGCCCGCGGTCGTGAGGTCGATGGACCGCGCGAGCTTGAATCCCTGGCGGTATTCCGCCGGCACGTTGTTGAGCGAACCCGTCGTCGTGTGCGGCGCCGGATGCACGGGCAAGCCGTCCGCCAGCGCGAGTTTGATCACACGGCAGTATTCCTCCGCCATCAGATCTTCGCCCGGCCAGTCGGGATGCAAGTCGGTCGCGTTCTGGAAGTTGTGTTCGATGAGCGTCGTGCCGTCCTGCGCGTAGCGCGGGCAGGCGTTGTAGAGGTCGGCGTAGTAGACGCGACCCGCCGGGAAGATGCCATCCACCTCGATCGCCTTCTTCATCATCGCGTTGAACGCAAGGACGATCTCGTTCTTCGCGGCGGTGGCGTTGTTGACGACCGCGCCCGCGATCACCTTGCACGCGCTCTGCGCGAGGATACGCTGAACCGTGTTCGTCCAGGCGTCGAAGAGCGTCTCCGCAGGCGTGCTGCGGCCGTTGATGTCGTTCGTGCCGATCTTCATGAGGAGCACGTCCACATTGCCCGCCTGGTCGAGCTCGGCGTCGATCATGTCCTGCACGCCGCCCTGCTTGGAGCCCGTGTTGGAAATCAGGAAACGCCCGCTGATGCCCGAATGCCACACCCAGTTCTCGGGCATCGTCGCGCCCGCCTCGTCGTGGCTCTGGTCGTTGCGGTAGCCGACCGAGTTGGGCAGGTAGCCCGCCGCACAGAGTTTCTTCATGAGCGGGATGCGCCAGTTGCCGTAGCTGCCGTCGCTGCCGTGCGTGATCGAGTCGCCCACCGGCAGCACGCGCACGCGCGGACCGAGGTTGTCCGCGTCGAGGTCGAGCCAGAGACGGCCACCGTCGCCCACCTTCTCTTCCCACACGCGCGGATTCGCGCCATTGGCGCTCGTCGTGTCGAAGAGGTCCGTCAGCGCGCCCGCGCACTCGACCGTGCCCACGTCCCATGTCATCAGCAGGAAACGTCCGCGCGTATGCGACGCGAACGGCGTATCGAGCGCGATCTTCGCGCCCGCCGCAAAGGTCGGCGCCGTCACACAGCGCAGCGTCGCCTTCGTCGGATCGATGACGAGCCGTCCTGTCGCGGCGAGGTCGAACTTCTTCAGGTAGATCGCACCCACCTTGTTGAAAGTGCAGGGGCCGTCGACGAAGAACATCGCGCCCTTGTTCACGACAGGATCCCAGCCGATGTAGTTGAACACAGGATTGCCCGAATTCTGCGGCACGATGAGCGCCTTCGAGGCCACACTCGTGAGCGGCTGGCCGTTCGCGTCCTGCCAGTTGCCCGGCGTCACGAACGTGCTGCCGTCGTTCGCACCGCCCGTCCACGCGCCGTCCGCATAGTCGCTGCGGTCGGTGCTCGGCTGGTACTTCGCCCAGATTTCAATGCGCATGAGCTTGTACGCGCCCGCGTTGAGGGCCGCCGGATCGCCCGTGCCCGTCACCCAGGTGCCGTCCATGGACTTGTTACCGTCGTTGAAAATGCCGGTATCGGCCAACAGTCCGAAACCGATGTAGTTGTAGTCGCTGCGGGAGGTCTTGTTGCCGAAGCAGTTGAACATGAAGAGTCCGTCCACCGGCACCTCGCGTTTCGGTTCCGTCGGGTACTTGCGGAAGAACTGGAACGTGCCATAGCCCGTCGCGCTACCGGTCGTCATCGTATCGTTCCAGCCGCACTGGTTCGGCCAGATCTCGGGGAGCGCGTTGTCCTTGTTCGCGTCGGTGCCACCGTAGTTGATCGGGTTGCATTCGATGTAGCCCTCGACCGTGTCGTCGCTCGGCGGCACGTTCGCGATGTTGCCGAAGTCGGTGTAGACATGGAGTTTCTTCACCGTCTGCTGCTTGTACTGGGCCTCGGTGACGGGGAAGGTGATGTCGTCGAAGCCGATGTCGGCGTCCGACGCCGTACCCGCGTTGCGCGGCGCAACCATGTCCATCCACATCGTCTTCATCTCGCCGGTGTCGGCACGGACGAGTTCGATGTAGTAGCCCGCCTTCTCGATGCCCTTGCGCGGCAGCGGTGCCTGCCACACATAGGGCAGCTGGGCCGTATCCTGCGCATAGTAGGTGTTCTTCTTGGGCTCGATCACGGCGAGGCGCGTGAAGCCCGTCGTGTATTCGGCCGGTACGTTGTTGAGCGCACCGTAGCAGCGCGGCTGGAAGACGACGCTCTCGCCACCGCTCGCAAGGCCCGCGACGTCGCTCACCGAACCAACCGTCAGCGTGTAGTCGGTCTTCGGCGTGAGTTCGCTCGCGAGCGTCCAGGTCACGGCCCGTCCGTCCTCCGAGAGTACCGGGTCCGCCAGCGCCGGACCGCCCTCGATCGCCGCCTCGGCAGGCGCGGCCACGATCGGCTTCGAGAAGGTCACCGTGAGCGTCTTCTCCGAGAGGTCGAGCGAGGTGCGCACCTTCTCGATCTTCGGCGTGCCGTTCCGGCCCGCGAAGGTCGCGCGCGTCATGATCACCGTCTTGAACTGCTCGGCCAGATAGTCGCAGCCGAGGGCATTGAACTGCCAGTTGTCCTGGTGCATCTCAGACCGACGGTCGCAGCCGTCCAGCAGCCGCTCGACATCGACGAGCAGGACCCGCCCTTCGGGGAAACCGCCGTCTTCTTCGCTCTTCGCCATCTGTTCACGAATGAGCGCGTTGTAGATGTCGCGATGCTTGTTCTCGAAGGGACGCCCGGACAGGCTGTAGGCGTCGGTTTCGCTCGTCGTCACGATGATCGTCGTCATCGGCAGCGCCGCAAGGAAGCGGTCAACCGCCTCTTTCCAGTGCAAGTAGGAGTCGATCCCCGTGCCCTTCTTGTCCCAGTATTCGAATGTCCCCATCTGAAGGATGAGGAAATCCGGCTCTTCCGCCGCGCCCGCGTATGTCTCGAGACCTTCGAGCAGGCCCATGATCGTGCCGCTTTCGCAAGAGCGATAACGGAAGGTGTTGCTGATGCCGAGGTGGTGCATCCACGCCGCGCGCGTGGTCGCGCCGGACGGCTCGGCCGCGTACGCGGTACGCGGACCCGTCATCTTCACGTTGAAGCCCTCGAGCGTCAGCTTCTGCGCGAGCGGTATGCGCCACGACTTGCCGTAACCGCCGTTGTGCGACACGCGGGCATCACCCACCGTGAAGATCTTGATCGGCTTGGCGGCCGCCTGCTGGGCCGTGCGCACGACGAGCTTCATGCTCTTCGCCTCGCAGATGAGTTCCGCCTCATACGGCGAAGTTCCGTCGATTTCGAGTTTGGGCTGGCCGTAGTCCACCGTCGGATTCTCCCACGTGGCAAGCGTCGTCACGCCCGGCTGGAGCGTCGCGCCGTCCACCGTGACGATCGTCGTCGAGTTGATCGCCTGCGCGACGAGCGCCCCCTTCTCGACCGAGAGGCGCACCGGATACGGCACGGTGAACTTCTGTTCGTCGCCCGGCTGCAGTCCCTTCGCGATGAGCACGTACTTCAAGTCGCCATTGAGCGAGGGCGCGTTGTTCGAGAACACAAGACGCACGGGATTCGCCGCCGTCGCCGTCAAAACGAGGTTCTCGTTCTGGATCGTGTCGCAGCCGGAGGCGAGCATGTCGAACGCCAGCGTCGTGCCGCCCGCGAGTGTGAACGTGTCCGTCACCACGAACGGCTCGGCAAGATTGTTCTGCAGCGAGAGGCGGCCCGCGCGAACGTCGACCGACCCGACCGCGCCGACGGCCGCAACCGTCAGTATGCCGCCGCTCGTCTTCACAATGTTCGTCTGCGCGCCCATCGTCGCCGCATCGAACGTACCCTCGTCCACCGTGACCGTCGTCGCGTCACGGTCCGTGATCAAATACGGCGCACGGAGCCATCCCCGGCCACGGTTCGGGAAGAAGGAATTGCTCACGCGGTCGTAGAAGCCAACCCGCCCCTGCGCATCGCGCCACGGCACGAAGTCGCGCACGAGCACGGCCCCCTGCCAGATCTTCGCCCAGTGGATCCGGCACTTGCCCTGGTAGCCGCCCGTATTCAATCCCCAGAAGCAGATGTTCTTGTTACTGCAGTTCACCGTGTGGTTGGCAGTGATCGTATTCGTTGTCACACCATTGATGGCGAAGGTGATTTCGTTCTTCGCGGCATCGAGCTTGATACGGCAAATGTCTGTCGCCGCCGGCACGCCGTCGTACACGAGAACCCACGGGTTGCCGAAATAGCGGAGCTGGTCGCCTTGGCGGATGAACAGGAATTTGCTGGAATTCCAGGCATCCTCACCGAAGATCGTCGTGTCGTTGCCGCTGGTGATGTTGCTGAACTCCATTTCGACGGACGTATTCGCATCGCCGTTCACACCCGTGTCGAAAAGCGCTCCGCCCGCATTTTCAACCCACGGCAGCTGAATTTCGGCGTAGGGCGTCCGCTCCGTGAGGAACGGGCCCTGCGAACCCTTGTTTCCATAGAACTTCTCATACACAAGATCGAAAAGCCCGACTTCGCCCTTGGGATTGATGCAGGGCACGAAGTCGCGGAAAAGGTCGCCCTGGATGTGCATCTTCATGCGATCGAAACGGAACGCGGCCTGGTAATCGGTTCCGCAGGAGAAGATGAACAGGTTCCCCGATCCCACGGCGCGGCTGATTCCCACCTTGTTCCGCTGCGAGTCGCTTTCGCCATCGGCCCGCAGATAGCAGTAGTTGTCATCGCCCACGAGCACCCGATACGAGGCCGCCTCGTTGAAGACGGTGCGAATGTCGGTTCCGGCGCCGTGGAACATGAACTTGCGATGCGCATAATCGCCGCCCTGCATGTTGAAGAGGTAGCGGCTGCCCGCCCAGCCCTGTCCGAAGATCGTCGTGCAGTAGCCGTAGGTGAGGTCGCCGAAATGCAGGTCGACCGCCGTCTCGGCCGTCGGCGCGATACCCGCGTCGATGTACTGCGCACCGGTGGACCAGATGGAGTTGAGCCGCGTATAGCCTGCAGGAAGCGTCCAATCGCTCACGACCAGCTCGACGCCCGTCGCCGTCATGTTCAGCGTGCGCGTCGAACCGCATGTGCCGAACTTCGCCGTTTCGGCGAGCACGACCTTCGCGCCTTCGCCCCGCACCACGCTTGCGGCGGTGATGAGCGGATAGGTACCCGCCGGGATGGACTTCGGCAGATCGATCGTCGTCGTGCCGTTGAGCGTGAACGTGCCCGAGAAGGTGAAACGCGAGAGCCCTTCGTCATGCAGTTGGAAGCTGAGGCGTGCACCGTCGTTGAGTTCCAGATGCCGGCCGGTCACCATGATACGGTGCTCGAGGTAGGGATACCGGAACGATTCGCCGCCGATTTCGAGGTCGTTGCAGGGCAGCTCGCCCCACTCGGTGAAGAGATGCGGATTGAGTTTGAGCCGCCCGGCGCCGTTCTTCACGAACTTCGCGAACGTGCGCTTCGGGCCGATGAATTGGGGCATGCACGACGGCACGAGGTCGGCGGATTCGCTCGTGTAGTTGAGCGTCATCAAGGTCGATCCGTCCTGCGAAATGTTGTAGAGTCCCGTCGTATCCGTCGCAAACGCACCCGCCGAATGGCTGTTGGTGTAGAACTTCTCGTTCTGCAGGTCGTAAAGTCCGAGCGCCCCGTCGCTCTCGCGGCGGCACGGCACCAGTTTCGCCTTCACCGCGCCCGCGTCCGTCGTCACGTTCATCCAGTAGAAGCGGAACTTCGCCTTATTGGCGTTGTTGTTGCAGCCGAAGATGGCGAGATTCAAGTCGGGCGCGCCCGACACCGAACGACTGATGGCCGTCGTCTGCGAATCTGGCTCGCCACCGACCTTGTTCACGCTGTCCCACTTGACCACGCACTTGTTGTCCGAACCGACCTTCACGTAGTTGTCGCCGGGATTGGGGAACGTACCGGGCGTAGTGGCCTGGCCACCACTGTGGAAATAGGTCTTGTTGCTCTGCTGGTTGAAGAGATAGCGGTTACCGGTCCAGTTGAGTCCGAAAAACGCCGTCGAGGCCGTATAGGTGACGTTGCCGAAGCTCATCTCGACCTGGGTCGTGGCATCCATCGCGATCGAGGTCTTGATGTAGGCATTGGCATCGGAGTCGATGTAGAGCAGCCGGGTATAGCCGGCAGGCGGCACGGCAACCGCCGCCGCCGAAACAAGCGCCCCCGCGCCCGCCCAAGCGGCAATTCCCCATGAAACAAGGCGTCTGAACGCCTTCTTGATCTGTCTGATTTCTGTCATACCAGTACGTACCTTTCCTTCCGGAGCGGTTCTAGCCAACTTCCGTCCGCAGAACACAACGTCCCACGTTCGTATACGATTATGCCATTTTTGACATACACTGTCAAGGTGGTTATTGTCTGGGAAATCACCTCCACCGCTCTACACATTCTACGTTCTCCATTCTACACTTTCCATTTGAAAAATCGCATTCATTGTCCACATCATCGGATCGTCAATACAAGGACATCATGAATTCGCTTTGAGGTCACGGTGAACGACGACGACGACGGTCCCGTAATGCGAACACGCGCTCGATCTATATCGGCAATGCGGACATTCGGATCGAGTGATCCGGTGCAAAGCGGCACAAGATCGAGCCCCATCAACTGCCACAGAGGTGTCTCTACCCGCCTGCCGGGTTTGAGGACAAGAGACATCCGCGAACTGTACAGAACTGAATCGGACGATGCCTTGACCTCTCCGTCAACGCCACGAACAACGAACGTATCCTGCGACCATTCGACGGCGATCTTCGACTCGTCATCGGACAGACATCCGTCACCGTCGGCATCTCGCCCCACGGCGACTTCGATTCGGCAGTCCGACGACTGCGGCAGATCCAGATCGAACTTCATCCCCACCTTCGGCTCCGAGACGACGGGACTGGGTACCGTCTTTTCCACCATTGTCGAGAACGAGGAAGGTACGTTCGTCACTGAAAGTGCCGCGGTTGCAAACAAAATCGCACCGACCATCATTCATTCCCTCCTTCGCCTATCGTCAGTTGCCGCAAGGGTTGACCTGAAGAAAAAAGTTGGTTGGTGACAGCGGTAAAATGTTTGCGGTCATACGGATCACATCCCGAGTTGGTGAGTATGAACAATGCAAAATCAAGGCGATTGGAACTTGTCGAATAGCCCTCAATGCCCTTGGCAAACAGTTCGTCAAATGTCAAACCTCCAGTCGCGTCAATTTTTCGATGCTGATAAAACCGACTTGCCGACTCTTGTACCAACGATGTCGTACACAAACCGTTTGTTGCACCTTCAAGCATCCTGCTAATATAAAAATCACAGAGGAACCCTCTCTCTTTAACTGCAAAAACAGTTGTATTAGTGAACACCTGTTCAGCAAAACTTATGCTCTCAAGATTCAATGGAAGCATGGGAACAATATTTCGAATCACATGCATGCGCACGCGGTGCGAACAGGTCGGATTGAGGAACAGTTCCTTGATCCACGGCAGCGCGACCGTATAGTTCATGAACGCGCACTGCGACACCGCAAGTTCGGTGACGCTTTGGAAGTCGTTCGTCTCGCTGCTGTAGTCGTGTCGTCCCATACCTTCAAGGAATGCGTCGAACGCGGCCTTCTTTTCTTGGGGGGACCAGTCCCCGTCGACCGCCAGACGGAAGAACTTCCGAGGGGTTCGAGTATCGAAGAAGCCAATGCCCCTCTGTATCTTGTCCAGATCGTCGACATGCGGGTTGGCCATGTTCACAAGCTGCCACACGACACGGTTCGTCTCTGCCGGCGTATAAGCCCGAGAACACCGGCAGACCGCAAGAACGACTGCGGCGGCGAAGAAAAACCTTACTGTAGTCTTCATTTCGAGAACACCTTTCCGTTTTCTGGTTCAATCTGGAGGGCACCGACAGCGACGAATTCGCATAATATCGGCGGTTGCACGGACACATTGTATGTCACATCAACTTCTCTCCAAACGAAGGAGCCAAAACCCAGCAAAAAAGACGGGACCTAACGACATTCGGCCCCATCCTCGATTTGAAGCCGAGGCAGAGGTTGGTCTACCGAAATAAGAAGATTCGTGATCTGGTCAAAATACCTGCGTGCATTACCAACCATGTTCTCTTCCGCCAAGGCAGCAAGTGCATATTCCAGCCGATTTGAACTTGCATGGTAACCTAGAATTTTTGCATCAAATACACTATCACAACTCACCATTCCACCATAATGGAATAAACGATTACGATAAATCATTTGAACCGCAGCACGGCTAGACACATTTGACATGGAATTTTCACAGAGTGTCTTTCCATACACACGTACAGCTTCACAACGTTCAGGTATTGACCAAAACGCCGTATTCGTCACAATAGACTCAACAAAATCGGTCGTTTCGGGGCAGACGCCTCCAAGGCGTATGGCGACGCGGATCG
>JAKSOY010000081.1 GCA_024405255.1 Kiritimatiellia bacterium
GCAAAGAGCGAACACACGAATCCAAAAGACAACGCCAACACTGCCTTTTTCATATCCCATCTCCTTATTGAAGACAAACACGCCACACGATGATGGCACTATTTTACCACGCACCGCCGTCGTTTGTCAATGCCCACAAGAAGCAAAGCATTTCCACAATGCCCGCTCACGCGCACCGAAACCGCCGTCGATCAGGGACGGCGGTTTCGCGCCGAAGAGACGGGCACGCGCCCTTTTCTTACCGCAAGAAGAAGATCGTTCCACCCTGGCGGCTCATGTAGATGCCGTCGTCTTCAACCTTCATCAACAACCCCGCACGCTTCGTCTCGAGACTGCGTTCGAATGTCGCGTTAGGCTTAGTCTCCCACGTGACCACCTTCACCCAATGCTGCGGGAACCAACGACCGGCCGCATTCACCGGGAACGTACCGCCGGCGGCGAACGTCACCGTGCCCGACCCGGTCGTACAGGCGCTCTTCATCGACCACACCGTCTCACGGCCCGAAAGGTCGAGCGTGGCGCCATTGAGGAGCTGGCAACCGTAGAAGACATCGCTGCAGGGTTTGAACAGGTGCGACACCGTCATCGCCGCCGTACCGTCATTGTAGAGCGCATTGTAACGGGCGATGTAGCTGCGTACCGCGAAAGGCACTTTAATGCGCATCGCGCAGTTCAGGTCGAAGTCCGTATCCGATGCACGACACGAGGTCTTGTCGACTTCCAACCATCCACCGCTCGTCACGCAGAATTCGCCCGCAGTGAACTCGGTATTGTAGATGAAGAATGTCGAACCGACACCCAGATCGACGGTCAGCTTGTGCCCGCTGAGATCCACGTAGCACGGCGTGTAGCTGTTGTTGACAAAACCGAAGTTGTTCTGCGCACCCACAACCGAGTTCGTGTACAACCGCACATGCGCCATCATCGTCCAACCGGAGGTCAACGCACCGCCCAGGTTGGCGACCTCGCCACCCTTGAGCGCGTAGAGAGTAGCCTGAGAGGCCACACGTCCGCCCGTGGTCGCCTTGCCGTCGATATCAAGCGTCGCACCTTCCTGGATGACCATCTCGAAGTTGCTATATCCAATCGGATAATGCGTCGACCACATGCGCGTAAAGCCTTCCACGAGTTCGGTGCCGCCATAATAGGTATGTCCCGTCTTCGTTGGAATGAAGAAGCCCTTGCCTTCCTTCACGAACTTCACATTACCCGTGATGAGGAGCGAACCGTTGTCGGCAATCGTCCCCTCCGGCACATCGAGATGAAGTTCGCCCGGCTGCCCGTAGGCCGTCAGATTCTGCACATTGTAACCGGCTGCGGTCGGACTTGTCGCGACTGTCTGCTTGGAGTCGCCGGCGACCGGGAAGCGATGCCACGCATAGGAGGTGTTCTTGATGTAACGGCACGCATCGCCATTCTCAAGCTTGACGTAGACGCCGTCGTCCTTCTCCGTAAAGACGGTGTCCGCCGTCTTGACGTAGGTGCCGTCATTCTGCTGGAACTGGACCTTGACCGAGGTGTCTTCGTCGATATGGCCCCAAATGGCGCCACGCAGCATCACTCCGCTCGCCCCGCCCCAATAGCTACCGCAGTTCCGACCGTAGATGGCCCCCAGGTCGCGCAGTTTCACGCCACGCCAAATGAGACGGTCGGTCGTCGTCATCACACCCGTGTATTCGGACCGCAGCACCGAGGTGTCGGTAATTTCGCCGTTGCCCTTGAGCGAACTCAAATAGAGCTTGTGACGCTGAAGGTCGATCTTGCCGTTGATCGTCACGTCAAACCCGCGCCAGTCGCAGTCGGCAGCCAGCGAACAGTTGACAAATTCGACATTGAACGGACGCAGCGGAGTGCCCGCTGGCACCTGCATGTTGACGGCACCGACGAGGCGGACAGTCGCCACTTCACCCGGCAGTTCACCCTCGAGGTGCGTACCGACAAGATTGAAGCACTTCCAGTTCTGCGGATCCGTGATGTCATCACTCGCCGAACCGGTCCAGACCGCCAGGTTGACGACTCGCGAGGTGAGATCGCCGCCGTAATAGAGGCCGTCGGCACCCAGCACGGGCGTCTGCGTCGCCCACGAGGCCGTCGTCGGTTCCCATTCAAATGCAACACCTCCGGGAATGGCATCCCATGTGAACAGCTTCTCGCCAATCGACGGACGACGTCCGCCAAGTGCGATCTTGACCCGCGCTTCGGGCGCGAAGCGAAGTGCACGGCCGTCAAGCGCCGTCGTCTGCTGCGAGAGATCAAGCACCGCATTGTTCAGCAAGGTGACAGTCGGGAACGTGGCGTCCGTGCCAGGCGCGAACATACCCGCGATCTTCAGAGTTGATGCACCGCCGTTGCCGCTCCCCGTATAGGTTGTGACAAAATTGTGGAACGTCATCTCCGCCCCCGCCGTGACAGGACCGTCGGTCACCAGATCGACCGTCGACCAATCGCGCGCGGCGGAGATCTCGAAGCGGCCACCGCCGGTCACGCGAACCGTACCGTTGGAAGCATTGGAATCTTCGGGACGGAACGTGCTCCCGTTCGATTCCAGCGTGAGCGTGTGGTTGTCGAGGTGAAGCGCCCCGAAGCTGGCTCCACCGGCAAAGGTGGTCTGGTAGGTAAACGCCAAAGTGGAATCAGCCGTCAGCGTCATCGGTCCGTACGCACCCCAACCGGCCGTCATCGAGCAGCCGGTATTCGAAAGCGTGCCACCCTCGAGAACGAAATTGAAGGAACGGCCATCGTAGTTGCCGTTCGACTCGAGCGTACCATTCGCCGCAATAACGATCGGGCTACCGGAGTTGGTCCGTCCCAGCACGTAACCAACATTGTAGTCGTAGGTTGTGCTGCTCGAACCGCTGAACGGCATGATCACAAGACCTTCCTCGATGCGCGTGCCGCCGTTGTAGCGCTGCGCCGTCTTGTTTGCCTTGAACGTGCCCGCACCGTCCTTGACGAACGTCAACTGGCCGCCAATCGTCACGGAATTGTTTTCCATCGTCTCATTTTCGGGCACGGTGACATGCAACTCACCCGCCGCACGCCCCGCTGTTTTGACCAACCCGGCATTAAACGGCTGAACGCCAGCGCGCGTGTCGGCATAGAGGATTCCGCTCGTACGATCAAGCAGGCACACCTTCCCGGTCGAAAGCACCCGCACCGGCACGAAGTCGCGCTGCAACGAGGTTCCCGCGTAGATCTGCATCGCATGTAGACGGTAGACGCCCTGGTGGTCGCCGCCGTTACACGCGAAGAGCGTCATCTGCGTGCCGTCAGAGTTGAGCGGCTCGATATCCACGCTGGAGAGGCAGGTGTCGTAGGTATCGTAGAGTTCCGCCTTGTGGGCCGCCGTCACCTTGAAGGTGTAACGCGTGTTGGCGGTAAAGGGCAACACCATCGTACCCGCTCCGTAGAAACGGAAGTTATCGCTCTGCTCGATGAAGAGGAAGCGGTTGCCGCCCCAGGTCTTGCAGCCGAAGATCGTAGAGTCGTTCTTGTAGCCCAGAGAGGAGAACTCGAGGTTCACGACCGTGTTCGATCCGGGGATGATGTCGGTGTTGATCATCTGCGCGCCAGTGGACTCGATGTAGTCGAGCACATCATAGCCGAAGGAATCGGTGATCATACCGTTGCCGCGCAACGTCGAGACGAAGAACTTGCGTCCCTTCAGATCAAGTGTGCCCGTGAAGCAAACCTTGTCGCCGAGACCGCGCCAGTCGCAGTCACCCGCAAGCGATCCCGTCCCCACCGTGACGGACGCGCAGGCGAAGGCTTCGGCGAACTGAACATTCAAATTTTCGCCGGCGATCGTGACCGCCGTCTGTGCACCCGGCAAGCCTCCTTCAACCGGATCGCCCGCGCCATTGGTGCAAGTCCAGTTCGCGGGATTGGTCAAATCGCCGTCGTTGGCGGTTCCGGTCCATGTCGCCTTCGTCACCCGTGCAACCGCCGGCGTACCGTAGAAAAGTCCCTCCGCGGTTGCAACCGGCGTCTGCGCGCCGGTCGACGCCACCGTCGCCGGATCGAACACGAACGTCACATCCGCAGGAATCGCCGACCAGGCTATGAGCTTTTCGCCGGCCACCAGGCTACGGCCATGAACATCCACCATCACCGTCGCATTCGCCGCGAAAGCCAACGTCTTACCCGTGTCGGGCGACGTGATCGGATACGGCACCGACCAGCCCGTGAGGTCCAACACCGCACCGTCCTGAAGCTGGAAGTTATGCATGTAGGTGGTGACGGGCTTGAAGGTGCCGAACACCTTGAAGACGCCCGTACCGGCCGCCGAAATCGTGCCGATCGGCGTTGCAAGCGTGACATTTCCGACATCGCCATTCACGTTGAACACGAGCGGACAGCTGACGTCGAGTCCCGCCGTGCGACCCCGGAACGATGTCTGGGCGAAGGTCAGAAGACCATCCGTCTTTTTGATTGTTCCGTTCTGCGCATCGGTGTTGTGGATGAAGTTGTTGCCGCCTTCCCAGTTGAGCACGTGCCCCCCGAGATCAAGCTGCGCCACGCGATGTCCCCAGTTGATGATGTCCTGGTTGTAGGCGGAGGAATCCGCCGCGAGCGCAAGTGTGCGGATTTGCGCCGTACCGTTACCGACATCTGCCCCGGTGTTGGCGAGGCGGCCACCCGCGAGCGTGAAGTTGTAGCCCGCGAAATCGCCGCATCCCGCCACGTCGAAGGCGGCACCCGCATCGACAATGATTTCCGTATCCTGCCCGCCATGGCGGTAGGAGTTGCCGCTGGCATTGGCCTTCACCACGCCGGCGGCGACTTCCAGTCCGCCATCGTTGAGCTGGTTCGGTACCGAGGAGATGTAAGTGCCGAGTCCGTCTTTGACCAACCGGACATTACCCTTGAGAACCATCGACGTATTCGTGAAGGTCTCGCCTTCGGCGACATCGAGGTGCAACTCGCCTGCCGGAACCAACGTGTTGAACCACTTCTGCTGCAGATAGTTCACGACCTGCGTGCGCTGCGCGTCAGTGAGTTCGGTCGAATAGCAGACGAGTTCGGAGATTTGCCGACCGCCGTTGCGGGGATTGAGGTTGCGGTCTTGCGAAAGCGAGTCGCTGCAGCAATCCTGGGTCATCGTTGCGGAAATGAGCTGGAAACTCTGGGGCAGGTAGTCGGCGTAGGGGGCAACCTGCGTGAGACCGTTCCACACGGCCTTGAACTTGGCATAGGACGAATTTCCGTACAAGTATTCGGCGCGATGGAAATTGTACACGCCACTGCCGCCATTGGCATCGCCCAGCAGGAAGTTGTTCGCATTGTTGACGATGCGGATCACCCAGAAGACGGTCCTCAGATTGGTGAAACGCGGATAGGTGACATCCCTGCCGGAACCGACCGCACCGAGATCGATGACCGGGCGGCCATAGGTCAACGTGTCGAAGCGCGCATCACCCGCAGCACGACCAACCACCTGGCTGGCGTCCTTCGAGGTCCACGTGGCGAGCCGGCCGTCCGCATCGGCCACGACGGTCGCGGCATCGGCGGCGTCGAGCCAGAGACAGGGTTTCAAGCCGTCAGGTTCCGGCAGCGAAACCGACGTATCGACCGCATGCGGCGACGTAAAGGAACCCTTGCCGGTAAAGCCCTTCACAAAAAGCTTGTGTCCGTTGAGGTTGATCAGCGAATCCACCGTCAGGACCCCCAGTCCGCGCCAGTCGCAATCGGCCGTGAGCGTGACGTCGCCGAAGACGACCTGCTTGAATGCAAAGGACGAACCGGCCGGGACATTGAACGCGAGCGACCCCGCGAGGGTCACAACCGTGTCGGCTGTCGGCAACTTGCCGTCCAACACGGTGCCGCCGACGTTGCGGCATGTCCAGTTGGCGGCGTTCGCAACGTCGCCATCGCCCGCCGCACCGGTCCAGGTGGCGGTACGAACCTTGTCCGACGCATCGAAGACGGCGGTGAAATCCGCGGCAACCGAAGGCTTCACCAGAATCGTCGCATCGGCAAGCGATGTTTCGGAAAGCAGATGCGCATCGCCCTCCCAGCCGGCGAAAAACGCGCCGGCGGCAGGAACGGCGGTGAGCGCGACCAGCTGTTCGGCGCCGATCGTCACGTTCGTCGTCGTGCAGGCAGCTCCGTCATTGACCCGAACCTTGCCCGCACCCATGGCGGCAACCGTGAACGTATCCGCTTCGGTCGGCAACTTGTCAGGACCATTCTTCGCGCTCGTCGTCAGCTGGGCTTCGGTCAGCGCCGCCTTCCAGATACGCACTTCATCGTAGGTGGCCTGAGCATCGTTGTCTGCCGTGTACTGGGAACGTCCCAGCCAGAAATGCCAAGGGGCAAGCTGCAGGGGCCGCCACTGGTGGACCGACTGTCCACTGTAGCTTTTGAGGACATCACCCGTCTTCACATCGCGTTTCGCCCAGGTGAACTTGACGTAGCCATTGGGCTGCGGCGTCAACGTCATCGAAATGTGATACATCGTGCCAAGCTCGTAGGGCGCCATCGTGGCATCCTGGTAGACCGTCTGAGTGCTGACGGACTCAAGTTCGACACGGTCGTTGTTGAACGTGGTGCCCTGCGTCCACGACATCAGCAGATAGCAGGTGTTGTCGAGGCCGATGTCGAAAATGCGCGCCCAGTTTTGAATGCCATCCTGACGGGCCCAGAGTTCAATCGTCAACGGCCCATTCTCCAACGGGAAGTTGTTGGCGCCAAGATCGATACCGCTCGAGCCACGAGCGCCGCCCGGAAGCGAAACGGCCGTCGGATGGTCGGCGTCATTCCAGCCAATGGTGCCCGAACTCGTTCCGCTCCGCCCGCTCACGGAGTCGGTCAGATTGCCGTTGAAGCTCCACCGGTGGATCAAGTCGTCGGCCGCCGCCAGCTCAAAGTCTCCGGCGACCGGCTTCAGCTCGGTGAATTCCGCCGTGAGCAAGATCTTGCGCGCAGTGGACACGGTGATTTCAGCGGAAGTGGTGGACCCCTTCGCAATCGCCGTGGTGTCGCCTGTCCAACGATGGAAGGTGTAGCCGGCGGACGGAACCGCCTTGAGCGTGGTCTGTGCATTGATCTCCCTGGTAAAGGTTCCAGACGCGGCCGGGGCCGCGTTGTCGGCGGAGACAAGTCCCCCTTCTAGAACGGCAAAGGAGACGGCGTCGACGAGCGACACGCCCGTACCGGTTGACGTCCAGGAGTAGCCTTCGGGAAGCGACACCTCGCTCGTCGTCTTGCCGGCGAAACGCACCAGGTCGATGGCGCGGTTCAATCCCACTTCGGCCGGCGTCAGCGAACGGTTGTAGAGACGCAGCGCATGGAGTCCTCCGTGGAACGACCAATTGTTATTGTTGGCATAGCCGAGGCCAGAGGTGCTCTGCGTCCAGCCGTCGTTGTTCGAGTCCCTCGTGAGCACCACACCATCGTAGACCAGATTGGTTGCGATCGTCGACCCGGGCGTACCGTAGTCGGCATAGGCCATGTGCGGCACGTTCAGCGTCATTTCGGCCTGCGGCAGAGCCCACCCCTGTTTATTTTCCGTCTGGATCGAGTTACGCGTGGGATAGAGGCAATAGCCCTTGTAGTTACCGAAACCGAAAATGAACGGGGCGGAGTTGCTACGCGAAGTCTCCGTATAGGCCAGATCATACGAGGCGTAGTCGCCAATGTTCACCGCCGTGGTCCCGTTGAAGACCGCAGCCATGCCGTACTTGCCGACGGGAAAGACCAACGAATTTTCATTCCAGGTCGAACCGGTTGCAAGCGTGTTGAGGTTGTGGTTGTGGCCCGACAGATCCACCCAGCCTGTGGCATTCGGGTTGTGCATGCCCCGCGCGCCATTCTCAATGGCATCCCACTGGGCGACAATGCCCTCCTGAACGTACGAACGAGAATCCAGCGCCGCAAAAACGCCAGAACCGGCAATTGCCGCTGCAACCGCCAACCAAAACCGTTTCTTCATTCTCAGCCTCCTCAATGGAAAATACGAATGGAACAAACAACTTGCCAAAACACAATCATTCTAACGAATTTACGCCGAAATGTCAAAGTGAAAAATCGGAGATTCGGCGCGAAATCCGGTGGTCCCGTCGGAACTGCTATTTGTACTCGATTGTCACCTTGCCGTTCAGACGGCGGCCGGAGACGCGGCGACCGTCGGAGAGGCGGATGTTTTCGAAGGAGACGTCCTTCCAGGCGGCGGGACAGCCGCGGAAGAATTCAACCTTGTCGTTGACTTCGTGGACCATCATCTCCATGATCGCCGTACAGGCCGCCCCCGAACCGTCCATCACCATCTCTTCACGCGCCACCTGGTGTCCGGCGCGATCAAGCCGGTAATGCCCCATGGTCGCAAAGCCGGGACGCTTGAACGCACACAGCGAGGCATGGCCGCAGTTGCTGAAATACGTCTTCCAGGCGTGCAGCATCTCAACGGCGTCTTCCGGATAGCCGCCATGCGTGTAGATCGCAGACGCCCAGGGCACGCACCACCCCGTCCAATTCCGCGGACCTTGCTGCTTCCACGTCGCGAACGAGGTCTTCACCCGCTCCGCCGTGTCGGGGTCGGACAAATCGAAAACGTCGAACGGATAGAGTCCCGCGAGATGCGAATGATGACGATGGGATTCATTCTGCGGCTTGCCTTCGAAAATCGAGATGCCGCCCTTTTCATCGAAGCTCGCAAGCGGCAGGCGCTTCTCGACATCGAGCCACATCGGATCGGGCGTCTCGCCGAGCATCTTCGCGGCGCTGATGAGGTTGCGCGCCAATCGATGGGCCGCCGCGAGCTGGAAGCTCGGGTTCACGCCCACCGACTTCTCAAAGGAGGCACCGCCCCATTCCGGGGACGGTCCCGTGGGGAGCGAAAGGCGTCCATCGACCTCTTCCATCATCGCCCGATAGACCTTCATCGCCCCCTTCATGAACGGATAGGCGTCCGTCACGAGGAACTCGCGATCGCCAAAATACCGCGCATAGTCGAACATCATCTGCGCCACCCAGGCGGTGGAACCATGGTCGATCGTCCCCGTCCAGAAGCCGCCGATGCACACGCCGCGATCGTCGACGGAATGCGGCAGCGTAAAGCCGTCTTCCACGCCGCAGAACAAGCGCGCGTTTTCCCGGAGCGTCGGCCACCAGCCCTTGATCATGCGGAAGAGCGGCAGCAGATTCTTCGGATGGCCGCCGCGATAGGCCGGCGAGAAAATCTCCTGCACGTTGATGTTGAAATGATAGTCGCCACACCAATAGATGTACGAATCGTCTTCCAGGAAACCGCCCTGCAGCCCCGGCGGCACGCCTTCGGGATCGGTAATCGAGCCGAAGCGGAACATGCCGTAATCGAAAAGATGCTGGCAGATGGGATCGGGCACCGTCACGTGCGCACCTTCCTTCCAGAAGGCCCGCCACTGCGCAAGCGATTCCGCGCGGATCGTCTCATACGGCACAAAGCCGCCTTCCGTATGCGAACCGCGCGCCGTACGAACGGCCAACTCGCGTCCCTTCGCAAAGCAGTCGATCGTCACCGCAGGATCAGCAGGGAACTCCCAGGTGAAGCCCGAACGCGCGCCATCCCACGCCCGCTTCACCGCCGGCTTGAATTTCAACGCTCCGTAGGCCTGGCGCGCCCCCGGGAATTCAAGTGCCGCGTACGGTTCGGCGCTGAACGCGACATCGGCGGGGAACCGCAACGAGAACGCGCGGCTCGTCTTGCCCATCGCAAGTTCAATCGTCTTCTCCTCGCCCTGGTGGGATACGACGATCTCCCCGAGACCCGTGTACGGATCGACCGTCCCGCGCAGCAGAACGACGCCCGGCAATTTGACGACGAAACGTCCAAGCGGCATCATCGTGGGATTCCGCGGCTCCCCAGGTGGCGTCGTCTTCCTGAACAGCCCCAGGAGACGCGCCTTGTCGTTCTTGCGAATGGCATCGACGATGTTCGTGTAGCTCTGCTCTTTCGTCCAATGGTAGCCGCCACGGTGGTCCCAGAGGTCGGCGCGGCCAAGGGACACGTTGAGCGTATCGTCCCGGCCCCACACCATCACGCCTGTCACGGAATCGGAGAAGCCAAGCCCCTGCTGATGGCGGAGAAGCGGGAAGGTCCAATGCACCCGACGCGAACCATCCGTATACACGCCCTTCCCGCCGAACCACTTCGCGCGCAGATAGTTTTCAACCTCCACGCGTTCAACGGCGTTCAGCTCGCGCGGAAAGGCGATCACTTCGCAAAGACGCTTGCCGCCATAACGGCGCTCGATCACGCTGCGGTCCTTCGTGAGGCAGTTGACGAGCCCCCCGGCCTTTCGTGTCCAGGTGAAGAGCTGATAGCCGGTCGGCATCTTCGTGGCGTGCGGATCGTAGACGGGGAAACCGTCCTGCCAGAAGACCGTCCCGTTCTCGCGCATGTCCCGATAGAGATAGGTACCGCCCGTCCCACGCACAAAGGGATACTCCGTCTCGCCGTTGTTGTTGCAGAGGAGAAACGCATTCCAGTCCGAATCGAGATCCACCACGAAGAACGCCGTTTTGATGCGGTATTCCTGGGCGAACTGCATGTCACAGCGCGTGTGGATCTTGTAGAAGTCGACAGCTCGCTTGCCCTTGAGCGGACCTTCGGCGATTTCGATCACCTGCGGCGCACAATCCATGTAGGACGTCGCCACGGGATACGCCGCTCCACGCGGATCGGCCCAGCGTTCGAGCTTCGCCCCGACGGGTTCGGCGAGCATCGAGGCATCGAGCCAGAACGAAGCCTCCTTCACTAGCGCGGGCACGGCGAAAGCCCCCACAGAAGCCAGCGCCACAATCAACAACAGACACTTTTTCATCTGTCACAAACTCATTTCACATTGTCCATACTCAGTTTGACATGCTTGTATCCCTTTGCCGGGATCGTCACGGTGATCGTACGATCTGCGAGGCCGGCGTAATGGAGCGGCAGGGCAATCGTGCGCGTGATGTCTTTCGAGGTGGGATTGAAGAAGAAGGCAATCGCCTTTTCCGGTCCCGGATTCTGCGCATCGCACATCATCCAGCCATCCCAGTCGCGGCCGTCGGCACGGCGGAGATGGATGAAATCACCCGTGAGAATGCGACGATTCGTCTTGTAGAAATCCACCCATTTCTTGACGACCGCCAAGGTCTCCGGCGAATCGTAGAGCCGCGGTCCACGCCAACACGCCTGCACGCCCGCACCGAGCAGATCGGCGAAGCGCTGGTCGTAGTGCTTGAGGTTCTCCTTGAGCGGTTCCACCACGGCCGCCGCACCGCCACCGTGATAGACCGTGAGCGGCACGAACATCCAGCCCATCGAAGAGGTCTTTGTCCATGTGCCGTCGAACACGTTCTGACGTTCGATGAGCACCTGCAATTCGCGCGGCAGGGACCAGTTTGTCTCGCGGTAGCCCATTCCGTTCTTGTTGCCACCGTTGAGATAGTAGCTGTCGGGCTGGTTCACATAGATGCCGTTGGCGCGGCAGAACCGATAGAGGTCGCGCTGGGCCTCCCACTGCACGCGGAAGGAATCCGCTGCGCCATGATGGTAGGGATGCGTCGTCGACGAGCAGATGTCGCCCGGATAGGGTCCGTCATTCTCGAAGATGCCGAAGTCCGCCCCTTTCATGAAGTCTTTGAGACCCTTCAGGTAGTCGACGCCCCATTGCGCGCCAAGACACGGAGCCTTCCCGTAGCGGCACGGTCCCAACACGTTATCCGCCACCGTCGCGGCGCTGCGCGACGAGGTGAGCGAGTAGCCGCCGAGCGCGATGCCCGCCGCCTTTGCTTCGGCGGACAGTTTCGCATAGCGCGCGCGGTAGGCCGGATCGGCGCTTTCCAGATTGAAACCCGAACCGAAACTCATGAGCAGCGTTTCAAAGCCCGTCGCCTTGCATTGTTCGATGCCCGCACGCACCTGGGCGTCGCCGGAGGCCTTCAGATGGAAGATGAGCGGGTTCTCGTCCGTCCATGGCGCCAAGAGCCGCCAGAAGCGGCGAATGGCGAGTCCGCGCCGTTCGCGTTCCGTCGAATCCATCGCGATTTCCCACGCGCGGATCGACTCCATCGCCTGTCCCGGTGCGAGATAGGTGGCAAAGTTGCCGCACGGCTCCACCACATAGCGGCAGGCTCGCGTGCGCGCATAGTTCTCCTGCGTGAGGAACGCGCTATCCTGCTGATAGGCGCCACCAAGCTCGCGTCCCGTCGACGACGCATCGGCGAAGAAAAGTTCCGTGAGGAAAAAGAGATCGTTCGGACGATCCATGTGGTCGATGTCGCTGTTGCCGTGGGATTCCGCCAACCGCAGCAATTCCGAACGACAGGTCTTCACGACATTCGTGCGCGTGCTCGTATTCTCGATGCGCACCCACTTCGAAATGATCGGCGCCCCGTCGTAGATTTCATAATGCACCTCGACCTTCGGCAGATTGGCGGCCGGTGCCGTAAACGAAAGCGTGAGTTCGCGTCCCTTCGGCGGCCAGGGGAGTTCGCGCGCGGACCATTCGGGATGGCGCTGCCACTCGAACCGCGCACGGATGGGTCCGAACGCATGGCCCGCATAATGATAGACGCCCGACGTGCCCTTGCTGGGCGAAAGCGGCTGCAGGGACTTCTCCCATTCGACGCACGTGTAGTTCAACACCGGCGGTTCCTTCACACCGCCCACATCATACCACTTGCCGTCCACCTCGAACTGCGCTTCGCGGTCTGGCGCGCGCACATACTCTTCGCCTGTCGTGAGGCACTTGAAACTCCAGGTCGTCACATCGGGTTTCAACAGGAGTTCGCGCCGCACGAGCCCGTTTTCGAGAACGATCCGTCCGTCCTTCTCATAAGCCTGTGCAACGAACGGCGAAGGATCGACGATCCAATCCGCCCCCGAAACCGTTCCCGCACCTGCGGCAACAACCAACGCCACCAAACCGATTTTTGTGTATTTCATTGAGGTCATTTCAAAACCCGTTCAGACCCGTGGCGATGGTCATGCAACAGGACATGAAATCCACCATCGACACCTCTAGTCTCGAAGAATTGAACGCCAATATTATGTCATATCCACCCAACTTTGGCAAGCTGCAATCTGCCCCCACCCGTGGGTGGTGAAAAGACAATTCCAATGCCGCGACCATGTCCGTTTTTCACCAAGCCCATTTCCGCTCCTTTACAAGTTGGAGGCGTCCTCGTCACGGGACGCGGACAGTCCCCACGAAACCGCCACCGGCTTTCATATTGAGGGTGAGAGAACGACCGGCGGTGACTGTCTTTTCTCCCTCGTCGGTCCAGAGGCGAAGCGTTGTGCCATTCGCAAGAAAATCGGTGGGAATGGTGATCGTGCGCGCCGTTGCGCCGTTCATGCCGCCGAGGAACCAGTCCTTACCGCGGCGGCGGGCGAGCACGAGGAACTGAGCGACCTCTCCGGCGAGGACTTTTGTTTCGTCATAGGTCCACGGGAGCGCACGTACGAACTCGAAAATCCGCGTATCGTCGGCAAGCGCCTTCGCCGTCTTGCCGCGCAGAATTGCCGTGGGACCGGGATAGCAGATGAGAAAAGCCGCTGCATGCGCATGTGTACGATTCGCCTCGAAGAAATACGGCGTGTAGTCAAAGGGACCCGCGAGGCAGCGCGTAAAGGGCAGCGCCACATCCTGCCGCAGCGGATGGTGGCCTTCCTCGCCGCCGCCGCCTTCGCAGATGAAAAGATTCGGCCAGGTGCGGTCGAGTCCGTCAGGAACGAGCCGGTCGTGGATGTCAAGCCACAGATGGTGCTTCGCCGCCAACGCAATCATGTTCCGCAACCAGTCCGTGGACCTCTGCGACCCATAGGCGACAAAGCCCGGCTTGAGGCCCGCGATTCCCCACTGCTCGTAGGTGGCGAAGAGGTTCTCGAGATCGGCGTTTTCCAAAACGCTGCCATGCACGTAGAGACAAAGGCCCATGCCCATCGCCTTCAACTCGGCGACGATTTTCGGAATGTCGAGTTCCACCTTGTAGCGCGTGATTTCAAGATACCCCCAGTATGGATGGTAGGGGACCGTCCCCTTCGCGGGCGTAAAGGGATCGGCCTTCACATTCTCCCGCACCGTGGGATCGGCGGCGAATTGCGGATTCTTCTTGAGGAAGAAGGCGAGGTCCGATTCATTCCACGCATACTCTGTTCCATACCAGCCCCAGTCGATCTGCAGGTACTTGGCCCCGATGCGCTTCGCCTCTTTCGCGGCCGCGATCACTTCGGGCGTACGCAGCTCGCAGTTGTAGCAATCGGAAATGGCAAGTCCGGGTTTGAGCCACGCCGGATCCGCAATCGCGCAAGGCGGATTGAGCGTTTGAACGAGCGGCGCACGTTCGATCAAGCCGGTCGCATTCGGCGCGAGGAGCACAACCCGCCAGGGCGACACCCATTCGCCGCGGCCGCACTTCGTCCCGTGTACGAACTCGCTTCTAAAGCCCCCTCTTCCATCCGCCCGCAGATAGACGCGCGGCCAATTGACGGTGTACACTTCGAGGAGGCTCGCGTAAACTCCCGCCGGCGTTTTCAACGTGAGCGGCAGACGCCACCGCGCGCCTGCGTTCAGCTTCGCAACGGAAAGCGGGTTTTCCGGGTAGGTGGCCTCCGTTTCGGGAATCGGCCAGCACACGGAGTCCTCCGCGAATGAAATCGAAAAGCCCTCATTCCCAAGTTCGTTTTCCTCGTAGATGTTCGGTGTGGTGCGATAGCGCACCGCGACACCTTCATTGTAGGCACGTAATTCGATCTGCAGCGTTTCACGCCCCTTCTCCCCCCGGTTCGTGAAACGGATGCGTCGCTCGGTGAAACACTCGGGATAGGAACTCGCCGTACCCCACACGGGTGTCCATGCCGCCTTCACCGTCCGTTCCGAGGCGTCAATCACGCTATACCACCCGCCAGGCGCAAATGAAAGCGAACCCACGCGCCGGTCGCCATACTGAAAGGCAAGCATTGGCCGCCCGTTCTGCACATTGAAAAGACACGTCACCTTCCCGTCCGGCGAAGAAAAAGGCGTACCGCAATCAACGGCCCCCACCGACAGGACCACCACAACGAAGACAAACAAGAAAATTCTGCGCATCATCTTTCCTCTTTCTGTTCTAGATTCTACCTTGACAAATTGCAATCACACGGTCGGCCTGCCCCCTCACGGCGCATCTTTGCAAGCTTGCCGAAATCGCTCTTGATCTGGCGAGCGCGCCAGGATGGCGGCGTGGTTCGGCGCGCTCACGGTGATGGCGTCAAAGAGGTTGAGTCCGGTCACAGACCAGGCGCAGTTGTAGCCCGGCTGCCAGGCGTTCTTGCGAAGCCGCTCGAGGTTGGGCATGCAGGCGCTCCCCAGGGTGTCGGCGCGCCAGCCGTCCAGCATGATCAACAGCGCCTTCGGCTTGCGCGGAGCCGTCTCCGCCGCGACCGCGCAGGTCGCAAGTGCGAGAATGGATAATACAAGCGATTTACAGTTCATCAGACACCTCTTCGGGATTCTTTTCTTGAATGCGTCTACTTCCCCAACCCCACGGCATTACGCCAGGCGCGTTTGAATGGATGATTCCAATCGCCTGTCACCTGGACGAAGAGAAGCGCGACTTTGTTTTCCTTCCAATTCGCGTAGGCTTCCGTCTGCAAGGCGCCATCGTGACCGAACCACTCGCCATACTGACGCAAGCCGAGGGAATAACGGTCAAACTTGGGGTATTGCGCACGGGAGAGTTCAAGAATCGAGGCGTGGGAGAGAAGGCGCACGCCATTCGGCGTCTTGCCGTCGTTCGCGAGCATCTGGTAGAACTTCATCACGTCGCCCGCCGTCGAATAGAGTCCGCCCGCCGGAGACACCATCCGTTTATTGGCAATGACGTCGGGCCGAAGCGACCTCGCCCACCGATCACCCCGTCCGTCCGCATAGTGCTTCCCCTTCGCCACGCGCGACACGAACACACGATGCGCCTGCTGCTCCGCTGTCGGGAAGAAGGTGATGTCGTGCATCTCCAGAGGTTCGAAGAACGTTTTGCGCAGATAGTCCTCAAACCGCTGGCCCGTCACAATCTCCACCACGCGCCCCGCGAGGTTGATATCCACGTTGGAATAACTGTGCTTCGTCATGGGGTCCCACAGAAGCGGACACTTCGCGGCGAGGGCCGCATAGTCCGCCAACGACAAACGCTGACAGGCCATCGGATCCTGATCGTACTCCGGCGGATTGAACGGAAAGCCCGCCATGTGCGAGAGGCACATTCGAAGCGTCATCTTCACCTTCGCAGGACGATACGTCTTTTTCCCGTTCTTCCCCTTCACGGCCACACGCACCTGCGCGATTTCGGGGATGTACTTCTCGATTGGATCGTCGAGCGAGACGAGTCCCCGATCGACGCACGTCATCACCGCCGCGCCGCAGAATCCCTTCGTCATGGAAGCAATCCAGAAGAAGCTTTTCTCGTCAAGCGCACGTCCCGCCTCCGGATCCGCAAGCCCCACAAACGCCGTCTCCACCTTCCCGTGATCGCTCGTCATCGAAATCGCACCCGCGACGGCTCCCTGCTTCACGAAGGTTTCCAATGTCTCACGGGGCGACGACACGCCCAGCCCCGCGCCCCCCAAAACGGCATTGCCATCCGTCGAAGGCGCCGCATTGACCAACCGCAACATTCCCACCACCAGGATGATCCACATGCTGAAGTGCTCTTTTTCGCGACCAATAAACATTTTCGTCAATCTCCAACTTTTAGAATAGTCGACATTATATCTTATTTCCGTCTTTATCACAACATGGATTATGGATAAAGACAAAAATCCCCCCCTATTTTCCCAAACACACCTTTTTGATGTTTTTACCAAAGACAGCATACACGATTGTTCGTGGAATACCTTTTATTGCCGCGTCAGGCCGGTGAATGGTGTGGAGAATGGACCCTTTTTACCGTTTTTGTAGACGGCGTTATCGATGTAGATCTTCTTCTCGTTCGGATCCAGTGTGACCGTCTGAACC
>JAKSOY010000082.1 GCA_024405255.1 Kiritimatiellia bacterium
TGCTGCTGGCGGATGTACCACCGTTCTTCAAGAACGCGGGTACGGGACGCGTCAATGGCGGACGCACCGAGTACCGCGACGGCATGGGCCGCCTCGTCGGGACGGCGCGTACGAATGGCAACCGCACCGAATATCGCGATGCGATGGGACGCCTCGTTGGCACGGCTCAGGTGAATGGCAACCGCACGGACTATCGCGATGCGATGGGACGCCACCAGGGAACGGCGCAGAAGAACGGCAACCGGACGGACTACCGTGACGCCATGGGCCGCTATCAGGGCAATGCCCAGCGCGACAACAACGGCAATGTGACCTACCGCGATGCGATGGGACGCTACCAGGGCAAGGCCACGAAGGACGGTAGCGGCAAAGTGACGTATCGCGACGCGCAGGGTCGTGTCCGCCAGACCGGGAAGTAAGTACAGAATGTCTTCGACGAAGTTTGATCTGTCCGTGCTGGAGCCGCGCCTGTTGGCGTCGGTTCGGGAAATCGCCGCCTGCGTGAAAGAGGCCGGCGGGCGCGCCCTGATGGTGGGCGGGTCCGTGCGCGATCTTCTGCTCGGTGAAAAGAACGTCAAGGATGTCGACCTCGAAGTGTTCGGCATCCCGCCCGATCGGCTCCAGGCGATCATCGGCGCCAAGTTCGCCTTTGATGCGTGCGGACTCTCCTTCGGCGTTCTGAAAATCAAGCACGTCGACATCGACGTATCGCTGCCGCGCCGCGAATCGAAGCGGGGCGAAGGCCACAAGGGATTCCTCATTGATTCCGATCCGTATCTGTCCATCCCGGAGGCGGCGAGCCGCCGCGACTTTACGATCAACGCGATGTACTACGACCCGCTGGCGGAAGCCTTCGAGGATCCGTATGGCGGCGTACAGGATCTCGCGAATCGGGTGCTGCGGCATGTCTCGCCGAAATTCGTCGAGGACCCTCTGCGCGTCTTGCGCGGCATGCAGTTTATCGCGCGGTTCGATCTACAGCCCGCGCCGGAGACGGTGGCCATCTGCCAGACGATTGAAATCGAGGGTCTGCCGCCGGAGCGACTTTTCGAAGAGTGGGCGAAGTTACTTACGAAGGGCGTGCAGATCGGCAAAGGTCTCGCCTTCCTGCGGGAGACGGGCTGGGTGCGCTACTTCCCCGAACTCGCCCGTTTGATCGGCTGCGAGCAGGATCCGAAGTGGCATCCCGAAGGCGATGTCTGGAACCATACATGCCTTTGTCTCGACGCCTTTGCGCATCGGCGCTTGGAGGCGCTTGCGGCCGGTCAAAAGCCCGACAAGGACGAGGATCTGATCGTGGGCCTGGCGGTTCTCTGCCACGACTTCGGCAAGCCTGCGACGACGGCTTACGATCCTGTGAAAAAACACATCCGTTCGCTCGGACACGACGTCGCCGGTCTAGGACCGACGCTCTCGTTCCTGCGCCGCCTGACGAACGAGGAGCGCATTCTGCGGGAGGTGCCGCCGCTCGTGGCGAACCATATGCAGCCGTTCGCGTTGTGGAAAGGGAACGTCGGCGATGCGGCGGTTCGCCGGCTGGCGCTGAAGGTCGGACGCATCGACCGCCTCGTGCGCGTGGCGCATGCGGATGACGAGGGGCGTCCGCCCGAATGCCGTGGCGGCACAAGCGCGGGGGAGGACCTTCGCTGGCTTGAGGCGACGGCCGAGCGTCTGCGTCTCGCGGCCGAGGCGCCGAAGCCGATTCTCATGGGCCGCCACCTCATTGCGCTTGGCTACAAGCCCGGTGCGAAGTTCAAAGTCTGGCTCGATGCCTGCTTCAATGCCCAGATCGACGGGGCCTTCGCCGATCTCGACGGTGCGCTCGCCTATTTCCAGAAGAACTTTGGAAAAAAGAAGGTGGACTTGCATAAAGACGTTGAGCCCTCAGAAAATTTTATTGGTTGAAATCAAATAGGAAGAATCATGAAGAAGGTAGAATTCAACGACGAATATTTTGATCAGGGTATCAACCGCATGGGGACACGCTGCGAAAAGTGGGATGGCATACGCGAGGGGGCGGGCGATCCCGAGATGATGCCGTTCTGGGTGGCCGACATGGACTTTCCTTCGCCCCCCGCCGTCACGCAGGCCTTGCTCGCGCGCGCGGCGCATCCGGCCTACGGCTACACCGAACCGGAGGAGGACGACTATACGGCGGCGGCCGACTTCTGGCGTCGTCGTCACGGCATTTCCTACACCAAGGACGAGTTGACGATGCTGCCGTGCGTCATCACCGGCCTCAAGCTCGCCATTCGCACCTGCACGAAGCCCGGCGAGGGCGTCGTGGTCATGTCGCCGGTGTACGGTCCGTTTCGGTTCTCCGTGCAGGCCACGGGACGTACCACCGTCACGGTGCCGCTTGTCGCGGGGGATGACGGCCGCATGCGGATGGACATTCCCGGAATTTCCCGTGCGCTTGCCGCCGGTGCGCGCGCGGTGATGCTGTGCAATCCGCACAATCCCGTGGGACGATGTTGGACGCGCGCCGAACTCGAGGAGCTGTGCGCCTGCGTTTCGCAATACGGCGCCACACTGATTTCCGATGAAATCCACGCCGATTTCGTCTATCCCGAATTCACGTTCACGCCGGCGCTTGAGGTGATGTCCGAACGCGTGGTCGCGCTGTTCGCGGCGAGCAAGACCTTCAATGTCGCGGGCCTTCAGCAGTGTATGTGCGCCTGCCGCGATGAAGCCTTGCGGACGGCGATCCGCCAGGAAGTCGATGCCACGGGCGTGCGGTGCGGCAATCTCTTCGCCCTTGAGGGCACGCGTGTCGCGTATCAGGAAGGCGATGCGTGGCTGGACGGCCTCATGCACTACCTCGACGGCAACCGTGCCGAAATCGCGCGCCTCGTCGCCCAGTATCTCCCCAAGGCGATTCTTCATCCGATGGAAGCGACCTTCCTGGCCTGGCTCGATCTGCGGGCCTACGGTCTGTCTGAAAAGGAGATGCTGGCGCGTTGCGCGAAAGCCCATGTGAGGTTCAGCGAAGGCTCGTTCTTCGGTGCCGACGGCGAAGGTTTCCTGCGCGTCAACATCGGGTGTCCGCGTCGCTTCCTCGAGATCGCCATCCAGCGCTTGGCAGAGGCGCTGAGCTGAATGCGGGCGAACCGACGGTGATGGGTGTTTGTTGAGTCCTAGAGAACAAGGAGAAGATGATGACAGTTGTGAAACAGATCGTGGGTGCGTCGCTTGTGGCGGCCCTGGGTGCGGGTGCAGTCTTGGCAGCGGTACCGGTGACGGTGACGTTGGGTGCGGCGGCGAAGGGGCACGATGTGCCGTCGTCGCTGTGGGGCATTTTCTACGAGGACATCAACTGGGCGGCGGATGGCGGCCTGAGCGTGGAGGCGCTCGCCAATCCCGGATTCGACTGGGGCGTCGCCTCCACCCACGGCAGCAACGGCGGTAGGGCCTCGCAGTGGAAGTGCAACGAGGACGGCTGGGAGTACGATTTCCGCAACGAGGGCATGGGCCGCATTTCCATTCAGATGGGTGCGCCGGTCCATCCCAACACCGCGCGCCATCTGCGCGTCGAGACGTTCGGCACGGGGCTTGCCGGTGTCCGCAACCGCGGCCTCGACGGCATCTTCCTCAAGGCGGGCGAACCCTATCGTCTCTATTATGACTGGCGCGAGATCCAGCGTGTCGGTCTCGACTACGAACTGGGCGCCTGGACGCGTGAGACGAAGGACTTCACGTTCACGGGCGAGAATCTGACGTTCGATCGGGGCTCGCACCGCGTGGTGATCGAAAAGGCCGGCGATCGCTGGACGCTGTCCATTCTCGTGGCGGGACGCCGGGCGGTCGAGTTCGACAACGTGTCGCTCAAGCCCACCGGACCCAACCTCGTGCGCGCGGGACTCCGCAAGGATCTCGTGGACATGCTGGCCGGCCTCAAGCCCGCGTTCATGCGCTTCCCCGGCGGCTGCATTCTCGAGGAAGGCGACTTCCAGCAGTGGTACGATTGGCGGCGCACGGTGGGTCCGCGCGAGCGCCGCGAGTGCAATTGGAACCGCTGGGGCTACTGGCAGACCTATGACGTCGGCTACTACGAGTTCTTCCGGCTGTGCGAGGAAATCGGCGCGGAACCGCTGCCGATCTGCCTGGCGGGCTTGACCTGCCAGTATCAGCGTCCGACGTCGTTCTGCAGCGTGAAGGACGTCGACTATTTCACGCAGGCGATTCTCGACCTGGTGGAATTCGCCAACGGCGGCGTCGATACGAAGTGGGGCAAGGTCCGTGCCGAGATGGGGCATCCCCAGCCGTTCAACCTGAAGAAGATCGGCATCGGCAACGAAAACTGGGGACCGGAATTCTGGGACCGCTGCGAGCCGATCGTCAAGGCCTTCCGTGCGAAGCATCCCGAGATCACGGTCGTCGGCAGCGTGGGACCCGCCCCGGACGGCAAGAATTTCGACTATGGGTGGAAGCGGGCGACGCGTGAAAGCGCAGACCTTGTGGACGAGCACTACTATCGTTCGCCGGAATGGTTCCTCAATTCGGCGCACCGCTATGACAAATACGATCGCACGACCAAGCCGCTCGTGTACGCGGGCGAGTATGCGTGCCACTTCAGCGTGCGGCCGGGATTCCGTCCCAATGTGCTCTGGAGCGCCATCTGCGAAGCGGCGGCGATGACCGGCTTCGAGCGCAACTGCGATGTCGTGCGGATGGCGAGCTACGCGCCGCTCTTCGCGCGTTTCGACCACACGCAGTGGTCGCCGAACTTGATCTGGTACGACGGCGTGAGAACGTGGGCGACGCCCAACTACTACGTGCAGAAGATGTTCTCGACGAATCGTCCGGACCGCGAGCTGCCGGTGGCGCTGAGCGACGAGAACCGCTTCTACGCCTGCGCGGGCACCACGGCTGGCGGCGAGACGATCGTCAAGCTGGTCAACGCGCTTGAAGAGCCGCGCGAGGTGAAGATCAACCTGAAGGGCAAGGCGTCCGTAATCACGCTGGCCGGCAAGAAGCTCGACGACAACCGGCGCGAGGCACCCGATGTCGCGAAACCGCAGACGAGCGAATGCACGCTCGACGGCACCTACACCGTTCCTGCCTGCAGCCTGACCGTGCTGCGCGTCAAGTAAGCGGCTCCTATGCGCGTCAGACGGTTCTTTCTGTTTCTGTCGGTGTTCGCCGTGGTGGCGGCGAATGCCGCGGAAGACTACACGGTCTATGCCCTGAATGCCGGCTTCGATCGGGCGCGGTACGGACGTTTCGCGCCCGACGATCATCGCGATGTCGGCTTGCCGGCGGCATATCGCGATCCGAGCTTCACCAAGGTGTACGGACTCGAGAAGATCGTCCCGGCCGTTCCCGAGGCGGTTTTCCTCAGTGGACGCTGGCACAATCAGGGTCTCAACTACCGTCTGCCGCATCTTGATCCGAAGAAGACCTACGATGTTCGTCTTTACAGTCTCGAGGCCTACTACGAGACGCCGACGACGCGTGTGATGTCGGTCTCGATCAATGGCGTGCTGAAGGAGGCGCGGCTCGATCCGTTTGCCTCGGGCGGCGGGAAGGACCATGCCTCCGCGCATGTCTATTCCGGAATTTCGCCTCGCGCGGACGGCGTCCTCGCCATCGACCTCAAGCCGGTCGTCGACTATCCGCATGTCGTGGGGCTTGAAGTCGTTGAAAAGAACGGCGGCGTACCGGTGCAGCCTGTGCTTCATTGCGCGGCGCTTGAGCGCACGGGCGTTCGTCTGGGCATCGGTTCCACGACGGGGGATGTCGTCTACGACGTACGGCGGCGCCAGGTGCAAGGGGGCGCGTGGGAGACGTGCGCATCCGGTGTCGCCGCGAACGTGTGGTGCGATGCGACTGGGACGGCCGGACTTGAGTATGCCGTCCGGGCCGTCGATCCGGTGCGTCACACGGCGTCCCCGTGGTCGAACGCAATTGCCGTCACGCCGGGCATTGGACCGATCGTGGTCGTGTCCCACGCGCGGCTGCGTCCGAGCCATGTCTACACCTACCACGTGGAGGGACTGTCCCCCGGCGGCGGACTCTACGTGTACGATCCCGTTTCGGGAGACGCGCGCGAACTTGTGAACGCCGACAAGGGCGTCATCCTCGATGCGCAGGTTTCCTATGACGGGACGCAGATTCTCTTCAGCTGGAAACGGACGATGAAGGAGCCGTTTTCAATTTGGCGCATCAATGCCGACGGCACGGGACTCGTTCAGGTGGTGGGCGGCTGCAGCAACAACCAGAACGCCTGCTGGCTGCCGGATGGCGGCGTCGCCTTTACGTCGGACCGCAAACCCGCCTTTGCCTACTGCTGGACCTCCACCTCGCCCGTGCTCTACCGGGCCGACGGCGACGGCAAGAACGTGACGCGGCTGTCGGCGAACTATCTCACGGACTTCACGCCTTCCGTGATGAACGACGGGCGCATCCTCTTCAGTCGCTGGGAATACGTGGATCGTCCCGCGATTCCGATCCAGTCGCTTTGGGCGATCCAGCCGGACGGCACGGGACTTTCGGGCGTCTTCGGCAATCGCGTCCTCTCGCCCGCCACGTTCATGTTCGCGCATGATGTGCCGGGTCGTCCTGGACAGTTCCTCTGCGTGATGACCTCGCATGGCTGCTTCTATCGGGGGAGTATCGCCTGTGCTGGGGCGTTGGGTCTCATCGACATCACGAAGGGCGGTAACGCGCAGGCGGCGATCCGCAACCTCACGCCCGAGATTTTTGTGGCGCCCGTGGGGAGCGGCATCCGCGGCGAGCAGATCTACGGACCCTACACGACGCCGTATCCGCTCGACCGTGATCGTTACCTCGTGTCGCGGGCGGGCGAGATTCAGCTTCGGGCATTTGATTCGCCGGCGGTCGTCACGGTTCTTGCAGGACGCAGCTGCGGACTTGGCTGGTATTCGCCGATGCCGCTCGCGCCGCGTCCGCTTCCGGCGGTAAAGCGGGCCTCCACGCTTGATCCGAAGATTGCGCCCTTGGCGGAAGTCGTGGTGCAGGACGTGCGCATCGGTCTTGAAAAATATGTGGCGCCGGGCGAAGTGAAACGGCTCGTCGTCGTGCAGGAGATGGAGAAGGACATCCGCGCGGAAAACTACCTGCGCCAATTCGGCGTGCAGTTCCCCGTGGTGAGCTGCGGCGCCACTTACGCCTCCAAACGCGTGTTGGGGTTCGCCGAGGTGGAGCGCGACGGCAGCGCCCATTTCCTCGTGCCCTCAGGTAAGCCCATCTACTTCCTGCCGCTCGATGCGGAAGGGCGGGCGGTTCAGCGCATGCGCACGTTTACGCACTTCATGCCGGGTGAAAAGCAGAGCTGCATCGGGTGCCATGCGGACCGCAACTACGTGTCCATCTCGCCCACGCAGATCGGGAAGTCGCTTGCCGCGCAGCGTCCGGCCGCGCCGCTGGTGCCGCCGTCGTGGGGCGCGAAGGACGGCTTCAGCTTCGTGCGCGTGGTGCAGCCCGTGCTCGACCGCCACTGCGTGCGCTGCCACAGCGGCGAACCCGAAGCGCCCGAGCCCGAGCTCACGGGCGACCGTACGGATTACTTCAATGTCGCCTATGAAAACCTGGCGCGCAAGGGAACGGCGGCGGAAGACGACCGCGACCACCAGCCGCCCGACATGGCGCGTTTCGGACGCAACCCCTACACGAGCTGGATCCCCACCTACAACAACCTCGAGGAGAACATCCTCTGGATCCGTCCCAAGTTCTGGGGAAGTCACGCGAGCCGCCTCTCGTGGATCGTCGCGGCGGGCCATCCCGATGTGACGGGCAAGAAGCGTGTGAACCTGACGGACGACGAGCGGTTGCGCATCCACTTGTGGATCGACCTCAACGTGCCGTTCTACGGCACCTCGCAGTCGCGGCAGCCGAAGCTGCGCGGTTGCCGCAAGGTGTTTCCCGCCTCGCTTGCGGCCGTGTGCCGCGACATCGAAAAGAAGAAGGGCGTGCCGCTGCCGTACCAGTTCTACGTGCGGTACGACCGTCCGGAACGGAACGCGTGGTTCGTGCGCGGCGTGGAACGCGGCATCTTCTCGGGTCCGGAGGATCCCGACTACAAGCGCCTGATGGATGAAATCCTCAAGGCACGTCCCCAACTCGACCTGCGCAACCACGTCGACTTCCGCGACGTGCGTTCAGGTTCCGACCGCTGACCGATGACCGCCAGCGGCGATTTTGACTTCTTTCGCTGAATCGGGTATAATAGTGTCATGAAAATCAAACTGTCACTTCTGGCTTTAGTGCTAGTCGGTGTGGTGGCGCCTGTCGTTGCGGCGGGCGGTGCCGAGGTGGGCTATACGGTCTATGCGCTCAATGCGGGATTCGATCCGGTGCGGCACGGACGCTTCGCGCCGGATGACCATCGTGAGATCGGACTGCCGTCGGCGTTTCGCGATCCGAATTTCCGCACGCCGGTCAGCGGCGTGGAGAAGATTCCGTATGCGGTGCCGCAGGAGGTGTTCCAAAGTGCGCGGTATGCGGAAGGTACGGTCAACGCGCTCAACTACCGTCTGCCGAATCTGGATCCTGCGGTGACGTACGAGCTGCGCCTCTACTGCGCCGAGGCCTTTTATCCCGAGGCGAACCAGCGCGTGACGACGTTGGCGATCAACGGCGAGAAGCAGACGCCGCCGCTCGATTCGGTCGCGCAGGGCGGCGGCCGCAATGTGGCGAGCGTGCGCGTGTTCAAGAACATCAAGCCGCAGCCGGATGGCGTTCTGGCGCTTGATTTCACCTGCGTCGTGGACCATCCGCAGCTGGCGGGAATGGAACTTGTCAAGACGAGCGGTGCACCCGTGCCGGTGACACCGGTCATTCACTCGGCCGCCGCCTCGGCGACGGGGGCCGCGCTGAAGTTCGGTTCGACGACGGGCGAAGTGACCTACGACATCCGCCGGCGCACGGTCGGCACGACGGCCTGGACGGTGTGTGCGACGGGCGTGCACGAGGCGATGTGGCACGAGACGTTCGATGCACGGACGAGCGAGTATGCCGTGCGCGCCGTCGATACGAAGGGTGCGGCGTCGTCCTGGTCTGCGCCCGTACGTCCGCAGGCGGCCTTGGGTCCGATCGTGGTCGTGAAGCGCGCCTCGCTTCATCCGACGCATGTCTACACCTATCATGTGGAGGGCCTGTCGAAGGGGGGCGGCCTTTTCATCTGCGATCCGGTTTCGGCGACGACGCGTCGACTCGTGGATGCGTCCGAAGGCGTCATCCTCGATGCGCAGGTTTCGTATGACGGCCGCCAGATCCTCTTCAGCTGGAAGCGGACGATGCGAGAGCCGTTTGCCATTTGGCGCATCGACGTCGACGGACAGAATCTGACGCGTGTCATTTCGGGTCCGTGCAACAACCAGAACGCCTGCTGGCTGCCGGATGGCGGCATCGTCTTCACAAGCGACCGCAAGCCCGCGTTCGCGTACTGCTGGGTATCGACCTCGCCCGTCCTCTACCGGGCCGATGGCGACGGACAGAACGTGACGCGGATTTCGGCGAACTATCTGACCGACTTCACGCCGTCCGTGATGAGCGACGGACGTGTGCTGTACAGCCGTTGGGAATATGTGGACCGTCCGGCGATTCCGATCCAGAGCCTCTGGGCCATTCAGGCGGACGGCACGGGCCTTTCGGGCGTCTTCGGCAACCGGGTGCTCTCGCCGGCGACGTTCATGTTCGCACACGATGTGCCGGAGCGTCCGGGACACTACCTCTGCGTGATGACGGCGCATAACGGACCGTGCAGCGGCGCCATCGGTCTCATCGACGTGGCGAAAGGCGGCAACGCGCAGGAGGCGATCCGCAACCTCACGCCCGAAGTGTCTGTCGCGCCCGTGGGGAGCGGCTTGCGCGGCAACCGCGTGCGGGGACCCTACACGACGCCCTATCCGATCGACCGCAATCGCTATCTCGTGTCGAAGGCGGGTGAAATCCAGTTGCGCCGGATGGATTCCGCCGAGGTGCAGGTGGTACTGGCGAAAGGCGGGGACTCGCTCGGCTGGTATTCGCCGATGCCGCTCGCGCCGCGTGCGAAGCCGGTGATGCGGCGTGCGCCGCTGCTGGACCCGAAGGCTGCGCCGCTGGCGGAAATCGTGGTCCAGGATGTCCGCATCGGACTCGAAGGCCACGTGAAGCCGGGCGAGGTGAAGCGACTCGCGATCGTACAGGAGATGGAGAAGGACATCCGCAGCGAAACGAGCCAGCGCCAGTTCGGCTTCCAGTTCCCGGTGGTGAGCTGCGGTGCCACCTACGCGCCGAAGCGCGTGTGGGGTTTTGCGGATGTCGAGGCCGACGGCAGCGCCCACTTCCTGGCACCGGCCGGGGTGCCGATCTACTTCCTGCCGCTCGATGCGGAAGGACGCGCCGTCCAGCGCATGCGCACGTTCACGCACTTCATGCCGGGCGAGCGCCAGAGCTGCATCGGCTGCCATGCGGACCGCAACTACGTGTCCATCTCGCCCACGCAGATCGGCAAGTCGCTTGCCGCGCAGCGTCCGGCCGCACCGCTGAAGGAACCCTCGTGGGGCGCGAAGGACGGCTTCAGCTACCTGCGCGTGGTGCAGCCGGTGTTCGACCGCCACTGCATCAAGTGCCACAGCGGCGAGAAGGGCGCGCCCGAACCTGAACTCACGGGCGACCGCACGGACTATTTCTGCGTGTCCTACGAGAACTTGGCGCGTCTGGGCACGGGCGCGGAAAGCGGCGGCGATGTGGGACCCGACATGGCGCGGTTCGGACGCAATCCCTACACGAGCTGGATTCCCACGCTCAACTGCCTTGAGGAGAACATCCTCTGGATCACGCCCAAGTTCTGGGGGAGTCCGGCGAGCCTGCTCTCGCGTGTCGTCGCCTCGGGCCATCCCGACCGCGGAGGGAAGCCGCGCGTCAAGCTGACGGACGACGAACGGCTGCGCATCCACTTGTGGATCGACCTCAACGTGCCGTTCTACGGCACCTCGCAATCGAAGCAGCCGAAGCTGCGCGGCTGCCGTCGCGTCTATCCGGCGGCGCTCGATGCCGTCAAATCCGAAATCGAACGGAAGAAACACGTGCCGCTGCCGTACCAGTTCTACGTGCGCTACGACCATCCGGAACGGAATGCCTGGTTCGCGCGCGGGGTGGAACGCGGCATTTTCTCGGGGCCGGAAGATCCTGACTATCAGCGTCTGATGGCGGAAATCATCAAGGCGCGTCCGCTGCTCGACCTGCGCAACCACGTCGACTTCCGCGACGTGCGCCAAGTCGACACTCCGTGAGTCCCTGACGATTTTTTAAACATTCACTCGCGCGGAAGGGGTGTGTTTTGGTATAATCTACGCCCTAGGACAAAAGGAGTTCCGTATGGACAAGCCATTGGTTATTATGCCGTGCCTTGATATGATGAATGGGCGCGTGGTGAAGGGCGTCAACTTTGTTGACATTAAGGACGCAGGCGATCCGGTCGCGTGCTGTCAGGCGTACTGCGCTGCTGGCGCAGATGAAATCGCAATGCTGGATATCACGGCGACGGTGCAGGGTCGTGCGACCATGCTCGAAGTCGTGAAGAAAGTCGCGGCGGTCAAGACCGTGCCGTTCACGATGGGCGGCGGCATCAACTCGGTCGCGGCGGCCGAAGAGGTGCTCAAGGCCGGCGCGGACAAGGTTTCGACATCGTCCGCCGTGTTCCGCAAGCCGGAACTCATCGGCGAGATGATCAAGGAATTCGGCGCGGGCAAGGTGACGGTGGCGATCGACGTCGCGCAGAATGCGGCGATGCCGAGCGGCTACGAAGTGTTCATCGACGGCGGTCGCACGGCGACGGGCAAAGACGCGCTCGAGTGGACAAAGCAGGTGAACGGCTATGGCGTGACCTGCATTCTTCCGACGTCGAAGTCGACGGACGGTGCGCGTACGGGCTTCGACCTGCCGCTCATCCGCCAGATCCGTGCGGTGACGACGGCCGACGTGGTGGCCTCCGGCGGCGCCGGAACGATGGAGCACTTCGCGGAAGCCGCGGAAGCGGGCGCGACGGTGCTGCTCGGCGCGAGCGTGTTCCACTTCAACCTCATCGCGATTCCCGAACTCAAGAAGTTCCTCGCGGATCGCGGATTCAAGGTTCGTCTCTAATGTATTTTACCGAGTCGCCCGAGGGGATCGTCCTCAACGTCAAGGCACAGCCGCGTTCATCGAAGGCGGGCCTTGACGGGATTTTGGGCGACGCGGTGAAGGTTCGCATCCGCTCGGCGCCGGTTGACGGCAAGGCGAACAAAGAACTGGTCGAAACGCTGGCGGATGCGTTCGATCTTCCGAAGAGCGCCGTCGTATTCAAGGGCGGCGAGACCTCCAAGACGAAACGCCTGTTGCTGAAAGGCCTCACGGCGGCGCAGGTGAAGTCTGTCGTGGAGGGATGATGGCCGTCTCGCTCGAGTTCGAACATGCAGCGGGCGATGTCGTGATGGGCATCGACGAAGCGGGGCGCGGACCTCTTGTCGGGGGCGTCTATGCGGCGGCCGTGACGGTGCCGCTCGCTCAGGCGGATGCTTTGCTCGCGGGTGCGTGGGCGGGCGTCAACGATTCGAAGAAACTGACCGAGAAGAAGCGCGAGGCGCTCGCGGCGGTCATCAAGTCCACGCCCGGGTGCATCTGGAGCATCGCCTCGGCTTCGCCGGCGGAAATCGACCGGCTCAACATTCTGCGCGCGACGCATCTCGCGATGCGTCGGGCGGCGCTTGGCGTCGCGGAGAAGGCGGGTGCGACGAAACTTTCCATTCTGGTGGACGGACTCGCGGTGCCGACGTTGCCGTTTCCGTCCCAGAATCTCGTGAAGGGCGATGCGCGTTCGCTTTTCATCGCCGCGGCGTCGATTCTGGCGAAGACGGCGCGTGATGCGGATTGTCTGCGCCTTGAGGCGCTTTATCCCGGCTATGGTTTTGCGAAACACAAAGGCTATCCCACGCCCGCGCATCTCGCGGCGCTCAAAAAGCTCGGACCCTGTCCCGAACATCGCCGCAGTTTCGGTCCCGTCTCGCAAATGACGCTTTTCTGATCGTGTCGTTTTGGAGCTTGTCCTCGAGGAATGGTTTTGATATAATCCTCACCGCTCGTATCGGTCGTGCGAAATCAAGGTGCAGGAGAAAGGCCTTGATCGATCTTTTCAATTCAGGTGGAGGGCCGAAGACTTCCGCCGTCGAGTTCGGGGAAAATCTCCCTGAACGAACTGGATTTGGAAGTGCGCCGCTCTTCGTTTCGGGTGGCCGTATTCCGGCAAGGGAAGAGGCCCCTGATTTTCTTTTGCATTTTCGTTCCAGGGGACAATTGAATGGAGATCCGCCTGGAGGCCCTATGGTTGAAGATTTGCAGAATGAGCTGGAAATCTGGCTGAGACCACTCGTCTACGAAGAAGAACGATCTTCGTTGGACGAGAAATTGGCGCAGATTGCTGAAGCTGAATTGCAAATTGAGCAAGGTGATTTCACAGACGTTTTTGCATTCTACATTCGCTTCGCCAAAGACGAGGTGTGCTTTCTGCCGGCTGCGCGCTGCGCCTTGTTGGGGGCAATCGGAAACAATGCGCCTGTGTTGTTTGCACAGGTCTGGAAGGATCTGCAGAATTATCCGACGTGGTGTAAACGTCCTTGGGCCACTTGTGGGACGGATCTTTTGAAGATGTGGGTGTGCCATGTTCTTCACGTTCAACTCGACGGGGATGACCAGGTGGACTTGCCGGATATCTCGCATCTTCCACGTGAATGGCGTGCACTGGCGATCTACGTCGAGATGCTGCTCTGTCGCAATCGGGGTGATTTCCAAAGTGGCTACTTTTCGGGGCGGACAATTCTCAATCTTGAATGCGGTCTTCCTGAAAACGGGCTTCTCGATTTGTATCTGAAGCGAACGCATGCCCAATTTTGCCAAGAGCTTGGTAAGACGGATGAGAGGGAACATTGGTTTCGGAAAATGGCCGAAGAATCCTGTGAACATGGGTGGGTCCGCCCGTTTCTCGGCCTCTCGTTTAGCAACCGTTCCTGTTTGATGAAAGTCTTGTCGGAACAGTCCAATCCTTTGCACAACAAAGTCAAGAAGGCGACCAAGGGATACCTTCAGGCGCTTGTCAGATTCCATAATCAAATTGCGAAAGAGCATTTGGTTGAAAACTTGACGCCACGTGAGTTCTATGTTGCAGCCGCGCTCAAGCGGGGTTGCTCATACAAGGAGATCGCCCGCAATATGGGCGTTTCGATTGGGCGTGTCAACATTCTTGTCTGTTCGATTTATACGAGTCTTAATATCCATTCGCGCACCGAACTTGAACCACTGGTGTGGTGATCGGTCGAGATGGAAAAGGACGGATGTGAGAAGAGTCTATGGACATGGAGGCGAGAACGAGAGAGGCGGAGGACTTTGCGAGACACAAGGCGTGTCTGGCCCTTGCGCGCGGTGAGTTCGCCCATGGACTCGTATTGGCCCGAAAAATGCAGGAAGAATTCGGTCCTCATGCATTTGGTCTGGGTGTACAGGTGATCGGAGCGGTTGGTGCCGGTGATGTTCCGACATTTGACGAAGCTGTGAACGCGATTCGCACGCGATCGGACATCGGTGGGGTCGCACTGATTTTTCTTCAGCTTTTCCTTGGTGAACAGGGAACTTTGCCGAGCTGGTTCGAGCAGTTCAATTTTCACCATCTGCCCTTGGAAGAACGGTTTGGGGGTGGTTGTTTGGGCGTGCGGCTTCTCTTCCTTCGAGAGGAATGGCGGGCTGTCTATGCCGGAGCTGCGACCCTGTTGAATTTCTGCGAACAAGATCATTGGATGAGTCTGTTTCGGGGCTGGCTTCATCTTGTCTGTGCGATTTCCCTGGAAAATCTGGGTGCGCGCGAGGCGGCGTTTGAGCGGTATCGGCAATGCGTGCAACAGGCGCAGATACTGGACATCACGCTGCCGTTTCTCGACCAGCCGCTGGGACCTCGTACACTGCTCGAACGGGCGCTGGTCGATGAGGCGCCGGAATTGCTGACAAAGATTCGCCGCCAGTCGCCGGACTATTTTCGCAACCTGCAGAAATTCAGAAACCGCTTCACGGGCGAACAACGAGAAGAGATGCTTTCGCCGCGCGAGACCCAGTTGGCGCATCTGCTGATGGCGGATTGCGGCTATAAGCAAATTGCCGAACGGTTGGGAATTTCCTTTTCGCGCGTCCGAAATCTGGTGAGCACTCTCTACGAGAAACTCGGCATCCACCGCCGTAAGGAAATTTCGCGGCGCGTTTGGTAGGTTGGAGGTTCCTCCACGGAAGACACGGAGAACACGGAAGTGCCGAGGGTGTCGTGTCGGGTGCGGGGCACGGTCGCAGTCCGTGTATTCCGTGTGTTCCGTGGTTGAATTCCCCTCCGCCCCTGCGCCCCTTAAGAACTGAAGTCGCAGTTTGGCGATTCGCCGCTCGGTGCCAGACGGCGAGAGGGGGGGGCTTTTTAGGCTGTTTCTGTACCTCGTTTCGGCCTGGCGGGCTTGATATAATAGGCGGTGTATTTTCCAAGTTGTCTAATCTATCTAACGGAGAATGAAATGAAGTTGCTGATAGGCGTTTTACCGGGAAGTAAAGCGAGGTCTGAAATGTAAGGTAAATCAAAAGCCCCAAAGGTGAATACGATGAAAAAATTCTGTTTGTTTGCGTTCCTGGTCGTGGCGGCACTTGGGTCGGCGCACGGGCCGATGGTGCGATAGGTGCGTTCGACATGACGGCGATTCCCGCCGGCACGCCCCGGCCGCAGATCAAGGCCCTTCGGAAGGCCGGCGACAGGGTGTATCTCACGCTCGGCGACACCGTGCCGTATCTGCAGTACAACGCCACCGCCGGCGCGACGCCCGAGGCGGCGCGGAACGGTGCGAACGCTGCGGAGGAGCCGAAGAACGGCGTCGTCGGCGAGGACGTGATTCTGGTGGTGCCCGCGAAGGAGAAGACGGGCTTCTATCAGGTGAAGCGGAACTGAGGATTGTTCGATTGTTCGATTGTTCGATTGTTCGATTGTTCGGATTGTTCGGTTTGTTTGATTGTTCGGATTGTTCGATTGTTCGGATTGTTCGGTTTGTTTGATTGTTCGGATTGTTTGATTGTTCGATTGTTCGGATTGTTCGATTGATCGGTTTGTTTGATTGACTGATTGTCTGATTGAAAAAGGAGAGTCTTATGTTTCATGTCTCAAGTATCGCGCTTGTCTCGCGTCTCGCGTCGCTTGTTCTTCCTTTGGCCACGCTAGCCCTTTCGTCGGCTGCGGCGGTGACGAGCGCCCAGATCGGCGGGCTTCTGGAGATCGATTCGGGCGCGACGAACACGATCGTCAACGTGCCGTGGGTCGGTTTCGCCAAGGACGACACGCATCCGATCGACGTCGCCGCGCTGGTGAAGACGCGCAACTTGGTGGTTGGCGACACGTTGATGGCCGTGAAGCCCGACGGCGTCTACGAGGCCTGGTCGGTCGACGAGAACGGTACATGGCAGCCCGTCAAGACGCTTGTCAAGGGGAAGGACGGACAGACGCTTGCCGAACCGCCTGCCGCCGGCGAACGCACTCTCGCCTGCGGTCTTGGATTGTGGCTGGTGCGCTGCGGCCAAGGCGCGGACCTGACCAAGCCCTTCTACGTGAGCGGACAGTACACGGCTTCGCCCGGAACCGCCACCGTCGCCGGGGTCGGGTCGGGCGCGTCGGCCTGGACGCTGCTCGCCAATCCC
>JAKSOY010000083.1 GCA_024405255.1 Kiritimatiellia bacterium
CCTTTACACGTTGAGCCGAGTTCGGCTACTGTTGTGAATCCTTCTGTTCGCGATACCATACCCGCCAGAGGAACAATCCCTTGCCCGGCGCCGTTTCGACACGTGCCGTACGGGGCGTTGCCGCCTCCAGAAGTTCGGTTACGGCCTCGGGCTTCTCCCCGCCCTTGCCAACCGTCAAAAGAAAGCCAACCATCGACCGGACCTGCTTGTAGAGGAAACCATCGCCCTTCACGCTGAACACGACACGCGGCCCCGACTTCTTCACCGTGAATGCGAAGATGGTCCGTACGGTCGTCTCCAGATCGCGATGGGGATTCGCCGCAAACGAAACAAAATCGTGACGTCCCACGAAACGAGCGGCCGCGTTCTGCATCGCCGCGAGGTCAAGCGGGCGATGGCAGAAGGTCCAATACGGGGCAAGATGCGGCGGAAGGATCGAGGCATTGTACACGAAGTACCGATACTCCTTTCCCTTCGCCGATTTGCGGGCATCAAAATCGGGACGCGCATACGACGCCTTCATCACGCGAATATCGGGCGGCAGGCGCGTATTCATCGCCCGCACGAGATTCGCCGGCGGAATGGGCTGCACGAGATCGAAGTGGGCTACGAACCCCTTCGCGTGCACGCCCGCATCCGTTCGGCTGGAACCGAAGACGCGCACCGGCGCCTGATTCAGAAACGTCAGCGTCTCTTCCAACCGCTGCTGCACGGAAATCCCGTTATCCTGAAACTGATAACCTGAATACGCCGTGCCGTCATAGGCCAGAATGATTTTGTAGCGTCTCGGTTCCATGCGCTTAACTGACAATCGTACCGACGGCTTCGCCTCTCACGACACGCTCCAGCGCATCGCCGTCGAAGAAATCGAAGACGACGATCGGGATGTTGTTATCCATGCAGAGGGCAAAGGCCGCAGAATCCATGACTTTCAGACGCTTCTCAAGCGCGGTCTCATACTTGAGCGCGTCGTACTTCGTCGCCTGCGGATCCTTCTTCGGGTCGGCGGTATAGATGCCGTCGACCTTCGTCGCCTTCAACAGCGCATCCGCACCGATTTCGCTCGCACGCAGCGCGGCGGCGGAATCGGTCGAGAAGAACGGGTTGCCCGTGCCGCACGCAAAGATGCAAACGCGGCCCTTCTCGAAGTGACGCAGCGCACGGCGCTGGATGTACGGTTCTGCCAGCTTCGGCATTTCAATCGCCGTCATCACGCGCGCCGGCACGCCAATGGATTCAAGCGCGTTCATCATCGCAAGACCATTGATGATCGTCGCCAGCATGCCCATCGAGTCGCCCACCACGCGGTTGACACCGTTCTTCGCACCCGAAAGGCCGCGGAAGATGTTGCCGCCGCCCAGCACGATACCGACCTCCACACCGAGCGCGTGAATCTTCTTCACGCGTTCGGCCATGAAGGCGAGACGGGTGGCATCGATCGAGTCGCCCGTTTCGTTGTTTTTCAGAACTTCACCCGACAGCTTCAGCAGAATACGCTTGTACTTGATTTCACCTGCCATTTTACAGATGTCCTTTCGTCCTTACTTGGCCACGTCCAAGCCAATGCCCAAGTCGATGTACTGGCCACCGTCATTCTGACGGACATGCACGGCGAGCGTATTCTTGCCCGGCTTCACAGCGGCAAGGAAAGCCGCCGCCGGAACCGCCACCGGCTCCCAGTCGTTGTTGTAGCCCTTCACCGCGACCAAACGCACACCGTTGAGATAGATCTCGGTATCTTCGTCGTGGAAGAGGTCGAACACGACCTGCAGGACCTCCTTCTCGGGCGCCGTGTAGGTGAACGTGCGGCGCAGCCAGATATTCTTCGTCGTCCACTCCGTGGTCACCTTCGCATTCGGATGATCCACCATGATCTGCTTATTGCCGAAGCCACCCGCCGAACGCGCCCAGGCCGCATCGTTGAACGCCGGTTGTTCCCAGCCCGCGCCCGGAGCCTCCGTGGTCCAAGCCCAGGCCTTCGGATCCGAATCGAGGCGCTTCAAAACCGGCAGCTGCGTTCTCGGCGTCATGCCGACTTCAGCCGCCTTGCGCACGCGATCATGGACTGCGGCCAAAGCCTTCGGATTGAACTTCACGACCTTACGGTCGTAGGTGATGAGGCCGTTGATTTCGGCTTCGACGTCCGTCGTCTGCGTATAGACGCTGCCGGTAAGGCCGCGCGTCGCCATCATCGCCACATGATCCATCAGGGTGATGAACTTGTTTTCAACGAACGAACGATCCGCATCCTTGCCCGTATTGCCGTAGCCCCACGCCTTTGCCGTCCACAGATGGCCTTCCACGCGGCAGCCAATACCGCCGAATTCGCCGAGGAAGCTCGCACGACGCGGATTGACCTTGAACATGCCCGGCGTCACGGCGTAGTCGTGGCGGTCCACGAGGTCGGCCGCCTCTTCAACCCCGGCCGGCTTGTGCTGGGTGTGATGGAATGGACGCCACACGTCACCGCCTTCGAAGTCATGCGCACCCGACGGACCGTCCACAATGCGGGTGGGGTCGTACTGCTGGGTCCACACGAGCGTCGCGTGCGAGAGGAATTCGCCCGGCTGGCCCCAACCTTCGTTGTACGGGATCCAGGCAATGATCGACGGCGAATTGTAGAGGTGGTCGATCATCTGCTTCAGTTCGGCACGGTAGAAGCCATAACGCTTCGTCGCGTCGCCAGCCCCCGAGGGCATATCCTGCATCACGAGCAAACCGAGCTTGTCGCAGAGGTAGTAGTAGCGGCGAGGTTCGACCTTGATGTGCTTGCGCATCATGTCGAAACCCATCTCCTTGAGGGCCTTGATGTCATACGCCATCGCCTCATCCGACGGCGGCGTCAACAGGCCATCCGGCCACCAGCCCTGGTCGAGCGTTCCGATGATGAACCGCATCTTGTTGTTGAAATAGAGACGCAGCACACCGTTCGGGTCCTTCTTCATCTCGATCTTGCGCATGCCGAAGTAGCCGCGCACGACGTCCTTCTTGTCGGTCTCGTCGTCCTTGAAGACGATCTCAAGGTCGTAGAGGGCGGGCGATTCCGGGCTCCACAGCGCAATCGGCTGCGGCAGCTTGAGCGTCACCGGCTTGCCCCACGCCTTCATCTTGCCGACAGCCAGTTGCTGACCGTCCTTGCGCACCGTCACCGTCGCTTCCGCTTCCGAAAGGTTGCCCGCGCCGGCAAGGGTCACGCTCACCGTGCCGGCGTCAATGTCCGTCGTGACCTTGTAGTCCGTCAGATACGTCTCCGGCACCGTTTCCATCCACACCGTGCCGCCGATGCCGCTCGAACGCGTGTACATGCAGCCGCCCGGACGGAACACCTGCTTGCCGGTGGAACCGATGAAGTCCGTCGTCGGATCCCAAATGGACACGACGAGTTCGTTCTCACCCGCCTTCACGAGATCCGTCACATCGTAGGTGAACGGCATCTGTCCGCCTTCGTGCGGGATATCCGCCTGACGTCCGTTCACATACACCATCGCACGGAAGTCCGCCTGTTCAAAGTGAAGCAGCAACCGCTCGCCCGGCTTCACATTCGCCGTGAACGTGCGCTTGTACCACAGCTGTTCGGACGGTTCCAGGAGACGCCCCACGCCCGAGAGCGAGCTCTCGATGACGAACGGCACAAGAATCTCGCCATCCCACACGGACGGGCAACCTGGCGCATTCTTCGTCACCGCATACTGCCACAGACCGTTGAGGTTCGTCCAATTGCCACGTACCATCTGCGGACGCGGATATTCACGCCACGCGTTCGTCGGCGTCACCTTCTCGCCCCACGGGGTTTTGAGGCCAACCGGAGCCTGCGTATAGGCTGCACACATCAATGCGGACATCGCCGCGAATGCAAACATAAGCTTTTTCATAAGTTTCCTTTTAAGTCGTGTGAAACTATTCTACCATATTCAAGGGGAGCGAACAATCAAAAGTGTTATTTTTCAAGTCGCGTAAAATGGGCTGGCCCCATTCGTCAGGCTGTCATTTTCACAAATCCAGGACGGTCCCCGTGGCTGCGAGCAGCAATTTTTTTTCAATGGCGGAAAGAGGAAGGCCCGTCAAGGCGGAAAGCGACGCAGCATACAGATCCATCTGCCTTTGGTAGTGGGCTTTCAGACGACTCTGGAAAGCTTCGAGTGTTTCGCCTTCCTGTTTTGCATTCGTCTTGAAGTCGTAGATCACCGCTTTCCGGACCGTTCCGTCGTTCCAGAAAACGACACGGTCGAACTGTCCCGTCTCCCAAACACCATCGTCAAAGAACTCATACGACCGTTCCCGCCAAAGCCCGGACATCTCGGGTGTTCGAACAAAAGCCGAACGCCACGCGTGAGCAAGAATCCACCGCTCGGTTTCGTTCTTCGGCGCAGCCGGATCAATCCAGCCCACCGCCGCGAAATCTGCGTGTGCGGAGCTTCCCCTCTCAGCTGCGGAACTTCCCGCGGCGAACAACTCGGTTGCACCCGTTCTGCCGCCCCGTCCAATTTCCCCCAGCTCGGTCGAGGGCGACCGGTGAGTCGTACGCGTATCGCCGGACGCATGGACCCAGGCTGCGGACACCGTCTCTTCGACCGTCTTCTGTTGAAACGGCGGCATCGTTCCAAATTCGCAAATGAGTTTACCGTAAGGACACTCCCGTGGAGTCTCCTCTTCAAATGGTTTCAGCAAAAGGTCACGGAACTGGACGCACGAACCGTGTTCGTCTTCGCAAATAAAGACATGCGTCGATTTCCGGGCCCGTGTCAATGCAACATAGTTGAGGCGCAGCTGTTCCATCACGCGTTCGTTTGCCGCCTCTCGCCAAGCCGCCGCAGTCTGCGGATTCAACTGCACCTCGTCTTCCGGAAGAGACGAGAGGGCCCATCCCTCGCCGAAAAGCGGCGTACCTCTACGCGGTTTGACAATCGAATCGATCCGCCCCGTCTCCACAATCGGGACGATCACGTGATCAAGCGTCAAGCCTTTTGAACGATGGATTGTCAAGATCCGTATGACATGAGGTGAATTCGACACTTCACGTCCTGCAGAAGCAAGAAGATAGTCGATGAAGCGGCTCATCCCCGCAGTCGCTTCAGCACGACGTTCGTAGGCAACCGCCTCGCGGACAAGACCTTCAAGCCGGATGATCGAACGCGGGTCCGGCTTGTCCGGCGCGGAACAGATCCGAGCGACAACCTCCTTGAGCGCACGTGACAATCCCAGGCGCGAGAGCATTCCGGACATTTCCTGCGAGACCTTCTCGGGATGTGTCAACTCCGGGAAAACGGCCTTCCGAACAGGGAAGAGATCATTCACGACCTTCCACGCAAAGCGGTCCTGAGGATGTTCCGACAGCCACAGCAACTGGAGAACGACCTTGACGGCAGGCGCATCCATCACTGCGCTCATGCCTTCCCAGACGACAGGAAGATGACGGGCTCGCAATTCTTCCGCCAGAGCCGCCCCATCCTTATTCCCCCGTACCAGAATGCCGATTGTCTCCGTACTCCGAGAAGCCTCGTGCGCCTCCCAGAGGTCCGCCACGCGATCGCAGATTTTGGGCATCAGGATTTTCAACGCGGCACTGCTGTCCTCATCCGACTCGTCGTCCGATTGCTCCGGCTCGGGTTTGGGCACGGCGATCACCTCGACGTAATCCCCGTCTTTCGGACGTCCATTGCGTTGATCCGGCTCATGCGGTATCCAGCAATTCTCCGCCAGCCACCGATTGATTGCCGGCGCACAGACATCACTCAATACACCGCCTTCGCGGATATTCTCCGGTCCAAAGACACGGTTGATGAAATCTGCCGTGTTCTTTTCATAGCGATACGAGATGGCATTCGGTACGATTTCGCCATATTCGCCCCGGAACTCGCCCCACTCGTCCATCATCTCAGTGAACGGTGCGTCATTTCCGCCGCGCCAGGTGTAGATGGACTGCTTCAAGTCGCCGACCGTCATCACGGTCCGTCCACCACCGGGTTGCGCGGCTTCACGAACGAGGCGCTTGAGACACTTCCACTGAAGTTCGCTCGTATCCTGAAACTCGTCAAGTGCCCAATGGTCGAACTGCGAATCCATTCTGAACTGGAGATTTTCGAGCAGCAGCGCATCCTCGGAATCTTCCGCGACGGCCTGGCAGTCTGTGAAATCCGCAAACGTCAACTGGCCGCGGCGACGCGTCGTTTCATCATACTCCTGCTCGATCAGACGACAAAGAACAAGTTTCGCCGCAACGACATCGATGATGTGTCCAAGCTTAAGATCAAGCATGTATTTGACGCCTGCACGCACATATTCCGCACCCGCTTCGCCGCAGTCGCAGACCTTGTGCTGCGGTTTCCGCTTGCCACCCTCAGTCTCATATTCAAAGACCGTGGTGTCGGGATGCGCAATCAGGAACGCAACCATCTCGCCCATTTTATTGTCGGGGACGATGGCATTGTTCACCGTGAACGCATTGACATGCTCCACGAACTTGACAAACAGCCCCGCATTGTTTCCGTTCGCCGCAAGGCCTGTGGCATCCGGACGCTGAGGACTCGCCGCAACGCCCAGCGCCGCACGCATTGTCGCAGGCGTCCAGTCCTTGATTTTCTGGCGGTTGGCAAATGCGAAGTCGCGCCATCCGCTGAGCGCATCGTCCAGCGTTTTGGAACAGGTTCGGACGAATTGTCCCGCCGTGACCGTCTTGTAGGCGTCCATGAAGTCGCGCGCCTCGTCTTCGCGTGCCATCAAGGCCGCGCGCGATTCGGCAAGCGCGCGCGTCTCGCCGAATCCGTCCAACACGTCGACGACGTTCTGGAAACCCATTTCCAGCGGGAAGCTTCGAACGATTCGAAGGATGAAGCTGTCGAGCGTCGCAATGGTTCCACGGTGCTGAACGGCAATGACACGGCGCAGGACTTCGGCAAATCGAGCACGGGAAAAATCCTTCCCGGCGGCCCAGGTCCGTTCCTCCTCCGTCAGTTTCGCGCAGAGGATCTCTCGTTCTGCCGCCGCGCCTTGGTCGCTCAAGGCCGCCTTCCACAGGCGTTCGAGAAGCTTCATGTAGATTTCCTGTGCGGCCGCGCGGGAGAACGTCAAAGCCAGGATTCGTTCAGGTGCCGCATCTTGCAGGACCATCAACCCGATGAAACGCGTGGCCAGCGAAAAGGTCTTCCCCGTACCAGCCGAAGCTCGAATGATCAGATTCTGTTTCATCCCTGCACCTCCCCGTTGAGTGCGGCCAGCTTTTCCTCCTGCGCATCACGCCACGGAGTCCCTTCGCGGAAATCCCCTTCCGGCGAATAGGTCAGCACGTCCTTCACATGTCGCTTCCATTCCTCCGTCGGACCCGGTGGCCAGAAGAAGTTCCCGCGGATTCGCCGGATCGCCGTACGCGCCGTCTCCAACGCGACGTTCACATGCTCGGACAAAACAAGCTTCCCCCGTTTCGCCGCCTCAAAACGGCCCTGATCTTCGGAACTACCCAGAACAGCCATATCGTTTTCCGTCTTGCCGAGGATCACATAGCAGTAATCGGCGATGTTCCCCGCAAAAGTCTCGGGGTCGGCCTTTTCTAGGCACTTCCCATAAAGGAAGGGCTGTATCGTCAGGAAACGCGCGCGCTTCTTTTCTTCCTCCTCCGGCTTGAGGACCGGCAGATGCAGGCGAGCCGCATGCTGCGCCTGAAGGACACCCTTCTTGACGATTCGCCCCTGGGCCCCGGATCTCTTGTCCCAGGTCTTGTAGTCGATGATTCGATAACCGAAGCCTTCCTTGTAGTCAATGCGGTCGACCGATCCCCGCACGGGGACATCGCAGTCAGGTTCGCCTTCAAAGGGCCGAACGACGAAGTCGTATTCAGGTTTCTGGGCAATGACCCATCCCTGCTGCGCCCACATCGCCTGAATCTGTGCGAAGCAATATAGCCGTTCCGCCGCGGCATCAAGCTGGAGACGCACATTGACGCTCTGGCGAGGACCGAAAGTCTGCCGCAAAGTCTGTAGGATCCGCGACAACGAAGCTTGAATGTCTTCAACCTCGTGAAGTTGTGCCAATCCTCGTGCCGTACGATCCAGTTGCTCGAGTGCGTACTGTTCCAGTGCCTTGTGGATCAATGTTCCAAAATCGTTTGCCTCCAATTCCGACTTCTCTTCAACGACTCTCATGCCAAGGCCGCACTCGAAGAGATAGGTGAACGGACACTTCAACCACGCATCAATCGCGGATGCCGAAAAACGGCCCAGAGGATATTGCGCCGTCTTTCCATACGGCGGCACCTCGTTCGGAAGATCGGGCAGCCAGCCAGGTGCGATTCGACGGCCCGGCTGCGCCGATTCAGGCGGCAATTCCCCGAAGAGCTGTTTCGTTCGCATCGCCAAATCAGCCTCGTCCACAAGGAACAGAAGGCGTGACGGCCGATGGACATCGCCCGCAATGTTCGTCTGCGAAAGATAGACGCGAACGGTGCCCGGCGTACTTGCACGCGCATCTAGAAGAGACTTCAAAAGGTAGGTATCGCGCGCAAGTCGTTGGTCATTGGACGTCAAGTCGAGCGCGTTTCGAAGCGAACCCGGCAGAAAGGCATGTCCCGTCACAGAATCGGGGACAGACCCCTCGTTGAATCCGGCAAGCGCGATCTTGTCCGCATCGCTCCAGGCCAGTTCAAGCCATCCCTCCGTGCGTAAGGCCATCCGCGAATCGGGTTCGAGAGAATAAGAAGCTTCGGCCATCGTCTTGCGCAGGAGACCGGTAAGCGCGTTTTCCGGCAAACCGAGTCCGACGACTTTTTCATCGTTGAACTGATCCAGCACATTCCGCACGGCCCCGACCGCCGCCTGAAACTCCTTCGCGCCTTCATCCGTTCCCAAGGAACGACCCGCGTAGATTCGTTGCAGCATGCCTCGGACGAATCCTGCTGCCGAACCGCCATTTCCTTCCGCGAGCGCCGCATGGATGAAAGCCGTCAACGCCCTTGCTGCCTGGCAGAACGCGGCAACCGGCCCGCGCTCGAATTTCTGCAAGCGTGTTTCGTCGAACCGACAGGACGATGGCAAAGTCCGCGGCAGGAAAACGTTTCGGCAAATGTCGAGCCCCTCCAGTACAGCGCCCCGTCTTGGACATTCCCCCTTCTCGTCTTTCGGCACGGCATTCAGCAAGGGCTTGATGACATCGTTTTCACGGAGAAGAGCCACAACCGGGTCCCAGGGGAATTCTTTCGTGCGGGCCTGATACAACGTGATGAGGTTGTCGACGATCCGCCCCAACGAAGAGGACGAAAGAACATGCCGCTCGGGATTGTGAAGTTCGTACCCAACATTCAAAAATGCGGCCGAAAGTTCAGGGAAGAGATCCTCGTCGCACAGTCCAAGCGAAGGGAGGGCTTGTTCAGCCTCAACACGCGGGAAATCCGACACAAGGCGCTTCGCGAGGGCTGTATCCGTTCCCGTCCGCACCACATCGACGTCGCGGATACCCGTCAGCACGGGACTGTTCCGCCCCGTCCACGCCTCGGTCTTGGGACGTCCCCATTCATCGAATTTGTCCGCATCGGCGGCTTCGGCCGAAATGAGAACGTTGACCTTCAGTGTATCGCGTTGCTGCCGAAGGACATCGTAGACGACGGCAACCGGATCGACGAGTCCCGGCAGAACGACCTCCTCGATTTCATCCGGCAGCGCTTTGGCCGAAAATTTGGCCAGATGGATGCTCTCCACTTCAGGGCGAAGTCCTTGCGCGTGAAGGAATTCGAAAAACGCCGTTTCGAATTCAGCCAACTGTTCCCAGCGCGCAGTCTCGTCTCCGTGCGCGGCCGCCAGAACCTCGGCCGCCCTCTCGTTCTCCGCGACCTCGCGCATCAAGAGTCCCCCGCCGGCCAGCACGCGCCAGATGTCGTTCAACTGATCAAGGAAGGCAAGGTGAGATTTGAAATCGAGAATGAACTCAGGACGAAACAGGTTGTTCCATTCCGTGAGAACGGTCTGTCCGTCGACCATCCTGCGTCGAGGGCGTTCCGAAAGGAACTTCAGAAACGCCGCGCGAAGCTGAACGATCGAGGCGGTCGCAAACGACTCATCTGCGGGGTTGATGATCTGCATTGGCTGGACGACTTTCGGCGGCAGGATTCCTCCCCACCCTTTTGCCGCCGCCGTCTTTGCGAGCGCCAGACGCAAATTGCGCCCCGACTGAGCCGTCGGCACAATCACCATCAGGTGCGACAATGAATGCGCACCGTCCACAAGCCGGACCCGTTCCTCGCGACACAACCAGTCCACAACTTCGTCGACCAGCTTCCGTCGAGGATTCAAATAGACCTGAGAGAGATTCATCACATTATATTATTCCTTTGTTCCTTGACATTATGACATAATTCCGGGATGTTGACAAGGTTTCACAGCGCAGGAGATGACGATTTCGTCACCTGCCGAACCTCGCGTTTCGGCATCACACCGTACTCGAGCAACGCCTGGGCGGCCCGCTTGACCGATTTCTGTCCGCTGTCGCCGGCGTGCTTCTTGAGATTTTCGTAGGCCGCCGTGGCATTCGTCAACGCCTGTCCCATGTTTTCAATCTCCTGAAGCAGCGCATTGACCTTGTCGACGACCACACCGCCAAGCGCTTGAATCTCCTCGTACTTCTTCTCGGTCTCGACGCGTTTCCACCCCGAGGCGATCAACCACAGATACCCCCAGAGCGTTGTCGGCGTCACCAAAACGATGTTCTTCTTGAACGCATACGCCATCAATGTCGGGTCTTCCGACAGTGCGGCCTCCAAGACCGCATTGAACGGACAGAACATCGCCACGAGCGGCAGATTGGCATAGCCTTCACGCGGTGGGACAATCGATTCCGCATAGCGTCGGGCGGCGAGTCCGTCGATCTGCGTGCGAATGCTCGTCACATGCTTCCGGAGCATCGCCTTCTTGACACGCCGGTTCTCGACGGTCTCATCCGGCAGGTTGTACGCTTCGATGTAGTCCTTGATGTTCATCTTGGCATCGATGTAGATGACGGACTTGTTCCGCGCATCGTAGATGCAGACATCCGGCCGCCCGCCATCGCCTGCCGTGCCCACCTGCAGGTCGTACTCGCGCCCCAGCTGGAAACCGCTCTGTTCCAACACCCGCGCCAGAATCTGTTCGCCCTGATTCCCCTGGATTTTGTTGCCGCCGATCAACGCCGCCGTAAACTGCTGCGCCTTCGTGGCAAATTCGTTCAACATCTTCACGTCATTCGCCATCGCGTGCGCACTGACCTCCGTCGCCTTCCGCGCGGCGACGACTTCGTCCTCATACTTTTGCAGTTTCTCCTTCAGATCACCGAACAACTGCCCCATCCGCTCGCTGTTGCGTCCGACCAGCGCCTGCTGCTTTTCGTCCAGCAGTTTCGCCGCAAGCGCGGAAAAGCGATCCTCCAGAGCCCGTGTCTGCGCCGCAAGCGCCTCCCGTTTCACCGCCTCAAGTTCTTCGTCCACGAACTTCTTCCGCGCCAGCTCGGTACGGGCGGCGATAAGCGGGCAGACGAGACACAAAATGCCGCCTGCCAGCACGACAATGCCGCACACAAGCCCAACAACAACAAGATTCACACTTCTTCTCCTTTAAATTAACAACTACTATATCCTCTAGTTGTTAAACGGAGAAGAAGTCGACATCTTACGGGGAAATCGCCGATTTGATCGCACCATCCGCAGGTGGCGGCATGCGTTAATTCCGCGGTTCGCCCTCGGTACGGAACCGTTCCCGCTTTCTCACACGGGAATCCCAGAATCCCCAGTCCTTCGGTGACCAATTCGCCCCTTCGTCGTAAGTCGCGCAGAACGGCACCCCCAGGTCGACCCAGCAGGCCAGTGTGCGGACTTCTCCGGGCGTGATGCCGCGACCATGGCCTTTGTCAAGCATCTCGGTAAAGAGCCTGCTTCTAGCCGATCCACGCCACAACGGCGGCAGCAGCGTGGGGACAGACCCCGAATCGACCCAGTTAAGCACGGGATGCGCGGGATTGCCCACGAACGAAGGAAGCTGCGGTGGCTTCGCCCCGTCCAAACGGGCATGGGTGAGGTTGATGTAGGACTTCGTCCAGAACTTCTGTCCCCGCGGATCGGCGACGAATGTCGCCGTGAGGTCGGGGATCTTGGGGTTTCTCAACGGATTGTGGCACCCCACGCAACGCCGCTCGAGGATCGGCTGTACTTCACGAAGGTAGCTGAAACCGCGCAGGGGCATCTTCACTTCCTGAAGCGCCTGCGCATTCACCGCCAGACCTTGCTGCTTGAAGTCGGGAGCCTGGTTGATCGACTCATGGCACCCCACGCAACTGGCCGTCTCGCCCGGCTGCAGCATCGTCCAGCTGCGCATGGTCTGCACAAGACGTCCCTTCCCGTCAAGCAGCGTGAAGTAGAGCGGCGTGCGCGCCGGGGCGCGGAAGGCCACCGAACCGTCCGGCGCCACGGGCACTTCGCCCAGCACGACCTTCGCGATCCACGCGCCTCCGCCGATCGCGGGCGGCGAACTGGAAAGGCCCGCACCGCCCGGACCGCGATTGCCCGTATGCCCGATGCCCGCCGCGCGATAGGTGAAGGACGACACGCGCATCGACTTCACCAGCCCGCGCGGGACACCCTTCATCGACTGTCCCTCGTACACGTCGCGAATCGCGAAGACACCCGTCGTGAGCTGTTCATTCGCCACTTTCGAAGGCCGCTGCGGGAGCGAACGCACGCACACCGGCACGGGACGCCCGATGCCGAGTTTACCGGCCTTGCCCACCAGCAGCTCGCGCGCGCCATGCACATTCGTCCAATAGAATCCGAAAGGCGTTCGTACGCGGTCCACGCCCTTCCAGCCTTGGGGCAGGAACGCGAGCACCACGCCGTTTTCGTCCACCGGATACGGATAGGCGGCAATCGGACCCGACTGTCCGAAGGGACTGTCGAGTTTCACGAACTTCGCGCGTCGCAGCGGTGCCACCTCCCAGCAACCCGAAGTCTCCTCGCGTCCTTCACGCGGGTCGAACCGCATCAGCTCGCCGGGCTGGCGTGAATGGTGTCCCGTGCCGATTGCAAAGAACAGCGGGCTGTTCGGCACGGCGCGCGCATGGATGATGGTGTTGGGAAACCAGGAATTTCCACCGTAGACGGCGCGTTGATTGGTACCGTCCGGATTCATCGCGAAGAGCGGCTGGGGATAGATCTGCGATCGGTCGTTGTATTCCCAGCGCGTGTAGAAGATGCGTCCGTCCCATGTGGTCGTGGGATAGTAGTCGTGCACCTGGTCATAGGTGATGCGCGTCATGTGCGAGCCGTCGGCGTCGATACGATAGAGGTTGCAGACCTCGTTCCAGAAACAGTCCACCGTCTGGATGCAGCGTGAAGAACAGAAGAGAATGCAGCCGTCGGCCAGATAGCACCCTTCCACATCGGCGACGCCGAGTCCGAACGTGAGCTGCTTCACCTTGCGCGTAGCAAGGTCCATTTCGTAGAGGTGGAAGTCGTCTCCACGGTCGCTCGCCTTGAAGGAGAACAACAGCCGCTTGCCGTCCGGCGAGACATCCACATCGCGATAGCAGCCCACCTTGTCGGCGAGCAGGGTCGTCTCCTTCCACAGCCCGTCGGGCGAATACTCGGCGAGGCAGATCGAGGAACCGCAACCGACCCAGGTCCGCCTATTTTGCGCGTCGGAAAGCTCGAAGGCGTTGAAGAAGGTCGTTCCCCCCTGCACATAGTGGCGGCAGTAGACCCACTTCTTGGAAATCGCCAACACCGGCTTCAGGCGTTCAGCGCGACGCGCGAGTTTCTGGGCGCGCCAGGCCGCGTGGGTCATGTTCGTGGGGATTGCGCCATCCTGCGCGATCCAGTCAACCTCAAGTTCGTCCAGACCCACCGACGGCACCGCCGCCAGGACTGTCACCGCCAACCAAACCAATGCTCCTGCAAAAACTGTTTTAATTTTCATTTTGGGCTCCTATTACATTCTTTGTCCACGTCAATTCGAAACAACACGTCGGGAACGAAAGCGCCTCTACCGGGGTTCGCCCTGGGTGCGGAAACGTTCACGCTTCCGCACGCGTGAGTCCCAGAATTCCCAATCGACCAGTCCAATGGGTGACTTCCATTTGAACGTTCCTCCAATGTTTAACGCGACTTCTCCCATCCACGCAGTCGGGTCACCGCGTCTTCATCTCCAGGGAGATGTGCCGACCGGCAACGATGTCGGCATGGCGAAGCGGCGACGGCGGCGTAAAGTACTTGGCATCCGCGCTCGCATTCTTCGCCTCCAGCACAAAGTCGCATCCATTCTCCTGGTGGATCGTCACCTTCGTGAACACAGGGCTTCCCCACTGGTATTCAGGACGACCAGGTGTCACAGGATAGAACCCCATCATCGAAAAGACCGCATACGCGCTCATCCCGCCGCCGTCTTCATCGCCGCACATCCCCATGCGGTCGTTTCGGAACCAGCAGTCCAGCGTCTTGCGTACGAACTTCTGCGTCTTCTTCGGTTCGCCGCAGAAGTTATAGAGATACGGGATATGGAACGCCGGTTCGTTGGCCATTGTGAACGAGCCCATAAGCCCCGTGCAGCCGTCCGGCATCTGGGAGGTGAACTGCCACTTGCAAGGCACGTTCTTCGTGAGCATCAGATCAAGCTTCGCACTCATCGCTTCCTTCGAACCGAAGAGCGCGAGCAATCCGTCCAGATCATGCTGCACATCCCAGATGTACGTCCAGGCGTTGTTCTCGGTGAAATAGTTGCGCGCACCATAGCCGCCGCAGACATCGTAGTCGAACGGTTCGATGAAATGTCCCTCGGCATCCTTGGGATGGAAGAACTGCGTCTTCGCATTCCACAGCGCACGATAGCCCTTCGCCCGTGTGGTGTACATCTCGACAAGCGAAGCGTCCGCACCGAGTTCCCGCGCGATCTCCGCCATCGACCAGGCGTCGTAGGAAGCACCTTGCGTGACGGACACCGACTGACGCCGTTCCCAACCCGTCTGGACGCCATTGACGGTTTCTTTCTCGTTCGGACGCAAACTTGGATAGTACCCGTGCTGCTTGTAGAAATGGTCGAGTTCCGTCAAGGGACCCCGATGCCAGGGAATGAGCGATTCCGTCTCTTCGGTATGGTGCTGCAGCTCGAATCCCTTCTTCAGATCGAAGTTGCGGATGCCCTTGCGCCAGGCGTCGAGGAACGAAATGATGATATGGCGATTGACCATGCAATGGCGGTCGCCCGCGACCCCTGGGAAAACGGGAACCCAATGATCGGGATCCTGTTCAGCCATCCGGATGTACGATGCCAGTTTCTCGCCTTCGGCTTTCGGATGCAAGATCGTCATCAGCGGGTGCGCCGCACGGAACGTATCCCAGATCCAGTCGTCCGTATAGTGCCGCATACCGGCCGGCACCTGATGCGGCTGGCCGTCATACCCGAGGTAAAGCCCACCCGCCTCGGTAATATCGGTCATACGTTCGTGACAACGCCAAAGAGCCGTGTAGAAGACCTTCCGTTCGTCTTCGGTACCGCCTTCGACCTCGATCTGCGAAAGAACGTCGTTCCAGCGCTTCTTCGCACCCGCCGCGACGGCGGCCAAGTCGAAGTCCGCTATTTCCGCCTCGAGATTCCGCTGCGCCTGTTCAACCGACAGATAGGAAACGGCGAATCGCATCCGAACGGTACGCACGTCGGCGGCGAATCTCAACACGAGACGGCTTCCACGTTTGTCGGCGGCAATCGGCAGTGTATCGAATACACCCCGCAGGTAGACCTTCGCCTGACAGCCACGCATCCCGTGAAAGACGTCAACGCCATCCAGAACCGCCCCCTGTACGGACAGCGAACCCGACCGGTCCTTCAGTCCCAGAACAATTTCACGGGACGCACCTTCAAAGGCAAATTCCGCCACGCCGCCCCGCTCGCCTGGCGCGAGGGAGAACTTCACCTGCGGCTTCTCGAGAAAGATGTCATACGAATAAGGCGTCGCATGTTCCTGATCCCAGGTCGTTGTCTCAAACACGCGAAAGACCGGCTGGTCGCGGTGTCCCGGGTTGTGCAGCCAGAGTCCGCCCACCTGATGTTCGGTGTACTGTCCAGCAGGACCATTGAACCGATACATCGCATTCGGACGCTGTACCGTGCGAAACGTCGGTACCAGCATATGGCTGATCGATCCAATGCCCGTATTGACGGAAGCGACAGGATTCGCCACCGTAGCCGCCAGAAGCAATGTTGCCATCATCATGTTTCATTCCTCATTTAACGTTGATGCCCTTCAGAAATCTCACCGAGGTCTCGCGATCGTTCCACCTGCGCTTTAAGCCAAGACATCACCCATTGACCCGCCCAGACAGTCCAAACCAAGAACAACTCCTCCACGACCCCACGGGTCGATGTTGATATTATAGCATAATCCACACGATTTGAACGCGCCAACACATGCCAAAAACGAACTAACACTCTATCCCCCATCCCCATAGACATGGGACTGTCCCCAAGCATAGTCACGGGACTGTCCCCAAGCAGAAACGCCCCCTTTCAAAGGGACTGTCCCCCATTACAAAGGGACTGTCCCTTTCGGTCTGCCCGTCGCCCCCCTTGGGGACAGTCCCCACCATGGGGGGACGGCTACCGTCTGAGGCCTTTCTGGTTTTCCGTCGGTACGAGATTGAAGACGGAGGCGAATGCCTGT